>NZ_FNSW01000001.1:2949750-3277500 GCF_900104695.1 Paenibacillus sp. GP183
GCTATATAATCACTATTGATTAAACCTAATCCTTTGTTTAAAGTTTGAATTAAACCTATATTTTTCTCATTTTCCACATATATGATTCTACTATCATTATATCCCTTAATTATTTCTTCACTATTATCTGTTGAACCGTCGTTAATTATTAAAAATTCAAACTCTCTATATGTTTGATTTAATATGCTTTCAATTGCTTCAGATAGAAATTTCCCTCCGTTGTATACAGGCATTAGCACTGTAACCCTTTGAGTGGTATTCATTTTTACACCTCATGCAACTAAGTAGATTTTCCTGTAATTTCTGACAATACAGCCTAATGAATTACCCTAATTTGAGGGATGGCATACTGATTTGTGATCTGATTGAAGCGGATTCCATTCTGCAATGTACGGCTTCACTTATTGGGTCAAGGTCCCGTACAAATTGCAATCGCAATTGGAAAATCGGATACACCGTCAATGAGTATATTCGCACCTACCGAAAGCTCGGACTTGACGGTTTGATCATGAAGTTCTCGACTGGTGCGCCAGAACGATTAACTAAGGAATAGCAGGCGCAACTGAAGAAAGCCATTATTGACTCGCTGCCTCATGAAGTTGGGTTCCCTGCCAAATTCAACTGGACGCTGGAGATCATCGGTGCTTATATCAAACGTGAATTCAAACACGAGTACTCGATCCGCGGCATATCGAAAATGATGCATCGTATGGGGCTCAGCTACACCAAACCGACGTACACGCTAGCGGCTGCTGAAGTAGAAAAGCAGAACGAATTTGTCAAAACCACTTTTCCAGGCTTAAAAAAATTACGAAGACGGCGAAATTGATCACATAGCATGATTCGCGACTATCAAGCGCTGCCACACACGTGGTTTGCAAAAGGCAAACAGCGAATCATTAAAACAACGGGCAAGCATCGGGGCGTAAAACTGCTGGCTACACTTGATTATGCTACAGGCATGATTGTGTGGCAGGAAGAAGAGCAGTATACGGCGGAAACATTCTTGGAATTTCTCCAAAAAGTCGTTCTCGCTTATACCACAAGGAGAAACGTACTGATTTTGGACAACGCCGCATCCATCATGCGAAGCTGCTTGAACCCTTCCTCCAATCATTGAACGGCAGACTTAAGCTTGTGTTTCTGCCCCCATACAGTCCCCAGCTCAATATCGTTGAAGGACTATGGAAGTGGCTTAAATCAGATGTCATTAACAATGTCTGTCTTCATGGAACACATCTTGACAGATCCCATGAAAATCATCGATCGTTTATGTATCAAATTTAATTGCCGTCATTAGTACATCTTATAAAAGCCAGCATTTCTTGCATTGGATAGTCCACCACTTTCTTTGTGTATAACTTTAATCCTACTATCTTTTTTAACATAGATTTGTTTTCCATTTTATGATCTATTTTAGATTTCAATTTTCGATCATATACGGATATACCAATATTTAAACATTGATCTAAGATCACTAAATATTAAATTACACCTTTTTAGATCTAACATTATCGCACGAAATAATAAACCTAATATTCTATCACTAATTCTAACAATTTTAAAATCCAAACCTAGCTTATGATAATTGGCTATGTACATAATTACTTTACTTGTCGATTCAATTCGTTTTTTATTTCTATCATATTCGTTCTTATCAAGCAAATTTAACTTAAGAACTGGATGCAAAACAGCTATTTGAGGGATATAGAACATATTAAACCCATTTTTCAAAATACCTAATGCGTATTCATAGTCTTCACCTGCTGGGATTAATGTTTCTCCCAATCCTAGTTTTTCATCAAACCCCCCAATATTTTCATGAACTTTCTTACTAACGAATATCGTGATTGAACATGTCCTTCTTATACAATTATACTTATTTACTCGTTTGACATTTGTAATAGTATTAAAATCATTTATTTCTAATTGCTCGTGGCCTTCTCCAATTAATTTTGTAAATTGAATAGTTATCGAATCTACATTTTTATTATTAACGAACGCTTCATGTACTCTTTCTAAGGTATGTCTTGGATAAACACAATCATCATCAGGAAATGCTATTATGTCTCCAGTTTTATACTTTAATCCTATATTACGGTTTTTTGACAAACCAACCTGATCTGATTTTATATATATTAAATTAATTAACTTTCCGTATTCTTCAGTTATACCCTGTAATCTGTCATCTTTGTTTTGATCAACAAGTACTATCTCAAAATTGTTATATGTCTGTTTAGATATAAACTCAAAAAAACGTCTTACTTCATTGACTCTATTTGCTGTACACATAATTAATGAAAATTTCATCTCAGGTTATCTCCTCAATTATTCGTTCCAGAAAAAATCATATGGGTAAATCCTGTTCCAGTCTGGTCTAAAAATCTGAATTTCTGTAGCATAAATAAAGAATAATATTACTATCAATATAGTGTACAATAAAGCCAGTTTCTTGTTCTTCATCTGTTTAATTGCATTTGGTAAATATACAATAGCAAACATCTCAAAAAATAATCCAACTCGTGAGAGCAAGGCGAAATTAATTGATAAAAATGTTATTACAACCCAGATGAATGTAAAAATAAGGAATATCTCGCCGTCATTTACCTTATCTTTCAAATTTACAACGTTAGGTTTTTGACTATTAAGATCACCAATTAACTCTATTTTTAGCTCAGTACTGTTATTATGGTAATTTGTCTTTATGCCAATTAACAAGATACTTAAGCCAACTAGTAAATTCATGATGCTTGCTATTCGTACATTCCCGTCAAGATAAACAGTACCAACGTAATATTGATATTTGGGAAAAATGAGAAGTAATTCATTTAACAAAGATGAGAAACTGAAAAATAGTATTATGCTTCCACATATGGTGATTAAAACAAACTTAAAATTGAATTTTAAACGACTAATTGGATAAGCAAGCAAAAATGCAATTGCAGTAGCATGAAATAATGTTGCAATCAATACAAGAAATATAAATCGAAACAGTTGTTTTTTTCGAATAAAATTGTAGGAAAACAGTACAATTGCCAACGCAATATCAAGACGAATTATGTTCATTGACTCGTCAAAAAACCTTAAAACAAAAAATAAATAGACACTAAGCCATGTCATCGTAGAATATTTATAAATAAAAAAACAAAAAGCCAACATGAAAATAACACTAGTAACAATTAATATTATTTGAGGTTGGGTAAAAACTAAACTCAATAGTTTATTCAAATAAACAAACCCAATTTCAATTCTTCCAGTAAACAAGTCTAAATTGTCTGTCCACGATATATTCTTATATAAATCTAGATAAAATTTCGTGTCATTCCCAACAAAACTTGCCCTAAAGGCTGAAAAAAATAGGAATAACCCAAATGTTAGTAATAAGTACACCTTATCGTTCGTTTTACTTATCCTTTTTTCACTGGTATATTTTCCATTAGTTACTAATGCTAACGTCAATATATATTCTATAAAAATGTAGTACAACCACATATTCACCTGTTCCTTTGCTTTTGCAGGGCAACTAAATCTTGAACCTCCAAAAAATGTATAGATAGAAAATTTATACAATTACTAAATTAAATACTGTTCTTAATAAGGCGTCAAACGCAATTCATTTTGGTGCTTTTCAAATGAAATTTGACTTATTCATTGATTCTAGTTTTACATATAGCTCCTTCAACTTCTTTGCCTCCTGCTTAATATCAAAGCCCGCTTTTCTAAGATCATCGGTTGAATCCACACGAAAATGTTTTACATTAAATTCAAGTATTCTCTCAGCCCATTCACTGATAGGGCTTCTCAGGCTTAGAAATTGTACATTAGCTACCTTTATCTCTTTTGTAACATTATCAGATATAATACAAGGCAGACCGGATGCTTGAGCTTCAACTCCAACAACTGGGAGTCCCTCGAACAACGAAGGCATAACAAAAACATCCATAGCCTGCATCAAATTATTGATATCACTCCTCACTCCTAAGAACTTAACTTGGTCTTGAATATTAAGCGAATTAACCTTTTCCATGATACTTTTTTGCAAATCCCCGTCACCAACCAGAAGCAACAAAGCATTCTTTGATTTTTTAAGAACTTCATAAAATACATCTATTAAAAACGTATGATTTTTCTGTTCTGAAAACCTACCTATGTGACCTATAACAAATTGGTTCTCGATCTCAAGCTCCTTTCTAACCCTGCCTCGAATAATTTCATTATATTTGAATCGCTCACAATCAATCGCATTATTAATGATATGAACTTTACCCTCTTTTAAAGCTTTCTTTCCAAACAAAAATTCACCTGCCTTATTTGAACAGGCGAGATAAACATTTGCTATCAAATTAGTAGGCAGCAACATAAAATAGTTTCTTATTGCCTTTAGAAGTTTATCTGAATATTTGGAATTATGACTGTGAGCTATTCGAAATTTTATACCATATTTTTTTGCGATAGGAAAGATAAACAAATTAAAAGTAGGTGTGTGCGAATGTATGATTGTATAGGTTGCGTGTGTGTTAAAAAACTCATCAATTTCATTGATATAAGAACGAATATTCTTCAAAGTAGGAGGGGTTAAGTGGTACACTTTAGCTCCCATATTGATTAATTCTTCTTCATAGTTTGGCGATTTATCAAAGCTAACCAAAAAATCAAATTGAACCTTCGACCGATCAATATTTCTATATAAATTCATAATAACAGACATAACCCCGCTTCCACGGTTCAAACTGTCTACGATGTGTAGAACTCTAATTTCCATTACCTTATCCTCCGTAAAACACCTGAACACCTCATGTGACCTAATTGTTTCTGGGGTTGATGTTTTTAAATCTTTAAAAGCAAGTATCACACATATTTCTTTTCCATTTAAGAAATAATCTTACTGTTCCTTTTTAACTTAAATTGATTATTATGTTAAGTTTGTTTATTTCTTAGAAATTTCTTATATACTGACATCCTTAATTTATTTGGCAAAATCGCGACTGTTCCTTGAGCAATGGTAGAAATCAAAAAATTTTTAGCTGAAATAAATCCAATTTCCTTAAGATACCATTTAAATTTGATGATACATTTACAATATGAGCAACCTCCACGTCTATTGTACAAAGCAGAATTTGTGCGCATATATAATAGTGGTTCATCAATGTTAGCACAAATAGCTCCATTCATTATCATTCTTACCCATAAGTAGTAATCCTCAAATAAATGAAAATGTTTATAACCACCTGCAATTTCAACGGCAGACTTCTTAAACATTACTGCAGGATGATTAAATGGATTTCTTTTCCTAGCATACTCTATAATATCGTTATGATTTGTTGGTAACTTTTTAATTGTTTTTACATTATTTATATTTTCGTCAAATTCTACAATTGATGAACTTACTATCGAAAGTGACTCATTTGCTGAAAACATTCTAAGTTGTTTTTCACACCGATCTTTTTTTGAAATATCGTCAGTATCCATCCGAGCAATTAAATCATTACTACAATACCTCATTCCAATATTTAAAGCTTCACCCAAACCTTTGTTTTCATCTAAAGAAATTACTTTTATTAAAGGATTAATAAATTCTGAAATAACTTCTTCAAGATCTTTTGTTAATTTCCCATCTTTCACAATTATTATCTCATCTGGTCTGATGGTTTGATGTAACATACTTTTTATACTCTCTCTAAAAAAAATGGGATTCTCTTTATAGTAGACAGACATTAGAACAGAATATTTATTCGTTATCATCTCTTTATTTGCTTCTCCAATAGATTAATTATTTAATTAATACTTTCCTTAAAGCAATTTTTTTGCAAAAAAATACTCATTAAATCTAACTTTATCTTTATAATTCAAATTTCTAAAAGGATAACTTTTCTTTATTTAAGATTCCTTCTAGATATTGTAAAATTGGATATCGCAAATCTTCTCTCATCAATGCAAATTCAATGCTCGTCATAATAAAACCAAGCTTTTCTCCAACGTCGTATCTCTTACCTTCAAAATCATAGGTATATACATTTTGTACCTCATTTAAACTCTGAATTGCATCTGTTAACTGTATTTCTCCACCAGCACCTTTTTCTTGCCTATCCAAGAATTCAAAGATTTTCGGAGTAAGAATATACCTTCCCATTATCGCCAAGTTAGACGGTGCATTACCTATTTTAGGTTTTTCAACAAAACGTTTTACTTTATAAAGCCGATTATCTTGAGTAGTTGGTTCTATTATTCCATATCGGTAAGTCTCTTCTTGAGGTACTTCTTGTACACCAACCACTGAACATTGCACTCTTTCGAATTGATTAATCAACTGCTTTAATGAAGGTATTTCAGCTTGTACAATATCATCTCCTCTCCTAGTAATACAGCAAACGGTTCCTCCCCAATAAAATTTCTTGCACACCATACTGCATGCCCCAAACCCTTAGGTTCTTTCTGGCGAATATAATGAATATCAACTAAATTTGTTGACCTTCTAACTTCCTCTAATAACTCAACTTTCTTCTTTTCGATCAAATTTTGCTCTAACTCAAAAGCACTATCGAAGTGATCCTCGATGGCCCTCTTTCCTTTACCTGTAACAATAATAATGTCTTCAATTCCAGACTCTACAGCCTCTTCAACTATATATTGAATTGTTGGTTTATCGACAATAGGTAACATTTCTTTAGGCATTGCCTTTGTTGCTGGCAGAAACCGAGTTCCTAAACCTGCAGCAGGGATAATTGCTTTTCTTATTTTTTTCATTTCTTAACAACTCCAATCTAATATTCCATTAAACTCTCTGAACTTATTAAAAAACTGCGTGGAACAACCGCAAAAGTATTTTAAAGATTGATGTTTATTATTGCTTATAGGCAATACCATAGAATTATCTTGCTCCTTCTCCCGTTAAAACTACTATTACCGTCATAAATATAATCTTTAAATCTAACCATAAGGAAAGCTCTCGTATATAATATAAATCCAGTTCTAATTTTTCCTTCGGTGTGATCTCATACCCACCATTAACTTGTGCCCATCCAGTTAGCCCTGGTTTTACCAATAAACGATTCACAAACCCCGGGATTTCCTCATTAAATTGAGCAGTAAATACCGGCCTTTCCGGTCGAGGACCAATGATGCTCATTTCACCTTTAAGTACATTAATAAGCTGTGGTATTTCATCAATTCTAGTTTTTCTAATAAACTCCCCTATCTTTGTAACTCGTGGATCATTCTTTGCCGCCCATTGTGCCCCATTCTTTTCTGCATCAATCCCCATAGATCTTAGTTTAATCACTTTAAAACATCTTCCATCTAACCCCATTCTCTCCTGCAAAAAAAAAGCTGGCCCTGGTGTTTCTAACTTAATTACAATCATAAAAATGATTAATGCCGGTAAACATAGAACCAAACCAATTAGAGCTATCAAAAAATCCATAATCTTTTTTATGTATCGGTATAATCCTGTTGAATCAATCCCATTACGTTCATAGGATTGCTCTAATGCTACAGAATACTCGCTATAAAAATCCCCCACATTTTTTCCTGCCGACATTTCTTTACTATACCTCCTACTTATTTTTTAAATAATAATTTTTGCTTTGTAGTTTAATAGCAAAATAAGAAAAACTTACATTTCATTTCATCCAAATCAATATTTACTTTTAAATTTCAACCCCCCTTAATCAACTCCGAATTGATCGAATTTGTATAAAAACAATCATGGCTTCACCGCCGAGCTAGATTTGGAGATTGAAGAACATCTGAAGCCTACCGGTGTCTGCGAGATTACAGCGGCCAGCGTCATTGCAGTAATTGACGTTAAGGTCTAAATTTACAAATATAATACATTATCCCAAAAAACTCTAGAATCAAGTGAATATGTATCAAACCAAATCAACATTTGTTTTTAGTGTACTTTCATTGTCAGAAAGTTGATGAGAATAAAAAACTAATTTCAAAACATTATGCAACTGAATAATATAAGCTCTATCAAAAATCTTGAAATCACTTTTTTTATCTCAGGTTGGAAATAACAAAAAAGCTTAAGGGCATTTAACCCACCCTCACATCAAACCATTGACGATACACGTCTAAGGAAATTCTCCCACAGCTTGACCGAGTGCCTACGATAATAAAGGTATAGTAGACATTACCTATAAGGTACTTTATTCCCTGATGAAATAAACAACAATACTCTTTCAATGTAGTGACTACTGAATTCCCGAAAATCCGAAAATTTAACTAACATGGATTTAATTGGGAAAAATGTGTTTAACAACTTCTCGGTTAATCCCGCTTAGCCGATCATTTTCTCCAAGCGTTTTAACTCGAGGTCAAACTCACTTTGACTCATTTCCATTGGATTTCAAATATGCGATCATGAAGGGTATTTTCTATCTTTTCATCATTGAGTAGAAGTTCCTAATAACTTCTCCCTAGGGCGCATACCAGTAAAAACTATGTCGATATCAATTCCTGGTTCAAACCCAGAAAGGCGAATCAAATCTGCTGCAAGATCGAAAATTTTGACCGGTTCGCCTATCGATTATAAATATCTCGCTTCCTTTTGCGTATGCACCTGCCTGAATGACTAACTGCACAGCTTCGGGAATGTAAAATATCATCATATCCGGATGTGTTACGGTTACCGGTCCAAAGCAATCAGCGACTGCTTTTACGATCCAAGCTTTGAATAATATGTTCTGCAATTCGTTTAGTGGCACCCATGACACTAGATGGATTCACTGCTGCTTTGACTGACGATATTAGATCAAATTTCTCAGCTGAATACTGAGGTGCACATTCCGCTCAACGATTACCAATAAGACAATTCTGCTTTGAAACTTCATGTTGCATCCCCCATTAATCAACTGTTCTATTCTTTATTTCCATAATAGTAATAGTAGTAGGCGTCTTTGTTTTTTCTGTCCACGTTATTCAGTACTACACCTAAAAGTCTTGCTTGTACATGCTCAAGGTTTGCCTTGGCTTTCAAGGCGATTTCTCGTTTTACCTTGCCCGAATCTATTACAAGTATGACTCCATCACACCTGGTTGCCAGAATCTGAGCATCCGTTACGGCAATTGCAGGTGGAGAATCTATCAAAATAATGTCATAACGTTTCTTCAATTCTTCCAAAAGAGTATTCATTCGCTTCGATGATAAAATTTCAGAAGGATTAGGCGGAATGGGTCCTGATGTCAGAACATCAAGATTAGGAATACTGGAGCTATTGATTACTTCTTCTATCTCTGCCTGATTTGTTAATAAATTGGTAAGTCCCCATCTATTCGTTAATCTGAAAGTATGATGCATAGTCGGCTTGCGAAGGTCTGCGTCGATTAAAAGAACCTTCTTATCCGATTGCGCATAGGCCACTGCCAAATTGGCAATCGTTGTCGATTTCCCTTCTCCAGGGCCCGCTGAAGTTACCATGAGTACTTTCAAATCTTCATCTACGGCAGAGAACTGAATGTTTGTCCTTAATGTTCTATAGGATTCAGAAATGGGCGACTTAGGATTTACATCCGTGATAAGCGGATTTTTATTGGTTGATTGTGACATGAGGAGCCTCACTTCCCCTAAGCTCGGTTTTTTCGGTTTTTGTTGAACTTTGGTGAATAAAATCTTCCGGTTTCATCTTGGTTATCATCGTTAAGGTAGGTATATTTAGATAATGTTGTACATCCGCTTCTGTCTTGATTGTGTCATCGAGGTATTCCAAGAGAAATGCAATACCAACAGAAATCATCAATGCTACGACAAAACTGATGGCAAAGTTTAATTTCGGGTTAGGTTTGACGGGTAAAGGTTTTTCCGCCTCATTCGCTTCGTTCAGCAATGAAACGTTATCCACTTTCATGATCAAAGGTATTTCTTTCTCAAACACTTTGGATACTGCATTTACAATCCTGGCAGCAGTCACATAAGAACGGTCTTGAACAATCAAGGTCATAACCTGTGTATTATTAACAGAACTCACTTTTACTTTTTGAATAAGCTTGTCAGATGTTAATCCGAACTCAGGATACTGTTTCTCTACTTGATCCATTATTCTAGGGGTTTTAATTACCTCTTTATAGGTATCAATTAATCTTAGGTTAAGGTTAACGGAATTGATGTCTACTGTATCACTTCCCAGACGAGTATCTGATTTATTAACAATCAGCTTTGTTGATGCTTCATAAGTCGGCTGTATAAAAAAGTAACTCATCACGCCGGTTGCAACACATGAAATGATAACTACTACTAAAATCATCCACACCCTTTTCCGGATAATTTTCAAATAATCCCTTAAATCGTATTCCATTTCCTAAACCTCCATAATTAATCTGTCATTCTTATGCTGAAGTGAAAAAGAAATCCTCCTCCCAATGATTAGAGAGGAGGTATTCCTATTCGGTTTATTTGTTCAATAGTCTATAGATAACAACTGCAGCCTGTGCGCGAGTGGAAACTCCATTCGGGTTGAATTGGCTTCCCTCTTCTCCGACTATAATGCCTTGGCTTGCAGCTAAAGCTACTCCTGATTTCAGAGAGTCCCCAATTGAGCCTGCATCCTTGAAGACTTTAAGCGCTGCTTCAATATCTGTAACATTCGCAATAGATCCGGAAAGTAGCAATGCTCTTGCAGCCATAGTTGCCATTTCAGCACGGGTAATCTGACCGTTCGGATCGAACTTGCCCTCTGCTCGACCGTTCACGATTCCATTCTTCACTGCGGAAGCCACATACACTTTATACCAATCGGTATCACTGACATCATTGAAGCTTGCAGTTGCCGAGGCATCTTCCAGACCGAAGGTCTTCACGATCATTTTGGCAAATTCGGCGCGAGTCACTTGACCATTTGGAACAAATTGACTGCTTTCGCGTCCTTCCAGGATTCCTTTGGCCGCCGCCACTTGAATTTGACGTCCTGCCCATATTTGAACAGAGCTTGTGTCATTGAAGCTAACCTTATTTTCTACAACTGTGTAGGTTGAGAAAGAGTTACGTTTAGCATCCAGCTTGCCATTCTTATAGATTCCGCCGAAGAAAATTAGCTTGCCATCCAGGATTTTAGCTAATGTCAGAAGCTCAGTATCCATTCCACTTGTGTTGGAAATCGGAATACTTAATGAGATTGGCGTCTTAAATGAATCAACTTTATTTCCACCTGAGGCAAATTGGAATTCATACACATCCGACGCAACTTGCAATTGGGTAGCTGAAGTAGCTACTGCCTTTTCTTGTTTGGTTACATTCAAGGTTGTATCCTCTTTGAATTCATCAGAACTCAAAGTCATTTTAAGTCCATTTAGAGTAAGACCAATAGCATCGATTCCATTATCTTTAGCTGCCTTCAATAATTCCTTTGAAAGTGGAACTTCTGTAGTCTTGGCATTCACAGTGCCTAGATCAAGCGCAAGCTCGGCCTTCACGGTCTTAGAAGTCGAATCCAGCTCTTTCAAGCTGTCATTAAGCGCTTTGACTTGTTTATTAATTTCCTCAATCTGCTTCTTTAGATCAGTGATGTTTAATACAGCTGTTGCCTTGTCCCCTGCAGCATTAGTAGTAGTTGCTTTGGTCAAATCGATTTTGCTGATATTCTTAATGGCTTCTTCTACTTTGGATTTAGCTTGATTTATTAGCTCTTTTTGCTTTTCAGGTGTTGCATCTTGGAGTTGTTTTTTGATATCACCAAGAGCTGCCTTTGTATCTGTAGCTACTTTATCTTTAGTAGTATCCGTTCCGGGTACTGGGCCACCACCACCACCACCACCACCGGTGCTTTGAGGTGTTAGAGATATTGTACCTATGTAAACCAGTCTGTGGAATATTTTATCGCGAGCAGCGATTCCTACAATTGTAGCGGTGTTTACACTGTTTGCGAGTACAAAGGACCCATTAGTGAAACTCACGTTAGAGCCGGAAGTCACTTCCCAATCCAGCAAATTCGATATTGGAAGATTAGATACATTAAATCCTGGTGTTAGGCTTCTTCCGTCAGAAGAGCGACTTAGATCGAAGTAATTACTTTTAGTAGAAATAATATATCGAAGAATTGCAGACTCTGTAGCAATCTTAGCTTGACCTTGGGGATCTGCATATGCGTCGAAATTATCCCTTACGGCCATAATATCCGACGCCGTTATACTGAGGTTTGTCAAAACCTTACTAACATTTGTATTAGAAGAAAGAACAGAGTCAATTGCCGTCTTGACTGCCGCTTTCGTAGGGGCATAAGGAGGAGCATCGCTAGATGCTGCCACAAGTATTGATGAAGTTTTTAGTGAATTTATTACTGCATCATAGAAAAGATTGAAATCATTCAAAGTAATATCATTAAGACCGCCCGCTACTCCTGCCAGAGTTTCCAATTTGTTTACAGTATTTCGCAAGGATAGATTATTTAAAGCCGCTGTAAGGTCGCTTCCCGTTGAATCATAGGTAATAGCAAGTTTGCTGAATACATTATAAATCGCAGCTTCATTAATATCACTATAATTACCTGGATAAGGAGGATTAGTGATCTTTGCGATTACTCTGGTCCAAATTGGAGCGATTAACTGGGCTTTCTTAAGTGATGCTTCTGGTCCAAGATTGTTTGAAAGTTCATCAATCTTTTTTCTAGCTAATCTAACAGCTGCTTGACCAACAGTATCCTTAGCTAGTTCTGCATGTATGCCATTGAACTTGTCTAGAAGTGTAGCATCTGGCAGAGTAGCCGCATAAGCAACACCTGTGCTCACACTACCTTTGTTAATCACAGGAAAACCTGCTAAAGTACCTAACACCAAGCTTGCAGCCATAGTCGTAATGGCTAATTTCTTTTTCATCGTCATTCTTACCTTCACCTCTTCAATAGAATTTATGGGAGTAGTTTTTCTTACGTAATGGTCATCCCCAAAATTTGAACCATTTGCGCCTAGACCATACTGGAATTTCTTTCAACAATGAGTGATCTTCCAAAACACATCTGGCATTTTGTTGAAAAAGGTCAGCAACATCGTTTCCCAGGTTCTCCCTGAGAGTTTGATAGGCTTGACCCAGTACACATGGTCGATTTGTTAGATTGTGAGCATCTGATGCCAGGAAATGAGCCAAGTGATTCTTGCATAAATTCATAGAAAATGCTTGAATGGTTTTTCCAAACCCACCCAGGATAGAGTGAGCGGTCACCTGTGATAATCCCCCTTTTTCAATTAGTTCAAGAAGCCTGGAAGGGTTCTCCTTAATCTCTTGATTCCTCTCCGGATGTGCAATAATGGGCGTGATCTTCTGAATGCCCAATTCATGAAATAGTTCATCCGTGTAGTTAGGGATATGACTGGATGGAAATTCGACCAACATGTACTTGGACCTGTTCAAAGTTACAATTCTGCTATGATCCAAATCCTCTAATAGATCTCGATATAACCGAATCTCTTGTCCAATGTACACAGTAAGCGGAATACCTTGCAGTTGTAATTCCTCATTCAAAGTATGTACGGATTGCTCTACTCTCGAGGTTTCATTCAAGTACGTTCCATTCGCATGGTGAGGGGTTGCGATGATCTTATGTATACCCTGTTTTACGGCTTCTCTTGCCATTTCCAATGACTCGCTCAAGCTAGTAGATCCATCGTCAAGATCTGGTAAAATATGACTATGAATATCAATCATTGGCTAACTCCTAAATAATGTAAATTCCATACAACAAAAAGCTTTTTCAAAGGACAACAGCAGACAACAAATGACTTCTTACGACTAAGTGTACCATAATTAACCTCCTTTTGCCTACAAAATTTCCATATTGTCCTATTAGTGCTAAATGCCTATTTAATCCAAATACTTAACGAAACAAAAAAACGCAAAAAAGAATTAAAAAAGTCCAGACGATCTGTTCGGTCAAACTAATTTTTATGCAATTAAACCGAACAACATGAGTTGAACGACAAAAAGGGGCGACGAATGATTACATTCGACTTGCCCCTTTTTGATCACATGTATCGTTTCAATTCCTGTTATCGTTTGTTCTGCAGTTCGAAATGATTTAAACCCAAGCATCGGATTCGTTCGTTTCTTAATGAATCGATGGTCCTGTTCTATGATGTTATTGAGATACTTGTCTGTCTGATCAGCGTTTCCTGAGGTAGTTTATCATTCTTCTTCAGATTGTCGATTGCAACTGGGTAGGCCGGGTTCTTATCTACGGTAATCACTCTTGGAATTTGAACATGATCTAAGGCTAGAGCTTTCCGAAAAAACCGTTGTGCGACTTTCCTATCCCGCTTCTCACTTAACATAAAATCAATGGTTTTACCTTTTGAATCCACAGCATGATAAAGATAAGTCCATGACCTTTTACTTTGATATAGGTTTCGTCACAACGCCATGAGTCATTCAAATGTTTGAGAAGGGGTCGAACTCTGTTGGCTATTTCAGGGGCATATTGATGTACCCATCTCATGATCGTTGTATGAGAATTCGAAATGCCACGTTCAGACATCATTTCTACCAAATCCCGATAACTTAAACGATATTGAAGATACCATCTTACCGTTAGTAAAATAATTTCCGCATTAAAATGTTTCCATTTGAATAAATTTGACGCTGAATTCATCTATATGTTTCCTTTACATCCACATGGGTTTTATCTCTGTTACCACACGATTTCATTTTTGCACCAGAACCATTTAACATCACTTTTTTTAGTGATCAACCAATGTTATTGTGTAAACGAAAAAATCACCCCTGAGAGTTTATCCCTTGATCGGTCCATAATGAGTATCCGGACGCGGCTCAGTAAATTGAAAAAGCCTCCCGAAGGAGGCACCAGAACCGTCTAAGGCAGGGCCAGCTTACCCATGACAGTGGGACGCGAAGCTCCGGTAGCCGAAGGAAGATTGTTCGGCACGCCATGCAGCCAATCGTTCCCCAGCAATGCAAATAGAATCGCTTCTTTGGCATCGCACGAAATGCCGATTTCATCCGAAGTGAGGATGGATTGCATCGGAAGAAGTCCCCTGAGCATCCCAATCAGTGTCCGGTTATGAGCCCCTCCTCCGCTTATAATAACTTCCGACACATTGCAATGCGGGAAAACAAAATCTTGATAGGCGCGCGCGATGGAATGCGCTGTAAATGCAGTCGCCGTGGCGACAATATCCTCGGGCGACAGACCTTGACGCAGGGCGGCTGCGAGCCATGAGGAAGCGTACGCTTTACCGAACAATTCTCGCCCTGTCGTTTTGGGCGGATGCTGCTTGAAATACGGACGAGCCAGCATATCGGTAAGCAAGTCCTTATGAACTTGTCCACGCGCCGCAAAAGCTCCATCCTCATCGTAAGCAAGGCTGCTGCCGGTCAGTTCATAGACCACTTGGTCGATGACCATGTTCCCCGGTCCCGTATCAAAAGCGATGAGCCCACTAATCTCGCCCGACGCCGAAGCTTGGCCTGTGGCAGGAATAGCAGTGCAATTGCCGATACCGCCTATATTTTGCAAGATACGCCCTTTGTCCGGATGTCTAAACAAGATGAAGTCCCCATAAGGTGCGAGCGGTGCGCCTTGCCCGCCAACCGCCATGTCGGCGGTGCGGAAGTCGCCGACAACCGGTATCCCCGTTCGTTTGGCGATGACGGACAAATCGCCGATCTGCAAAGTCGATTTGGGCAGAAACGGATCCGCCGCATCCGCTTCGGGAATGTGCCACACCGTCTGGCCATGAGAGCTGATGAGATCGATTTGCTCAATCGGCATCTTCGCGTCCGCGGCTGTCTGCGCCACTGCGGCTGCCATGCGCTCGGCAATGACGAAATTCATGCCGCACAAGCGCGCTACGTCCGATTGATCGATCGAGCACAATTGTTTGAGCTTCTCGCGTATTTCCGCTTCATAGGGTAAGCTGCAGAAATGGAGCAGCTCGACCTGCGCATCGATGCCGCAACCATCAATGCGGACAAGTGCGACATCGATGCCGTCAAGCGAGGTACCTGACATAATGCCTGCAACGGTAACCGAGGTGCGTTCCAGCAGCTTTCGAAGCATCACTTGTGACTCTCCCATTTCCAGTCTGCCTGATAGTGCGGGTAGAGCGAGACTGGCAGCCGTCCTTGAGGCGTCAGCTGACCGAGCAGATAGCGGGCTGTGCTCTGCAGTGCAAGGGGGCGGCTTTCGTATGCGGCGATGAAGGTGGATACGTCCGGCATCTCCAGCAAATCGTACGGCACGCGCAGTGCGACTACGACCAGCGGCTTGCCGAGTGCTTTCAGGGCATGCACCAGCTCGACCTGCGCCGGATGGAATCGTGCGTTATACGTTCCGATGACGATCTGCTCCGCCTGCTGCGCGTCTTCGAGCACTGCTTTCGATCGCTCGCCGACTTCCCGCAACGGGATCACGCAGTCGATCACGTCAAGACCGTGGTCGGCCAGCGCAGCCCCTAGGCTAGCGGGACCTGCGTACGCTTCGTCGACGTCCGACGACACAGCAGCAGCCACGGTGACCGCGAGCGTTTTTTCGCGCCGCAGCGGGAGCAGCTTCTGCTCGTCTTTGACGAGCGTGATGCTCGCCTCGCTGAGGCGCTGCGCGACCGCGCAGTGCGCCGCAGTCCCAACCACGGGCACGGTTGCTGCGTCAGGCTGCGGAGTGAGCACGCCGCGCAGATGTTTCAGTGCGAACAAGCGGGCGACGGAAGCGTCGATACGCGCTTCGGTCAGGCGACCCTCGCGAACGGCGCGCTCGATCGCCGCGATCGCGGCGACCTGGAGGTCGCGGCTATGGCTGATCAGAATGAGATCAGCCCCGGCTTCGACCGCCATTACGGCTGCTGCCACCGTGCCGAAATGCTCGGAGATGGCATTCATCTCCATGCAATCGGTCATGATCACGCCCTCGAAGCCCAGTTCCTCGCGCAACAGCCCGGTTAAGACAGTCTTAGAGAGCGTGACAGGCAGCTTGTCCGGTTCCAAAGCAGGAAAATAAATATGCGACGACATGATCGCATCGACGCCGCTTTCAATCGCTTTGACAAAAGGCACTAGCTCCACGGAGCGAATCCGTTCAAGGCTGTGAGCAACCGTTGGCAAATCCAAGTGCGAGTCGACATTCGTATCGCCATGTCCCGGGAAATGCTTCGCGGTCGCAACCACATTTGCAGCCTGGAAGCCTTTCACGGACTGATATCCGAATTCAGCGACAAGCTCAGGCGATTCGCCGAACGAGCGGACGCCGATGACCGGATTATCCGAGTTGTTGTTCACATCCAGAACCGGGGCGAAATTTATATTTATCCCTAGCGCCCTAAGCTCCTTTCCGGAGATGAAAGCAGCCTCGTAGACAGCGTCCAGTGCCGCACTCCCCCCCGCTGCCAGAGCCATTTGCCCCGGCATCAGGGCAACCCCCTCCGTTATGCGGGCAACCATGCCTCCCTCTTGATCGATCGAAATCCAAAGCGGTACATGATTGGAACGCTCCGCGATTTGCTGGAGCTGATTGGATAACCTAGCCACCTGCAGCGGATGGACCACATTGCGCGCAAAATAAATAACTCCGCCAATCTGATGCTCCTCGATTAGCTCTTCCAACTCATGGGTAGCTTCCGTACCATAAAAGCCGCAAAGGAGCATCTGCCCGATTTTCTCTCTCAACGTCATCGTTTGAATATCTTTCATTGTTTATCTCTCCTCCCGCGGCATACGATTCAATGCCATAAGTGCCGCGCCGCTTGCAGCATCGCTCTTCGCCGTGATACAGTTCATTCCGGGATATTCCTTTTTTAACATGTCTGCAAACGCGTTCCGCACAAAAGGGTTCTTGAGCAATACACTTCCAGCCATCGCAAGGCTTCCTTCCTGTAGGGACAGCTTTTCCACTACTGGAACCACCAGTTCGAACAGAGAGTGGGTGCTTTTATTCGCGATGGCCAGAGCCGTCTCATCGCCAAGTGCGCTGGCGTCGGACAAAATAGGCGCCAGAGCGGCAATATCTTTTTTATTGGTGCGCTTGTCGTATACAAAGCCGATGATCTGCTGAATCGACTCCATTTGGAGCTGCTCAAACACCATTCTTTCGATTGCGGTTTCAGGCAATCGGCCATCGTGCGCACGCACCACGGCAGCGAGCAGATCCCGGCCGATACTGTACCCGCTGCCCTCATCGTCAATGAGATGGCCATAACCGCCGGTCCGATGAGATACGCCGGCTTTGTTTTTGCCATAACAGATGGACCCGGTACCCGCAATGACAATCATCCCGTATTCGCTGTCATGCGCGCCGCAAAGCGCCGTTTCTTGATCGCCGGTAATCAATAATTCCCCTTGATATCCGCACGCTCTTATAGTGGATTCCAACCGTGTAACGACCGTTGGATTGCTTACCCCTGCCGCGCCTATGCAGACTTGCGCACAATGCGTAAGTCCCCCGCACACCTTGGCAATCGTATCAAAAATGTCCTGCAGACTAGAGCGCACACTCGCCTCGTCCTGCCCATTATAGTTAATCGCGCCTGATGCAAATGTATGGACGGTGCTGCCTAGCTCATCAATCACCTTCACCGCGGTCTTGGTGCCGCCGCCGTCCAATCCTGCTGCGTATCTCATCAAACAGTCCTCTCCTTAGTACAGATGATACTGCTGCTTTATGCGGGTAAACGCCCGGCTTTCCTCCCGAAATTGCTCCAGCATAGCCAGGACATCCAGATGGTCGTCACGGTACACCGTGTCCCCGCATAATAAATCAATGAAAGGTCTAGAGCCCTCTTTAAAAGGCGGCAGAAAAGCAAATTGCTCATAATTCCGCCTAATGGCATACATCAAAGTGATCCCTGTTTCCAAAGGCCTAATCGCGCGGCTATCCAGCACATGAAGCTGTACGCCTCCGCATTGTTCTCCTTGATATTTGGAGAAGGTAGGCTTGAAATAGACAGGCCGGAACACGACGCCGGGCAGCTTCTTGCCGTTCATTTCGTCCGCGAGCTTCTCGGCTTGAATAAATGGCGCTCCTACCATTTCAAACGGAACGGTCGTTCCTCTTCCTTCCGAAATGTTGGTCCCTTCAAACAAACAGGTGCCGGGATAAAGCAATGCCGTGTCAAACCGGGGAATCCCCAAGGATGGCATGACCCATGCGCGTCCGGTATCAGGAAAAAGCATCCTCCGCTCCCACCCGTCCGAGCGTACTACATGCAGCTTGCAGTTCCAATTCATCTGTTCGTTCGCCATAACGGCTAACTCACCGATAGTCAGACCGTAGCGCACGCAAAGCGGGTAATTGCCGACAAAAGACTGAAAGCCGCTTTTCAGAATATTGCCTTCTACCGTTATCCCATCCAGCGGGTTAATCCGGTCAAGCACCACAAATTCCTTTCCTGCCTTCGCACAGTCCTCCAAAGCATATAGCATTGTATAAATAAATGTATAATAACGTACTCCCACATCCTGAATATCATAAACGACCATATCGACCTCATCCAGCATTTCCTGACTCAAGCGCTTGGAATCTTTACGATACAGGCTATATACAGGTACATTCGTCATAGGATCGAGATAAGTGTCCACCAGAGCCCCGGCAGCTTGATCTCCTCTTACGCCATGCTCCGCCGAAAACATGGCTGCCAGATGGAAACGCTCATGGAGAATTTGGATCGTAGATACAAAATCGCTGTTCAATCCGCTTGGAGCCGTAATCAGCCCCAATCGTTTTCCTTTAAACAAATCATAATGCCGATCAATACAATCAATACCGTTTCGGATCATAGACGCCTCCTGAATGCGTGTGATTCTATAATGATTTTAAAATGACTGTAACATTTGTCTTGTTACAGTCATTCGCATGTTTATAATTCAGTTTTAAGAAGGCGCATCGTTTCTTCCGGAACCATAAACGTTTGCGCATATTCTTTGCGGGCTTCAATTCCGCGAACTCTGACCAAATGCTTATAGTACTCCAGATAAGGGAAAGATTTGCTGCCCGTGACGAACCAATGCAAGGACACGGCATTCACCCATAATTCATAGGCTTCTTTGGAGAAGTCTACGTAAACGTACGGCCTGTAGTCGACCGCATCCTCCCAGTTCTCGGCATAATACAATTTCGAAGCAAAATGGGAAGGAAGCTCCCGCTTAATCGCTCCCAAGCCGGCATAAAAACGCGCATCGTTCACAATGCGGTGAGTCGTCATATGATCCTTATGCATGCTATTTTTAAAATGCGTAATGATCACATTCGGGCGCGCTTCGCGAATGACATCGCATACTTTGAAGCGAATTTCATCGTCATCCGGCAGCTCTCCATCCGGAATGTCAAAGACGATGGCTTCGCCGCCCAGCATTTCGGCAAAACCTTTAGCCTCATTCACTTTCTGCTCGCGGTATTCCATGACATCTCTTCCTGCGGGAACGCCTCGTTCTCCTGCTGTCAGCGCTAATGTCACAATTCGGTCTCCCTTGATAGCGTGGCTAGCCAGGACTCCGCCTGCCGTCAGCTCCATATCTCCTACATGACCGCCAATAGCCAGAATAGTTAGCTTTTGTTCACTCATGATGAAAACTCCCTTCTCATGACAGAAAAATATTTGATAGTTTTAAACCCGGCTTTCTCGTAAATGCGGATGGCAGGATTCGAGACTCCAGTATAAAGCGACATATATTCGGTCCCGATCGCCTCAAATGCCTCACAGAGCTTGAAGAAAAGGATGCTGCCTAAACCATGCCCTTCATGATCGGGATGCACGCCTATGCCGGTGAAATAACCCCGGCCGTTCTCTTGGCGAATGACAGGTCCGGCAAAACCGACGGCCTTGCCTTGATGCGCCGCAATGACCACAGGCACACCGTCTGCCGTGCATTCGGCAATCTCTTTCTGCCACAACAGATTATTCAATCCGCTCAGCATGTCATCCACGCCGTAGTGTTTGCCCGGGTCGAACAATTCCACCTTGTAGCCATCGGCAACTGCCTTTTCTTCCTTAGCCCGGTTATCATCCGGAATGGCGAAGCCGGCCAAATTCAAATACATGCCGCTTTCTTGCACGCGTTCCTTATAGCCCTGGCTGAGCAGGAAGGCATAGACCGGACTGTCCACCGGCAAACCCGGTGCGTTATTGTGTTCATGGTTAGGGGTATCCGGTATATACCAAGGCAGCTTTATCGGATTGAAGAACAGAATGTCTGCCTGCTTCTTGCCTTTCTGTTGAAAACGATGCTCCAAGACATCTAGCAGCATGCGATAGTTTTCATCAGTTCTCCAGTCACTAGATAGAACGATGCACGTGATATATCCTGCTAGATCTCCTAGAGGCAGATCATCCCCTGTACAGCCGCAGGCAAATCCAATGACCTGATCCCGCTCCAGCAAGACGAATGTATTTTCCTTGTCGAAGTAAGGATTGGATAGAAAGATAGCTTCGAAGCTTTGTGCCGACAACTCTTTATAGCTTTCCTTTACAGCTTCCTCGTTCCATAACGCAATGACTTGATTGACATACTGATTCCCCCAAGTCGCGATGTTCATCGTACCTTACCTCCGTCTGAAAGCATGCTCCGTTTGCAGATCCGTTCAACCCTTGACCGCCCCTACCGTTACGCCCTCCAGGAAGTACTTTTGCAAGCTGAAGAACAGAATAAACATAGGCAATGCAGAGATTGTAGCGCCTGCCATCATTGGTGAGATAAAGGTCGTATTAGCAAATCGGAAGTTTTTCAATCCGACCTGGATCGTTTCCATATCCATCGTATTGGTCACGAGCAGCGGCCAGAAGAAGGTGTTCCAGCTGTCCATGAAAGTCAGAATCGCCATAACGGCTAAAACCGTCTTGGATAAAGGCAGAATGATCCTCCAGTAAATCTGGAATTGATTTGCGCCTTCGATTTTGGAACTCTCCAGGATCTCGGTCGGAATGCTGCTCATAAACTGCTTCGCGAGAAAAATGTTATATACCGTCACAATGCTTGGTATGATCAGTGCACTATACGTGTTTTGTAGATTAAACACTCTGACAATCAAGATATACAAAGGCACTTGTGTTACCTGATACGGAATCATCATGGAGCCCAGCAGCACAGCAAACAGCATGCCTCTTCCCTTGAACCGGAGTTTCGAGAATGCGTAGCCGGCCATACTGGCAAAAAGCACATTCGAGATCATGACCGTACTTGCCACAATTAGCGAGTTTAGGATCCACCGATAAGAATATTTGCTGAAATCAAAGAAAAATTTGAAGGAAGCGAGTGTAATCTTGCTTGGAAAGATGGAGTAGCTGACCGCTCCAGACTCAACCGGAGCTCCCAAAGAAGAAGCGATCATAAAATAAATCGGAAAAATCGTCGCCAGAGCAAAAAGGAGAAGGACGATAAAAATGATCGTATTTCTAAGATGTTTCACTGCCGGTTTTCCTGTGTGATTGCTATACAACGCCATATGATATCCCCCTCCCTTAAAACTCGACGTCTTTCCCTGCGTATTTGAACTGGATCACCGAGATGACGGCAATAATGACGGCTAATAGCAAGGATTGTGCCGCAGCTTTGCCGAAATCGAATAGGGTGAACGCATTATTGAAGATCAAGAGGCCAACCATCGTCGTTCCATTGTCAGGTCCCCCGCCTGTCATCAGATAAGCATTCTGGAACACTTGGAAAGAACCGATCACGCCGGTTACCAAAAGAAACAGCGTAGCCGGCTTCAGGCTTGGCACTACGATATGCCGCAGCTTTTGAAGGAAATTAGCTCCGTCTAGTTCAGCCGCTTCGTAATACGTTTCGTCGATGCCCAGCAGCCCGGCCAGGTAGATAATAATGCTAGTACCATGACTGGACAGCCAAGACATCAGAACCAAAGAAAACATCGCGGTTTTACTTGATCCCAACCAGTTCTGATTGCTGAAGCCGAAGAAGTGAATGAACTGGTTCAAGATGCCACCCTCTAAAGGATCGTAGATCCAGAGCCACACGACTGACAAGGCGACGCCTGAAGCAACTGCTGGCAAATAGTAAACGGCCTTAAAGAAGGATTGTGTTTTTTTCCTGAAAGGCAGAATCAGAATAGCCAGGGTCATAGAAATCAGCAAGTTGACAGGAACCGTCAACAGCGTATAGACGATGGTATTGCGCAATGCTTTCCAAAACAGGGTATCTTTTAACGTATGGATATAATTGTCGAATCCGACATAGGTGGAACCGATCGGCTTGTACTTTTGAAAACTGATAATAAACGCGCTGACGACCGGGTATGCGGTAAACATCGCAAAAGCGACCAAAGCGACGGCAATGAACGCATATCCCCAAGTTCCTTCTCCCCTGATTTTCGTTCGTTTCATCGATTTTGCGATATTAACCATACTGTCATACCTCGTTTCAGAAACTACTATAAAATAGTTCGGATAGCCGCGGAATACTCCAACGACTATCCGAAGGTTAAAGTTTAGCCTTAGTCTTTAACAACTCCGTCAGCACCGAACGTTTGAATCGCAGCGGCTTTTACGGCATCATACATCGCTTCTGGTGTAATTTCGCCTGCAATCAACGCTTGGAACTTAGGAACGATCACTTCAGTTTCCAATTTAATCGCTTTTGCGCCCAGATCAGTCGGGATATCAGGACGAGCCGGCGTTGCGTTTTTGAGCATGTTTTGAACAGCGGCTACGTTCTCAGGCATTCTATCCACTTTCATGCTTTCAGCAGCTTTTTTGCCGCTTTGAGTAATGTGCGCAGCGAACAGGTCGTTGTTTGTCGTTGCTGCAACTTTACCGCTCGCAAGGAAGTAGGCTGCCTTCACGACATTGGCCTTATGCTCGGCAGTTGGTTCTTTTTTGCCACGGAACGTTACATAGCCGTCGACAACAGTCGTATACGATGGTTTAGCGCCTTGGAAGGTCGGAGGAGGCAATACGATGTAATCCACCGCGATGCTGTTTTTCACTGCGCTTCCGTCATTGGCTTTAATCTTGGCGTTATTTGCTTTGGCAGAGTTCTCAAAAGTAGCAAGACCTTTACCAGTGATCATCGTTTGGCCAGTCAAGAACATGTTCCAACGCATACCGGCATCCACGGAGCTGAGCTCTTTCGGCATGGAGCCATCATCAATCAGCTGGCGAAGATCTTTCAACAAGCCCAAGTAGTTTTTACTAGTATATGAATACTTCAAATCTTTAGTAAACGGGCTCGGCATGCCGGCATTTCTTGCCATGATGTTCAAGTAGTCTTTGGATGCAACACCTTTCGTTGCAAATACGAAACCGTAGGTGGACGTTTTACCGTTACTTGTTACAACGCCCTTCTTGATCGCATCGCGGAACTGGTCATAGGTCCAACCGTTTTGCTGAATGCTTTTCCAGTCGATGCTGGCCTTTTCCAAAAATTCTTTATTGCCACCCAGTGCGTGCACTTCCATATAGGCCGGGAAGCCATAAAGACCTTTGCCGTTTTTCATGTAGTCGAGCGGCGCTTGATCATAGTCAGCAATCATATCTTTCGTTGCTGCACTCGTGATATCCATAAGCATGCCTTGATCTACGTATTTGGAAATGCCATCAGAACCAATGAATGCAACGTCCGGAGGACTTCCCGCATTAACCTGCGTATCTAGCTTCTGCGTCACATCTTCCCAGCTTGCCGGCTCGATCTTCAAGGTCAGATTCGGGTACTGCGCATGAAAGTCATTCGCCATTTGGTCAAAATTCTTTTGATAGTTAGGAGATACCGGCGGAAGCAACGCTGTAATGGTGTCTGTTGCTGCCGATGTGGCTGCACCTGCGCTTGGGGCCTGCGAGTTGCTTGGACTGTTATTGCCGCATGCCGCTAATGCGTTTACTGCCAGGGCTAATGTCACGACGGATGTGACTACTTTCATTTTTCTTTTCATGAACAATGACCTCCCATGTGATATTCAATGTATCAAACAACTTTGGTAAAACTGCGTATTGCTTTTTTCAAACTGCCTTCACATCGATCCAACGCATGCTCTGCTTCTGAAACACCCAAACCGGTTTTTATCATCATGATTGCCAATTTGCAATTCATGGAAGCGTTTTCCAAGTGCGAAATCGCTGTCTCATCGTCTGCTCCCGTTGCGGCCTTAATGATCCGAACTGAACGATCATACAATTTGACGTTGCTTGCCTTCAAATCAACCATGAGGTTGTCATACGTCTTTCCGAGCCTCACCATCGTGCAGGTCGTGAGCATATTCAGAACCAGCTTCTGTGCGGTGCCCGCCTTCATTCGGGTTGATCCCATAATCGCTTCCGGCCCAACCACCGGTGAAATGCAAACATCGCAGACCGGCTCTAATTTGGAATTTTTGTTGTTCACTACGCCGATCGTTGCTGCACCAACATCCTTTGCTTTTTTCAAAGCGGCAATGACAAATTGTGCGCTTCCGCTGGCCGTAATGCCAATAACCGCATCCCTGGCCGTCACGCCGCAGTCATCGATCAGCTTAATTCCTTCCTCCGCACTGTCTTCGAAACCTTCGACAGCCAGTCTCAGCGCCTTGTCGCCTCCGGCAATATGGCCTTGCACCAGCATAGGGTCAATGCCAAAAGTAGGCGGACATTCCGAAGCGTCAAGCACACCAAGTCTGCCAGAAGTTCCCGCTCCTACATAAAACATTCTGCCGCCATTTTTAAGCACATGATGGAGTATGTCAACCGCTTTCACGATTTGCGGTATCTCTGCGGCAACCGCCCCAGGCACCATCGCATCCTGCTCATTGATAAGATGCAGCATTTGTTCCGTTGTACATTCATCGATCGTCAGGGTCTTCTGGTTTATTGTTTCCGTAGTTAATCCCGACAAATACTCATCCATAGCCATCCCCCTTTCCTGTATTTTTTTGTCCCGTGGTTAGATATTAACTAAAAAAATCACTTGGGTCAATATATTTTGAAATTTTATTTTGTGTTGGAGTAAATAATTGGTTTTTTTATTTCAAATCCGACAAAAAAACACCGGCTCCTTTTTGAGAAGCCGATGTTTTCTTGAATAGTTACTTACGGTGTCTGCTGGCTATAATATCATGAGTTTTGGTCAAATATTTCTTCACATTCTTGTACTCTGCACTGGACACTCCGGCAAAAAGAATATCAATGACGGTAAGCATCGCAATCCGGGATCCCATGGCGCCGCTCCGGATGGTTATTTCCGGCGTAGAGATACTGAGTACGATGTTTGCCTTATCCGCCAACTCGCTTTTGTTATATTTCGTGATCGCAATAATACATGCGCCATTCTTTTTGGCGATTTCTAACGAATCAAGAATCTCTACCGTCTTTCCGGAATTCGAAATGAAGATAGCTACATCGTTCTTGTCCAAAAGCGTAGCGGCAGTAAGCTGACTGTGCCCATCTGTATAGGTGTGGCACATCTTGTTAATGCGAGAAAATTTCTGCTCCGCATCGATTCCTACCAAACCGGAAGCGCCGATACCGAAAAATGCAATACGTTTGCATTCGCGCAGCACTTTTACGGTACGGGCGATCTCGTTCTTATCGATGACACTGAGGGTGTCCTCAATGGATTTGCTATTATTTCGGGAAACATTCGAGATGATGATAGACAGATCATCTCCCGGCTGAATATCGGTGTATTGATCCTTCTGCCCATCGTCCATCGATCCAATTGAAGCAGAAATACTTACAATAAAGCTGCGATAGCCGCTATATCCTATTGTTTTGCAAAAGCGGAGTACAGACGCGTCACTCGTCTTCGTCAATTGAGCCAAGTTTTTAATCGATAGGTGAGGAATATCCTCTAAATGTTCGAGAATGTACTCTGCCACCAATTTTTCTACGGGCGTCAGGCTGTCCTTCATATCGCGAATCTTAATTAAAATATTGTCATGAATCATATACGTTCCCTACTTTATTAAAATTCTTCGAAATTTCTATATCATCATAAGTGGAATTTTTCAAAAATACAAGATTGATATTGGTCGGCCAGATACATCATAGAGAAGCATCGGCTTTCTTTACTACCTTTGAATAGGAATCGTACACTTTCCATACCCGATAATTCAGCTTTTCATAGAAGGATACGAGTGTCGTCCAATCGATGACGATATGTCGAATACCGCGTTCCCTTAGGAAATGAACACCTGCTTGAATAACCGCCAGCCCATAACCTCTGCCTTGGTACTCGCGGTCGACACCCAAAGGCCCAATCCCCCCTAGCTCATTATCGAATAACGGCGACCAATAAACGTTCTGGGCAATGGTTGGAGATAAACTATCGTTTATGCGGCAAAAACCGATAATTCGGCCTTCCTTCTCGATCACAACGAATTCACGGCCCGCTCCCCCAAGCTCAAAATAGCGAATGGCTTCATATTCCCATCGACCTGGAAAACAGCGGAGAAAAAAAGCAAGCAGCTCGCCTTTCTCGTGCTTCTCCAACAGCCGATACGAAACGCCCTCCTGTATGGGCAGCGTGCACTCCGAGTTTTCGTCATAAGTCGCCAGAAGATCATGTTCGACTCGATGATCATCTTGATATCCTTTGGTCTCGAGCCATGTGCGGACATGGGGGTACTCCTTGGGGATACCGGGGAAATAATGCCACGGATCGCGCCCGATTAAAATTTTATGAACCCCCCGTTCGTAGAGAGCCGTTTCAGCCCGGTTCAGCAGCTCGCTTCCGACTCCAAGCGCGCGGAAACCCCGATCTACCAACAATACCTGAATCCAACCCGTACCGGCCCCCAGTACGAAATCCCTTTGCTCCTGCCACAGCTTTGCAACGACGAAACCGACAACTTTCCCGCCTGTCTCTTCAATTGCAAGCCAAGAGCCCTCCTTCAGTACGTTAACATCGAGAAAGCTGTTTTGCCTGAGCAGCTGTTCGCGCATCGGAAACTGATCGCCGAGCTCTCGATTCCAAAGACGGCACATTTCCGTCAGCCGATCTTCCGATAATGATACGTATTTCATTTGAAAACCTCCTGAACTTTTTTGATTTCGGCAAATTAGAAGTGAGAGAGAATGAGATTGTGCAGCCTTGGACGAATCCGCAAGATGTGCTCCGTTCGACCGAAATGAACCCGATTCGTGAGAAATATGATTTGCAGATCCATCTCCGGATCAAACAACAGGCTGGTGCCTGTAAAACCAGTATGTCCGAATGCTTGCTCGGATAAATAGTCGCCTCCGAAAGAGAAACTTTTCGGATTTTTCAGCAGCCAGCCGAGTCCGCGGTATTCTTGGTCTAAAGGCGTAAAGTTACGGTACGACAGCTCGATGGACGCCCTAGAAATAATTCGCCGGCCTTTAAAGAGACCTTTCTGCCGAATCATTAACGCATAATTCGCCAGGTCGTGGGCTGTAGAAAACAAACCCGCATGACCGCTTACTCCGCCCATCCGCTCCGCCTTCTCGTCGTGCACATTTCCTGACTTGTAGGCCTGATGCGGTTCGGAAAACTCAGTAACGGCATAGCGCGTTTCTTCGAAGGCCGGACAAAAACCGGTTTCCAACATCTCGAGCGGCTCATAAATTCCCCTCTTCAGGTAGGTGTCGAAAGATTCGCCGGTTACGAATTCAATGATGAGATAGAGCATTATCATTCCAATATCGCTGTACACGACCTTTGTTCCCGGGGGATGAAGCGGCGGTTCGTTTACAATTCGGTCCAGAAGCTCTTCCCGGGATAGCCGCAGCAGCGCTTGCATGCCCAGCAAATCCGCCTTAAGACCCGATGTGTGCGTAAGCAGATGCAGGATCCGAATGGGTTCTTCCAGCTGCAGGCGAAAGCGAGGCAGAAATGCCCCGATTGGATCCGCTAAAGAAATTTTCCCTTGATCCATCAATTGAAGCGCCGCCGGCAACGTTGCAACGACTTTGGTCAGCGAAGCCAGATCGAAAACCGTATCCGTTCTCATCGGAGCGGCTTCCGGGTAAACAACCCGACTGCCATAGGCTTGCTTCAGCAGCTCCTTCCCTTTATGAGCAACATAAAGCACCGCACCGGGCAGATGTCCAGCAGCAATTTCCTGTTCGATGAAAAGGCTGATCTTAGGGATATCCAAGAAAGACACGATGGCTGAGCCCCTTCCATTTTTACTTGTTGCTTCGAACCTCCAAAATACGATTCATGCCGTTCAAGGCAACCGTTTTGAAATGAGCCCATTATACGGCTTGTGAAATTAAATTTCAATTTTTTTTTGCCCTAAAATTTTGTTCCGTCCATGACCATACTGTTACCCTCAATGTGCATGCAGCCCGTTAGTGGATCAAGGGGTTGCCTTTCGGCAACCCCTGTTGTGATTGTACTATCGTACTCTGTTAGTGGAATCGCTACCTTATTTTCAACCCATTTTTAACCCCATACCCCTAATATAATTACTCCAACAGTAATTAGATACAATCGAAACCTTTAGACAAAAAGAAAAAAGCCTTAAATATCAAGGCTTTCCTCTTTATGCGGTCGGCGGGATTTGAACCCGCACGCCTTGTGAGCGCCACCCCCTCAAGATGGTGTGTCTGCCGTTCCACCACGACCGCGCGTTATAATCCATTGAGCTTAAAATTCAATGGTGACCCGTAGGGGACTCGAACCCCTGTTACCTCCGTGAAAGGGAGGTGTCTTAACCACTTGACCAACGGGCCTTGCAAAAATTGAGGGATGCCGTTTTTCGCGACAAAGGTTATTATACTGGATTCCTTCGGCAAAAACAAGCAAAAACTCCATTGTATATTGATGGAAATGCTAAGTGCGGGTGTGATATGCTGAGAGCATTCCAAACCATCGAGGTGCAAGATGAACATGCTGCTGTATCAAACATCCACTGGGACACTTACAGAGGAGCCTATTCGCGTTCCGACATCTGACGAGGATGCTTGGGTGAGGATGATTTCCCCAACGCCTGAAGAAGTGAATCAGGTGCTGGGTACCTTATTTAATTGCCACCCGCTGCTTGTAGAAGATGCCATCAAACTCAATCAGCGTCCAAAAATGGATAAATATAAAAACAATTTCTTTGTCACCTTTTTTTGCCATACAAAAGGATTTGAAGCCGATTGATCTCGGCACAGCTATTGGAGATAATTATGTGATCACCGTGAGTCACGAGTCCATTTCATTCGTCGATGAATTGTACGAGGAGTGTAAAGTCATTGAAGAAAGAATGAGCCACCCGGGTCTCATCCTGCATTCCCTGCTCGATCACTGTGTCGATGATTATGCGGAGATCGTGGATAATATCGAAAGCCGCGTGGAGAAAATGGAGCGGGGCATTTACCGGCACCCTCACATCCGGATCGCTCAAGAAATATTCCAGCTCAAACGGACCATGCATCAGCTGCGGCGGATCATCGCTGAGGAAAAAACCATACTCAGCACGCTCAGCCATCATGATTTTCCCTATACAGAGCAGGAAGACAAAGTGTATTTTATCGATATTTATGATCACATCTCACGTGTCGTCGATTCACTCAATATTTTCCGCGAATCCCTTACATGCCTCCTGGAGCTGCAGATGAGCATGAATCGGATCGCATGAATGAGATCATGAAAACTTTAACTCTGTTCATTACCATTTTCAAGCCGCTGACATTTATCGTTGGCTTGTATGGAATGAACTTCAGTATCATACCGGAGCTGCATTGGGAATACGGCTATGCGTACGTTTGGATTTTAATGATTGCCGTAGCGGTCGGCACCTTTCTGTATTTTAAGCGCAAGCGCTGGTTTTGAACGGGCAAAAAAAGGAAGCCGCTTTATCAGCGACTTCCTTGCTCGAGCATCCAACGGAGAGAGAGGGATTCGAACCCTCGCACCGCTTACGCAGTCTAACCCCTTAGCAGAGGGTCCCCTTATAGCCACTTGGGTATCTCTCCAAATATAAAAAGAAAATGTGGCTCCCCGAACAGGACTCGAACCTGTGACAACTCGATTAACAGTCGAGTGCTCTACCAACTGAGCTATCAGGGAACGGCAATCTCAAATTTATCATGAAAGGGTATTCAAGTCAAGGACGTACAGTCTTAGCTTCCCTCTGCATTTTCCGCAAGCAAATTTACGCACATCAACCTGCCTTTTACGGAAATATTCCGTTTTGCAGCTTACGCATTCCAGCCTATACCGGTAGGGCTGTTTACTTGGCGCACGAGGAGAAGATTGGCAATATCTGGATCCACCGACCTGCTTAAGCAGCAACTTGAAATCCTGATCGCGGTGCTTGTACCCTTTTTTGAGCAAATGAAGGTGGTAGTGGCAGAGCTCGTGCTTGATGATTTTTTCCACTTCCTCCTTGCCGAAGGTTTCCAGCTGTAACGTACTGATTTCTATGTCATGCGACTTGGTAAAATATCTGCCGCCCGTAGACCTTAATCTTCGATTAAACCGTGCTTGATGGAGAAAAGGCCTGCCAAACGATGTCTGCGAAATGTGCTCTACCCAACTCTGCAGCTCCCGATCGTTCATCAAGAGAAAACACCCCTTAGGATTTTGTGAAGAAATAACTTACTTGAATTTGTACCCCATGTACCGCTATACTGTCAAGTAGAAATGAAGTGTGCCGCTTTACGAAAGGGGACAAACGAAGCCAATATGCCGCAAATGAGATATGCCCTTCTTAAGCATGAAGATCAGCTGGAATTTGTCGAAATGCCGAGCACTCATATGTACCAGCTCACAGCTTTAAACCGCCGGCTTCATAAGGAGCTGGATAAGCTAACTGCTGCAAATGTACCCAAACTGGCTCATGTGATTGCTGAATTCGATAATCTGGAGCTGATTGATCCGGGTTATCAACCCACACAGGGACTAGCTTATGTGAACCGATTGGAGCAAACCTTTGCTGCCATTCAGGAAAAAGCATACCCATTAATTTCGCTGCTCACGGAAATTCGCGCCCTAGAGGCGCAGCTGGAGCAATGGTACGAGGAAGAGTTGGAACCGTAATCTTCTGCTCCCTGAATCGACATGAGACCTGCACCCGTTATCCCTTTTCCCCATATGCTGATTATACATAGTCAGGAAGGGGATGGGCACATGCCGCAATGGCTTTTTAATCAGTTGATGCGGGCTTTTCAGAGCAAAAACCGAAGACAAATCAGGATACTTAACGATAGCTGGTTCTTTTATCGCACCCATCGAATTGATGGTAAATTGCCAAGCTCGCATCCAAACGAACCATTCAATAAGCAGAAGCATTAAATGAAAAGCAGACGAACAAGGAGTGATTCACTCCGTGGCTCATCTGCTTTTTTTGTTGAGGAAGTAGGGTTCCCTGATTATTGCGGCTTTTTCATCGTCAGACTGACGCGGCCTTTCTTTTCATCCACACCCAGCACCCACACTTTGACGATGTCTCCGACGGAGACCACATCCATCGGGTGCTTCACGAAGCTGCTGCTGAGTTGGGAGATGTGGACAAGCCCATCGTTCTTGATCCCGATATCGACGAAGGCGCCGAAGTCGATGACGTTGCGCACCGTGCCGGTTAGCTCCATCCCCGGCGTCAGATCCTCAAGCTGCAGCACATCCGTGCGGAAGATCGGCGCGTCGACTTCCTCGCGCGGATCGCGGCCCGGCCGCTGCAGGCTGTCCAGGATGTCCCGAAGCGTCGGGACGCCTACGCCAAGCTTTGGAGCCAGCTCAGCAGGCTCCAGTCCCTGCAGCAGCTCCCGAAGCTGCTGCGAGCCCAGCTGCGCCAATTCGAGGCGCAGCTCCTGAAACAGCCGATCCACCACCTCGTAAGACTCAGGGTGGATCGGGGTGTTATCGAGCGGGTTCCCCCCGCTCGAGATGCGCAGGAAGCCGACGCATTGCTCGTACGTCTTCCCTCCGAGGCGAGGCACCTTCTGCAGCTCCTTGCGGCTGCTGAACCTGCCGTTCTGCTCGCGGTACTGGACGATGTTCTTTGCCAGAGTCCCGTTCACGCCTGAAACATAAGACAGCAGCGAGGGGGACGCTGTGTTCAGATCCACCCCGACGTGGTTGACCGCGGACTCCACGACGGCTTTCAAGTTCTCGTCGAGCCGCTTTTGCGAGACGTCGTGCTGGTATTGGCCGACGCCGATAGCCTTCGGCTCGATTTTCACGAGCTCGGCGAGCGGGTCCTGCAGCCGGCGCGCAATCGAGATCGCGCTGCGCTCCGCGACATCGAGCTCGGGGAACTCGGTCTGCGCCAGCTTGGACGCAGAGTAGACGCTCGCGCCGGCTTCGTTCACGATCAAGTAGTGGAGCTTCCGCTCCTTGATCTCCGCGATCAGCTCGGCCACGAACTGCTCCGTCTCGCGCGATGCCGTGCCGTTGCCGATGACAATCAGATCCACGTTGTACTTGTGGATCAATTGCTTGAACTTCGCCTTGGCTTCCGCCACCTTATGGTTGGGAGCGGTGGGGTAGGTGACGGCGATGTCGAGCATTTTTCCGGTGTCATCCACGACGGCCAGCTTACAGCCTGTCCGAAAAGCAGGATCGACACCCAGGACAACCCGCCCCTTCACAGGCGCCTGCAGCAGCAGATTTCGCAGATTTTCCGCGAAAATCTTGATCGCCTGCTCTTCTCCCTTCTCCGTCAGCTCGCCCCGCACCTCGCGTTCGATCGAAGGCGCAATCAACCGCTTGTACGCATCTTCGATAACCGCTGCAAGCACGTCCTTAACCACAGACGGCCCTTTCATCCATTGCCGTTCTATATATTCGCGCACACGGTCTACAGGCACATCCATGCCGACCTTCAGCACTTCCTCGCGCTCTCCGCGATTAATCGCGAGAATGCGATGAGGCGGAAGCTTGCGAATAGGCTCCTGATAGGCATAGTACATTTCATAGACCGATTCTTGAGCCTTATCCTTGGCTTCCGTTCTCAGGATGCCTTGGTCATGTGTGAACCTGCGCACCCATGCCCGAATCTTAGCATCGTCGGCAATGGTCTCTGCGATAATATCCATAGCCCCTTGTATCGCGTCTTCTGCGGAATGTACACCCTTTTCCGCATCCACATACTTAGCCGCTTCCTCCTGCAAAGAGCCTTGGCGGGGCTGCTTCCCAATCCAATCGGCCAAAGGCTCAAGCCCCCGCTCCTTCGCAACACTTGCTCGAGTCTTGCGCTTCTGCCGGTAAGGACGGTAGAGATCCTCAACCTCCTGCAGCTTGGCTGCTTGCTCAATAGCGGCCCTCAGTTCACCCGTAAGCTTGCCTTGATCATCGATGAGCCGCAGCACTTCCAGCTTACGATCCTCGAGATTGCGGAGGTACTGCAGGCGATCTTCGATATCTCGAAGCTGGTTCTCGTCCAGCTCGCCGGTCATTTCTTTCCGATACCGCGCTATAAAAGGGATGGTGTTTCCCTCATCGAGCAGTCCCATCGTAGTTTTCACTTTACCCGCAGGCAGCTTGAGCTCGGTAGCAATTTGCTTCAGGATGCGTTCCTGAATCTGCGACTTCTGCTCATCCGTAAGCTGTACATTAGCTTTGATGTCATCATCGTTCTCGAGCTTGACTCCTTGACTGCTCTCAGTTCCTTTGTCCGCTGTTGCGGAGTCATTCAATTTATCATTGTTCAAGTCCTGCACCATTCAATATGTCCCCAATTCCGATGTATTGTAAGCTAGTGATGTCTCTTTGTCGCCTGCCATTCAAGATCTCTCCCCAAACGACTAAAAAAACGAGGCATCCAACACCCTCGTCCGTTCCAGATCCTATTTAAAATTCGATCAGCCCGACACTGATTTGCAAGGCTTCATCGACCTTCCGCATCGTCTCGTCGTCCAGGTGCGTGATTTTATCCGTCAGCCTTTGCTTGTCGATCGTGCGCACCTGCTCCAGCAAAATGACTGAATCCCGGTCAAAGCCATGCGTTTCCGCGTCAATTTCAACATGCGTGGGCAGTTTCGCCTTTTGGATCTGCGCCGTAATGGCCGCAACGATGACCGTAGGGCTAAAACGATTGCCAATATCATTCTGGATAATCAGAACCGGTCGCACTCCACCTTGCTCGGAGCCTACCACCGGTGAGAGGTCCGCGAAAAACACATCGCCACGTTTCACAATCAACTTCTACACCCCGCTTACTAAGCGATCCAGCGTATCGTCCGCTTCTTCCTCCACATGAAAAGCTTCTGATGCCATGCTAAGATTAATCATTGCCATTTCCATATAACCGCGCTGCATCGATTCCCGCAAGTTGCGTTTTTTGCGATCCATCAGATAAAGCCTCATTGCCTGACGAATGAATTCACTGCGGTTGGAGTTTTCTTTTTCCACGATGCCGTCCACCTCCTGCAGTAAATGATCCGGTAAACTGATCATAATTCTTTTTGTGTTATGCGCATTACTCACTTCAATTCGCACCCCCAGAAACCTAACAAGACAATATTACCAGTATGGCGAGCCACAGCCAAAATATACAACTGATATATATGCATTGTATATATCAGTTATGTACTGCTTTTCGTCCACGGGTCAGCCCATCTCATAAGGTATTCGTGAGGTGCATGGAAATTCCTCTAATTTTCGAAAAAAATGTTTTCCAATTCTCAGCCTTATTGTCTTAATTTCGGTGCCTCGACAACGGATTGACGGCCTCTACCTGTCTGCCTTCACGCATATAAATTCTGGGGACTCTGTGCGAAATCATACAAGTTATCTCATAATTGATGGTATTGAGCATTCGGGCTACATCCTCAACGGTAATCCTTTGTCCGCCTTGTTCGCCTATGAGCACAACCTCATCGCCCGTCTTCGCCTGCTGAACATCCGACACGCGGATCATACATTGATCCATACAAATTCTGCCCACTACCGGGACTTTATGCCCGTGAATCAAAGCTTCGGCTTTTTGTGTCAGCATACGGGAATATCCATCTGCATAACCAATGGGCAAGGTCGCAATTTGCTCTTCATCCTTAGTATGGTAGATCGTGCCATAACTGATACCTGAATCCGGAGGCAGTGTCTTCAAATGAACGACGCCTGTCTTCAGGGTCAGCACTGGTTTCAGCTCTAATGCATTCACATTCACTTCATTTGAAGGATATAAGCCATACATACTGATGCCCAGGCGCGCCATGTTATAGGTCAGTCCAGGCAGGTCGATGGCAGCAGCACTGTTTCCTGCATGCAGATAGGTGAATTCGACACCTTTTTCCTTAAAATATTGGACGACCCGCTCCATTCGCCGGTATTGCTCTAATGTATAGCTTTTATCGATTTCGTCAGCGTTCGCATAATGCGTGAAAAGACCTTCGACTTCAACTCCAGGCAGCTGCAGAGCTTCTTCTATAAAAGCAATCGCATCCGGCCCCGTTTGCAGTCCCAAGCGCCCCATACCGGTGTCGAGCTTAATGTGAATTTTGAGATTTTTGGTATCCGATTTGAGTACCTTTAGGGCTTCCAGAACTTCCTGGCTGTACACATTAATTGTAATGTCATGCTGCAATGCAACGGAAAGCCCATCAGGCGGAGTATAGCCAAGAGCCAGAATCGGAGCCGTAATTCCGGCGCTTCTGAGTTCCAAAGCTTCATCCAGAAAGGCAACGGCCAAATAATCGACGCCGCAGCGTACCGCCTCTTTGGACACTTCAACCGCACCATGGCCATAAGCGTCTGCTTTAACAACAGCCATGATGCGGATGCTGTCCGGGAGCTTTTGTTGAAATGCGTTTATGTTATGCTGCAAAGCATCAAGTGATATCTCGACCCGAGTTGGCCGGTAAAATGAATCCAATCTCCTTCACCTTCCCGTGTATGCATTCCCCAAAAAGAGCGATAAATCTATGTTAATCCTAATCGGGAAAAGAAGTCAATATCAGGAAGGTGAATCCTTATTTACCCATTTGTCCTTGAACGGCGGTTGCGACCCTCATCATTTCCTTCATAGGCAAATCTGCAGTGGATAGCCGGTATTCAACCCCATCGTGAATCCACGTCAGCGTTTTTTTATCCAATCCCGTTAATACTCCAAGTGTATACCCCAAGTCGACTATACTCCCCGGCTGCAGCGAAACCGTCATCGCCTGCGGCCTCAACTCAACCAAGCTGTAGTTGTATTTGCCTTTGTACCGCAGCATCACCGCCTGATCCTCTCCAAGCTTCATATCTGTGGTATCCTGCTTAACGACTCCTTGCGGTGTATAGGAAGGCTCAATGATACCGAATCCCTGCTGTTTGTTGGTTTGACCCGCCATAGTCGGCAGTGCTTGCAGGTTCCAGCTCGTCATGTTGCGCTCCATATCGAAGGAATCCTTATCAAACTTCTTACCCAATTCAAAGGATGTGAAATCTACCATGACCATTACTTTTTGATTCGTATCGAGAACCTCTACATGTTGAGGTGTTAAATTCTTTTTGCTGAGCCAGATTTTTTGGCGGGCCAGCATCTCATTCTGATAATTCGCGAGCACATCGAATACGTACGCGTTCTTGTCTGTTGCTAACACACGGTTCTTATCGTCCTTTATGCTTTGCACCAACGACTGATACAAGTACACCTGGCCTTGATTTTCCGGCCAATCGCTTTGGAAACGGAAGCTTTTTTTCAATTGCGGCGTCAAAACAAATACTCCCTGCTCGTTGCGCAGCACAATCTGCGTGATATCCTTCTCTGCATTTTTCAGCGAAATTCGGTAAAAGTTCGGATTCTTGTACCAAACCTCTACTTGATACTCCTGGGGCTGCTCACCGGTATAAAGGACCATGCGTCCCGCTCCCTGATAGCTGTCCATTTTGTTTATCACATGATCCAAATCCTTAACAATAGATCCTGCATCCCTTTTCCCGCAACCAACTGCAACTAGTACTAAGCACATTACGACAGCTACCATCCATGTGACCCGGCGCATCCGATCATCCCCTCGTCCTTGATTAAAATGAATTAGTACATGCATATGAGGGGACTTGGCCGATTATGCAGACTAGCCTGGGCTTGGTCAAAACTTTGCTGATAAAAATAAAGCTGCCGAGCTGAATTGTGCAACCAAATAGCGACCAGCAGCATTTATGCACCTTGTTGCATGGACATCGGCAGATAACGTGAAATCAGGTGCATTTATGCACCTTGCATCGCGGATTACCGCGGGTCCCGTGAAACCAAGTGCATTTCTGCACTTGAACTACATCCTACCAGGCTCGACGCGCCTATGTGGTGCATTTCTGCACCTTGTTGCATGGACATCGGCAGATACCGTGAAATCAGGTGCATTTATGCACCTTGCTTCGCGGATTACCGCGGGTCCCGTGAAACCAAGTGCATTTCTGCACTTGAACTACATCCTACCAGGCTCGACGCGCCTATGTGGTGCATTTCTGCACCTTGTTGCATGGACATCGGCGGATACCGTGAAATCAGGTGCATTTATGCACCTTGCTTCGCGAATTACCGCGGGTCCCGTGAAACCAAGTGGAGTTTCTGCACCTTATTACGTGGATATCGGTGGATACCGTGTAATCAAGTGCATTTCTGCACCTTGGGCTAATTCCTTCTGGGCCAGCAACTGTCTATGTGGTGCATTTCTGCTCCTTAGCCCCCCACTTCACCAAACCCAATCATCCGTAAACGAGCGCACGAATTCGTACCGGTTCACTTTAGTTTCCTTACCCGACAAGATGGGCCGGAATTTCCCCTTCTTACAAAGGGATTTCAAGCAGAGTACGGCAGTCCGACGATTGATATCAAGTTCCTTGACTAAATCTACCGGTCGAACAGGTTTGCCCAGACGAAGAACTATAGACAGCGTTTCACGCTCCAAGCGTGTATATCTCTGATCTCGCAAACTCGCAGCCATATAAGGTGATAATAATGACTTTAACAAATTAATCGACAGCATGGGTTTCGACTCCAAATTGTCATAAGGAATCGAAACGACACGAAATCCTAATATTTGTAAAAATGTCTCCCTGTCTAACTCATGACGGTAACGAATCCGGTCTGTTTGTTGAACATGGGGACCAAAACCTTTCACCTCCATCGCAAATTTACACATTCCTGGCAGCCACGCGAAGTCGATAAAATAGGGTCTTCCCCGCCAATCTGCAACTTCATATTCGGGATGCAAATCGTCCAAATTGCCAAATATGGACCACCAGACACGCTCTAAAAACAATCTTTCTCCATGACCATGCCCCCGCTCCAATCGGCTCCTGCGCTCCCCGGACCTGCGCTGAATATGGTACTCCAACCATTTTGTATGCTCTTCAGAAAAACCCATACCATTAACCCTCCTAAACGCAAAAACATCCCGAACTCCCTTTCAAAAAGGGGAGTTCAGGACGTTCTTCGTCACTGCTTTTTATGATTTCTATTGTAACGGAGCCAGTGATGAGAAACAAGCGATTTATTGTGAAAAGATGACGGGTTGTACCAACCCCACCTTTCTCACGTTATAGTTGTAACCTTATCCAATCATCAACAGCTCGCGAATTTCTTGTTCGGTCAGGGCGGACAACGCTTCTTGACCGGGCTGGATCACTTCATTGATAAGATCCTTTTTGCGCTGCTGCAGCTCGAACATTTTCTCTTCAATGGTGCCCTGAGTGACCAGGCGGATGACTTGGACGACCTTCTTTTGCCCGATGCGGTGTGCGCGATCTGCGGCTTGCTCTTCTACGGCAGGATTCCACCACAGATCATAGAGGACGACAGTGTCAGCGCCTGTTAGGTTGAGCCCGGTTCCGCCAGCCTTCAGAGAGATCAAGAAGATATCCTGTTCTCCTTCATTATAGCGTCTGCACAGCTCTACCCGATCACTTGCCGGCGTTTTACCGTCTAAGTAGAAGGCCATTAGGCCGCGGCGACCCAGCTCACTGCGAATAATGCCTAGCATTTCTGTAAACTGCGAGAAGATGAGCATTCTTTTGCCCCCGCCCAAGCACTCCTCTATGATCTCCATCAGTTGGTCCAGCTTACCGGAGTCGCCGGTATAGTTGTCCACGAACAAGGACGGATGACAGCAAAGTTGGCGCAATCGGGTTATACCTGCCAATATCTTCATCCGGCTCTTCTGCAAGCCTTCCGTCTGTAACTGTTGGATGGTCTCCTCCTGAAGCTTCGCTAGATAAGCCAAGTACAGCTTCTTTTGTTCCGATGACAGCTCGGAGGGCTGAAGCGTCTCGATCTTATCTGGGAGTTCCTTCAGTACATCAGTTTTCATTCGGCGCAGCAGAAATGGGCGTATCTTCTTCGCAATTTGTTCGCGAGGGAGCTCTGTGAAAGCTTTTTTGCTGGCAAATAGTTCTGGAAATACAGCGTCGTAGATGGACCACAGCTCCTCTAGCGAATTCTCTATAGGCGTCCCCGTTAACGCGAAGCGTTGCCCCGCCTCAATAGCTCTGACTGCCTGTGCAGTCTGAGTATTGTGATTCTTGAACGCTTGGGCTTCATCGAGAATAAGCGCATAGAAGCGTTGTTTCGCATAAAGCTCAGCGTCCCTGCGAAGCAAAGGGTAAGACGTAATGACCACATCTACATCCGTTAGCTCGTCCAAAATGCCGCTTCTCTCCTGTCTGTCCCCAACGGCTATGACTGCATGGAGCTCTGGAGCGAATTTGGCGATTTCATTCTTCCAATTGTAAGTCAATGAAGCGGGGGAAACAATCAGCACGGGGTATCCAAGCGCTCGGCTTGCTTGTTGCTCGGATAAGATAAAGGCTATGCTCTGCAATGTTTTGCCAAGACCCATATCGTCGGCCAATATACCTCCAAATTGGTAATAGCCCAGTGTCTTCATCCATTGGAAGCCATACTTCTGATAGTCTCGCAGTACGGTAGAAAGTTTCTCCGGCAGCTGGAAATCGAGATTGTCTGGATTTCTCACATTCTCAAGCAATTGACGAAGCGATTTACCCAACTTAATAGCAGCCGTCTGCTCCTTAGCGTCCATGAAGTGAAATCCGCGAACGACAGGAAGCTCCAAGCGAGTTCCCTTAATCTCCGTTTTACGAATGCCCATTTCAGTAAATAAATGATCGATTTCCTGGAAACCTTCCTCTTCAAAGGACAGAAAGGCTCCACTTGGTAAACGGTAATATTTCTTTTTCTCCACCAAACTGCGGAGTATACTCCGTATGTCTTGCTCGTCAATGCCCTCCATTTCGAAGCTGATGTCGAGCAAGTTGGTTCTCGCATTCATATCGACGCTCACCTTAGGTTGAATGAGGCTCTTCTCTGTCATTGGCTTAAGGGCAGGGGTTACAAGAACCTTAGCCCATTCTTCCAATTGAGGAAGCTGGCGATGTAGAAATTGATAGATTTCCTCCTCCTGGTCCATATAGAGCTCTTTACCGTTATACTTGAATAAAGCTTGCTCGAATAGACGCATGAAGCGATTCTCCTGATCAGCATCACGCATTAGTATGCGCTCCCCGCGATCTCGATGTTCAAGGTTCCCACGCATTGGATCTATAATGATATCCCCATACACATACTCCAGCTTGGCGAGCAGCCGATCGTCCTCAAGATCCAGAAACAGCTTGATCGTCAGTGGAAGTCTAACGATTCGATTCGCTATTTGCTCAGCGATACGCAGGCTTCCGATCTTAGTTAACCCTGGAATAACTTGCTCCATGAACGGTTCCATCTGGGATGGAGCGATCCGTAACTGATGCCCGTTTGTAGAAGAGAACATGCTCTTAAGTCCTGCCACCCGTCCTAAATTTAAGAGATCCATGATGTGCAACTTATTATCCACAGCTACACATCCATAGCTGTCCATAACAGTCATATCAGTAAGACCGCTTATGTTCAACTGATAGCCCTCGGAAGCTGCCTGCTTCAGATCAAAATCAAGAGAAACGGGTTCACGGGTCAGTTCCAATCGATCAAAGGTTTGCTTGCCATGCTCTAATCTACATGTAGCTGCTGACAAAAGTGGATGCAGTTGCTTCCAGGAAGAAGGAGGAATGATCAATATCCGTTCATTGTTGAAACCATATCCACTGGAATAGAAGCCGTAGGCTTCACGGTATATGCTTTCATTATTATAAATGTCCAATAATTGTTCGATGATCGCCCCATCGTCCTTCTTGAAGGCATACTCGGAGGGATCGAATGTGAAGCTCTTGGAGAAAGCATAGGGAGCATGCTTTTCTACTTTGGACAAAAAATCCTTCAGCTTCTGAACAATATACGTTCTTTTGGGCCCTACCTTGATCTCCATGGCAAGTCTTGGTTTATAACTTCCATAAGTCATCACTTTCACGATAAATTCAACTTCCAGCACTTGCCCATTACCCGCAAAGGAACCCTCCGATTCATGAATAGGAGCGGAGTGACTGTTGAAGAGCGAAATCAAGTTGTTTGTTGCTTGCATCTCGCGGTTGGAGATGACGGGCGCTTCTATTACAGCAGGCTTAGATGCTTGTGATAGCGGTGATGTTTTACTTCCTTCCAGATGTCCATAGATGTTGAAAAGAACAGCGGCAATATGTTTACAGTAGTAGTAAGAGCTGTCGTAGGCAGGACAATTACATTCGGCCTCAATATCGCTGCTATGCTCGTCCAATATGACGCAAACCTTATAACGCTTGCTCCCCCGGACAACGGCATCATAGCGTGATTGATTCGGGTTATGCGTAAGTTCTGTTACTCGATGGGATCTATAATAAGCTTCTCCACGCTGGTAGGATGTCGACCCACATAACGATCGGATATCTCTCAAAGATAGTATAGTATCCATTCTCTCTACCTTCTCTCATTATATCTATGATTAGCTTATCAAATATGACGTAACCCAACAACCGAAAAGTCCACTGGCATGAAGCCAGCGAAGAAAACGAAACAAGCCGCCCCCCGTTCCTTACAGTGATTTGCCATGATCCAACCAACAACAAACTCCTGTATTGATTAATGGGTATGTACGTCAAAAAAATCCCACCAGGGCTGCAACCTTTTGGCGGGATTTTCACAGTGTCACTTTAGGTCACTCTTACCGCGCTCCACCAGTAAAATGTGATTTTTCGCAAAATCCTCGACGAGCCATCCTCCATCTTGCTGCACAGCATAAACACTGGCATCTTCAAGCCTGGAAAGAATAGCCTTCAACTCGGTCTCATCCGGAACAACTATCGTATAATAGCGCAAACCCGTCGCATCAGCCGGTGCTGGAGGAGCTCCGACGCCTGCCCAAGTGTTCAACCCGATATGATGGTGATAGCCGCCAGCTGAAATGAACAGAGCCGAATCCGCCATCAACATCATCTCCCCAAACCCGAGCAGCCCGCAATAAAACTGCCTTGCACTGGGTATGTCATTGACATGGAGATGCATATGCCCAAGCTTCGTGCCCTTTTGCAGGCCATTCCAAGGCTCTTCCCCCGCCTCATCAAGCAAGCCTTGCCAGTCGATAGGGTCTGTGGCCATTTGAATTTGACCTTGTCCGTTGTACTTCCACGTTTCCCGCGGACGGTCTACATAAATTTCAATCCCATTATTATCCGGATCAGCGATATAAAGCGCCTCACTTACCAAGTGGTCCGCCTGCCCAATATGAATACCGGACTTAATCAGACTGCGCAGCGACAAACCCAAATCCTTACGAGTAGGTACTAGAATCGCATAATGGTATAATCCAGTTGTTCTTCTCTTAGGCTGGACTTGAGCGTTCTCGATCTCCTCTAACACAACCAAGGGAGTGCTTTCCCCATTGGCAGCAAGCTGCGCGGTTTTTCCGTCTTGCCGCAGCACCTGAAAACCAACAACTTCTTGATAAAATTGCAGGGAACGCTCCAAGTCGCTGACTTTTAAATGAACCCGACCGATTTCGGTATCCGGATGAATTTGCGCTGTCATCTGTGCAACTCCTATCACTTACTTTTTATTAGTTAATATATATTAATAAAATTTCAATGTCAAGTGATGCTGTAGAAACACTGAAAAGAGCACTGACCTGAAGTCGGCGCTCTCTGCTGTTGCTGTGACTATTCATATTATTTACCGGAGTAAGTACATAATGCCCATAATGATTGCTACCCATAAAAGGGATCCCAGCACAACGCCAATCAACAAACCTTTACCTACAGCCGCATGTCCGTCATGGTAAGCGTCTTCATGGTCATTCATACAAAAACCTCCCCTGTTTCTAGTTTATTCACTAGTATGGGGAAGATGTTCGAGATTTATCCTTGGTTCTAATAAGCGTTTTTATTAAAAAATCCATTCAATATGGTTTTCCAAATGATCTTGATATCAAAAAGAAAAGACCAATTTTCAATGTAGAAAATATCATGCTTAATCCGATCTTCGATGGATGTGTCACCGCGCAAGCCATTACTCTGAGCCCAGCCTGTGATGCCAGGACGGATGTGATGTTTAACCATGTATTTAGGAATTTCCTCTTTGAACTGTTCCACGAAATAAGGTCTCTCCGGACGAGGACCCACTACACTCATATGGCCAAAAAGAACGTTGAAAAATTGCGGTAATTCATCCAAACTTGTTTTGCGCAAAAATGTACCGAACTTCGTGCGCCGCGGATCGTTTTCTGTTGTCCATTTGGTATTTGAGGAGTCATCAGCTAAAACCTTCATGGTGCGGAATTTGTACATCATGAATTTTCTTCTACCCAGACCCACTCTCTCTTGCTTAAATATGATCGGACCGGATGATGTCATTTTTATTCCAATGGCGATAAGGATTAGTAGAGGGGAAGTAATCAACAAAGCGCAAAAAGAAAAAAGCAGATCAAAGCTTCTTTTTAAAGTCCGATTGGACATCTCATCCAGCGGAATATCACGAACATTGATCAAGGGCATTCCGGCAAAATTATCAAAATGCGGTTTGGATGGAAGGATGTCGAAATAGTCCGGGATAATCAGGGTTCTTACGCCGGCTTTTTCGCAGACACTCACGATATGCCCGAATTTCAGATGCGCTTCGAGCGGTAAGGCGATAATAACTTCATCAATCAGAATCCTTTGCACAATATCTTCAAGCTCATCGATAGTGCCTATAATAGGCTTATAATGCATATGTTTGCGCTCGTGATTAGCTGTGTAATCATCCAGAAAACCAACAACCTCAAATCCGAGCTCCGGATGATGATTCAGATTTTCATAAAATCTGCGTCCAAGTGTCCCAGCTCCCAATATGAGTACATATTGCTTATTAAAACCTTTTTCCCTAAGTCGTTTTAATGACCCTTTTACTATGTAACGATATATGGAGATAAAGCAAATGCTGCCAACAAAGAAAATCATCAAATACGACCGAGAGATATGGACCGCTTTGAAAAAGAACAGCAAGCTAAGCAGCATGAAAATACTGATCATATGAACTTGGACAACTTTAAAGGCTTCATCTGCAAATCTTTTTTTACGTTTTGGAGTGTATAGCCCGATGTTAAAGCCTACCCCAACAATAATAACACCATAAACAATACTCCAAATCGCATAATCACCAATAGGCAGAGTTTCTACATTGGGTATATAATTACTGACAAACTTCAACCACCAGGAAATAAGAAAAACGACTTGGATCGTTAAGAAATCCAAGAATGCATATATTTGCGTTAGAAACCTTTCATTTTTGCGGATCATTTACTTCACCTCAGACTGGAGAGCTTTAATTTATTTCGGCTTACAGAAATAACAAACTTTATTGATATGCCCAGATAGACTAGAACATTCACGATCACGGGATATTTGTACCTGTAATGTTTTCGATGAAATAAGAACATGGCTCTATGGAATTCGTAAATGATTTTGAAGGGCTTCTTTCGGCTGCTCGCACCTTTGTAGTGAGTGATGGTTGTGCGAGGATAATAATAAATCCCCCAGCCAGCTTGTTTGATTCGATAGCACCAATCAATGTCTTCTCCGTACATGAAGAACTCTTCATCCAGCATGCCTACCTGATCAATAGCTTCTCGTCTAACAAGCATAAAAGCACCTACAAGACAATCTATCGGATATTCCTGATCAGGATTTAAGTAACCAAGCTGATACTGATTGAATCGTGGATTATTTGGAAATAGTTTTGAGAAGCCAAACGCATAATAAAAAGATGCCGAAGGTGTTGGGAAGCCGCGCTTACAGGCTTTATCGAGCGAGCCGTCGGGAAGCAGAATTTTGCAGCCGCTAGCACCTATACTGGAATGTTCTTCCATAAAGTCTAGCATAATTTGGATCGCATCAGGTTGAACGATCGTATCTGTGTTGAGAAGCAATATGTATCTGCCTGCAGCTACTCGAATGGCTTGGTTGTTCGCTTTGGAGAAGCCTACATTTTGCTTATTTTCAATAAGTTGAATCGTGGGGAACTGCTTTCTAATCTCAAGAACTGAGTCGTCTCTAGAAGCATTGTCTACGACTAGAATTTCGTAATCGTAAGATATGCTCGACGATACAATCGAACGTAAACAGTCTAGCGTTAGCTGACACGTATTATAATTGACTATCACAATACTGAGATCCATAAAGGAGTCACCATATTTCTATTATTCTCGACATTAATTATACCATTGAATCTATGTAAAAAGTATGAATATCTTCTTTTAAAAACTAAACGAATATTTTAAGGAGTCTCTATCAACTCGCTTCTCTTTTGTGAATGTTGGACTCCTTTCAATTTAACCACTAGAGGCTTTTCCACTAAAATGAAAACAAGATAACTTAATGGGAGAGTCAGTAAAACAATCATAATATCGTCAGACAAAAACCCAATTTTATAAGCAAAATGAGTTGTTTTTGTTAATTTCATCATAATAGAAATGAACAACAGATGTGTAAGCAAAATGGTATAAGAAGCATCACCCAATTTGCTAAGAATACGGAGCCAGTGTGAATAACTGCGGATTTTTGGCATGGAGATCAGCCCTAAAATAACAAGAACAGCCGGAATATCGTAGAGGAGAACGTCATAGTAGGGCACCAACGAATACTTATTATTGAGCCAGATCACAAGAAAGCCTAGCATACCAGCCCCTAGAGGTACAAAAGGCTTCCTGGCTCGGTGCTTCATCATCCAAAATGCAAGAAGGCATCCAACAGCAAATTCCAGATTAACCTCGTTGAAGAGGAAGCTTAAATAAACGTGATTTTGAATATCCGAACCAATAATTGGAACATTCAGGACATTACATAAGGTCAATGCCAACCATAAAACAGCCAAGCCAAACGAAACTTTCCGGCCTAAAGCCATTAAAAGACTAAACAGCACATAAAACAAAACAAAATAGCTTAATGACCATGCAACCGATAAAACAGGACCATGTATCTGAGGAATCAGAAATAAAGATTTAACGATAGTATCCTTATGAGTCTCGTACCCATATCCAAAGCTCGGCACCAGAAAATAAACTGGGAGAACAACAAGTGTAATGAGCCAATAAAACGGGTAAATCCTTAATAACCGATTCAATAAAAAGGGAAGAACATATTTCCTGGTTCCAATGTTTTTCCCGTAAATGGTGTAAAGCAAAAAACCCGTAAGAATGAAAAAATAATCCACTCCACCTGAACGGCCAATATTACTAATCCCAAACAAATCGTAATGAAAGTACTTAAATGACATAGCCGAAACGTGGAACAAGAGTACCGTGAATGCTCCGACCCCGCGCGATGCTTGAAGAAGCATCTTTTGCTGATTATTCATATGAAAAATGCCCTACCTTCATTAAATTCATAAACCTTGGCAAAATCTACTATACATGACATTTGTGAAGAAAATATGAACTTGAACTGAAAAAAATAGACCACCTAAACCGATTACCTCGGTCTAGTAGTCTTCTGACTCCTATGATTAAACACAAATATATTTTTCCTTACTTTAAGAACCACCTATAAACATGCCGCAACAACACTTTCCGCTTTGCCTGAATCCACTTCCTCTTACGCATGAGACTTGGTAGTTTCCTGAAAAAATCTCCCCAAGCAGGCAAAAGCTCCGGCTCCCTGACTACCGTATACCCAAAGCTCATAATTTCATAAACAAGCAAAGGCAAACAATGCAAGAACACATAACCCAAATGGTCATTCTTCAGCATCATCTTGTATCTGTTAATATAAGAGAGCTTCCGCACAAAAACTGGCTGTTCCTTGCGCCCGCCCGACTTCCAGCCTCGTTCATGAAGTGCAAGGGCCTTTGGTTCATAATATGCACTCCATCCTAGAAGTTGAGCCCTCCAGGCCACATCCACATCTTCCTTATATGCAAAAAAATCCGCATCAAAGAATTCGCCGTCGATACTGGTATCTTCAATCATCTTTCGAGAATAAAGTGCCGCGGCTCCGGAAACACCAAAAACTTCAGAAGTCCCGCTCCAATCCAGAGCAGGCTCATTAGCCCCACGATCAAAAGCCCTACGAGCTAGGTTTATAATCAGCCCCGTACTATCGATTGTTCCCTCTTGTGAACGCAGCAGCTTACCCGTCGCGCTACCAACCTCAGGATGAGCTTCTATACCTTCTGCTAATTGAGTAACATAATCCTCATGAAGCCGAATATCTGGATTCAATACTAAAGCATAGTCACTAGTCGACGCCCGAATGGCTTGATTATGTGCTGGCGCAAAACCAACATTAGATTCATTAAAGATAATATGAATTTTATCCTGATACTTTGAAAGAATAGCTCTCGTCCGATCCGCAGACGCATTATCAACAATAATAATCTGCTCGATAGGATACGTTTGCCTAAGAACTGATTCGAGACAAGCCTCGATATATTTATCACTTTGATACGTAACAATATGAACATTCACCGTTTTTGGCACATTTACCATTCTTTTCCTTGATATTGTTGGTAATATAGTAGTTCTCCTTATCTGTAACTGTTTAACATAATGGGTCCTTCGTAATTAATAATGTAAAGCAAATTTCCTTTTGGTTGTTCCAATATATAGTTTTCCAAAACTCCGGAATTATAGATATGACAGATAACTACTGAAAAGGCAAGGAAGCCATGTAATCCTAATAAAACCTCATTTGAAACATTCATCTTTTTCTCCTAATATGATAACTTGATGTCTAATATTATAGCACACCGATTAAGGATTCTCTATCAGTTCGCTTCTCGTTTGTGAATGTTGAACTCCTTTCAATTAACCATTAGAGGCTATTCCACTAAAATGAAAACAAGATAACTTAATGGGAGAGTCAGTAAATCAAATAATATCGTCCGACAAAAGCCCAAGCCCAATTTTATAAGCAAAATGAGTTGTTTTGAAGCTTTCCGTCCTAAAGCCATAAAAAGACTAAACAGCGCATAAAACAAAACAAGATAGCTTAAAGTCATGCAACCTGTAAACAGAACCATGTATCTGAGGAATCAATAATAAAGATTTAACGATAGTATCCTTATAGGTCTCATACCTAAATCCAAAGCTCGGCACCAGAAAATAAACAGGGAGAACAAGTGTAACGAGCCAATAAAACGGGTAAATCCTTAATAACGGATTCGATAAAAACGATAAATTAGTTTGAGTTACCAATGTTACTTTTTCATTTATCGCCACAATATATAACCTGATTTTTCAAGAATCTTTTGTGACATTTCATATTTTCTATGGGCTCTGCTAATGAAAAGAACTTTAATTCCGTCCCCTCGTCGTCATTTATATGGGGTTCTCCAATGAATTTTTTTGTCTCATATACTGAAATAACATTATATACTTCATCTCCATGTGGATATTTGTAATACATATCATTACCAGATAATAAGGTATTAAAATTCAATTCGTTCACCATTATTCCAGCTTCTTCATAGAGTTCCCTATGAGCGGCTTCTTCAAGAGACTCTCCTAATTCTAATGCCCCTCCAATGATTCCCCAGTCCTTGGTATCCGTTCTCATTTGAAATAGCACCTCATTTTTACCATTAAACACTACAACTACAACACCTGTAAATATAATCGGGCGTGTACCAACTAATTTTCTTATATCATGAATGTAACCCAAAGGAATCAACTCCTTAAATGTTGATGTGCGTTTGTAATTTACATTGTTTGTATTGAGTTCTTTGCAAAGCGCTATTGGTTAGACAAGACATACTATCGGGAACTAGGTTGTTGGATCGTCGAATTAGAAGGTCGGGAGCACTTTTCGATTGCTTCGATAAGCGATTTTCGGACTCGTTTTCTCTCCCAATGCTGAATGGGGCTTGTTTTGGTAACATCCGCTCAGTCATGCCTGAAACCAAGTCTTAAGATGATCCACGGTTTTAGTGTTTTCCATCGCCACTTCATTCAGTAATCCTTGAACTCACCATTTAGCCGCTAAACTTTACCCTTTGACTTGGGAGAGTAGGTTTAGCAAACAACAGACGGATACCTAGTTCGGAACAGGCTCGACCAAACCTTTTGATTATCGCAATGTACTGTTAACTAAAACTGTTGCTTTCTCTCTTTTTCATGAGTTGTGAAATAATAAAAAACATTGCATAAGCATAACTAAATAAAAATATAGGAATATAATACATGAAATAAGGCGCAGGTGCGGTAAAAAATATCAATGGAAATGCCCCCAATATCAATATCAAAAGAGACGCCATTCCCCATTCACGTTTAAAAAGGTAATAGATCATCATAAATAGAAGAAATATAACACAAGGAAAAACATTATAAAAAAACGAATACAATGGTGTTGTCAAATGATAGTTATCTATTCGGCGAAGTTCCAATATTTTTACGACTTTTTCACGCAGTTCAACACTTACAGGCTGGTTAAAAGGAATTCTTATAAAGTCTCTATATAAAGGATTTTGATCATACGGAGAAACCAGTTTAAATAGCTCAGAAGAATTGAGAATCGTAGAGTTAGGAATTGTTTTAAATCCAGAAGCTTCTTTGAAATTACTGAGTCTGTTTTCGAGAACAGGTTTCATATTATTTAACGTAAGATATGCAAATGACTTCAACATATTATTATAATCTTTCGGGGTATAGTTTGGTCTTACCCCACCTAGGTAAAATAAGGCTTCCATTCCACCATGGGTTTTTAGCAACTCAACATTAACCACCTTATCAATTTCAATAAGATGCTTGTTAACATTATTACCTTTAAGATCTACTTTAAGCAGAGAAGCCAATGGCTCAGATATAGCTGATAATTTATAATTACTATTCTGTTTTTGTAATCCGCGGTTTTGAATATTATTTAAAATACTAGTACTTATTATTACAATTAATAATAATAAAGCCAACTTTTTATTGTCGACATTTTTACGAAACAATAACAAGATCACAACCGGTGCAAGCAAAACATAGTAAATCGCTTCGCTGCGCCAAACGGCAATAATTGAAATTAGAGCAGCCCAAAAAAACACATTATGCCACGTAACCTTATTGTTATTCTTATATTTAAATATGACATGAAAAAAGAATAAAAGAACTAAAAATGCATAAAGACCTGACCTTAAGGGAAACAAATTATTATCTATAATAGTTGGAAGAAGAAAGGGAATATACATTAGATCAACTAATTTCGATTTAAAAAACAAAATCTCACAGTTTGTAATGATATAAGCGAATATTAAAGAAATAAATAGAACCTGCATAATTACGATACCTGCAGGTAAGGGAATAATCATCAAACAAAAGATATCAAATGCAGCTGTAACAAAGTGCTGCCAATATTCTAACTCCAAAAGTCTGGCATAACTGAAAACGACAATATCATCACTTCGCCAAACTCCTGGCCATACCAGTATTAGAAAACCAATCATGATACCAAAATATATTAAGAAATGCTTTAAAAAAATTACACATACTTCATTTTTATTTCGTAACCCTTTATAAAATAAACCTACAGCCTGCCAAAACAGAAAAATAAAAATAAAAACGAGAGGTTTAAAGACATAATATTCAACACTATTAAACACTTTTGAAGGATCAAATATTGTGGAGTCCGTAATGACAGTTATGACACAATGTATAACAGCAACATAAATTAACCTCAAATCAATTAAACTGCTAACCGATCTGAACCATCTTACCATTTTATTTTCTCCTCATTGAGTTGATTATATAATTTGATTCTTAAAAGTATCCAACTCTTCTGGAGTTCCCAATACATGGACTTTCTCAAAATCTATGATAGATATATATACATCCCCAGCCTTTTGTATAAGTAGGTTGTAAAGGGGCGCTACATATGCTTCGCCTTTTTCAAGGTTATTTCTTTCCTTATAATATTCAGTATAAAGATTTTCATAAAGTTCACATGAATTAAAATAATATGCACCCAAAGTACAATTATCCGAAATGGGCTGCTTTTCTCTAACTTCAACAGCTTTTCCGTTTTCCCCCAGTTTTACAAAGCTCCAATGGTCTCCCTGTGCTCTAAAACAAGGTATAAAACCATCCCCCTGTATTTGGCTGCTTTTCATCTCTCCAACTTCTACATAGGTGTCAATATTATATATCATCAATGGCTCGTCTTTGTTCCAATACTTTGAGGCAAACATTGTTGTTGTGGCCTGACCATCAGTCAAATAATCAATCTCAACAATATTAAAATCCCTAATATTCAAATCAGAACATTTATCTGAAATGAACTGTGAGGCATTGTCTTCTTTTCTAACAATAAAAATATATTTGTTAGCAATATCACAAAATCCACTTAAGCTTATCACCGACCATTCAAATAGGGTCTTACCGTGAACTTCGATCATATATTTAGGAATTGTATAACCCGCTTTTCTAAATCTAGACCCAAGTCCTGCCATCGTTATAACAATATTCATAGAATTTTCAACTCCTGTCATAAAATTTCTTTGTAAGCGACTAATTACACTGCTGCACCATCTGAGTTGTGAAAGCCCTCGTATCATAGATAATTCCAAGGAAAGAAAAAAACGAGTAGTGATAAAGGTTTATTCATGGCGAAATGGGTCGCAACCTCTTCACAATCGTCTCTTGGATACTTTTCAGTTTTTGGAGGATCTGCTTTCTTCAACTACAAAATCCTCTCTTGATTTTTTTAAGATTTCTTCTACTTGATTTAAATCATACTTTAAAAACTCATCAGGCCGTATGGTTCGATCATCAATATAAAAACCTTGATGACCCGGCCATGGCTTGCCATAGATGATTTCATCATAAGGTATGTCCCACTTGTCAAGCCATGCAAGTATAACTTTCGCCGTATTTGCGTTGATTAAACCTATGTTTCCGTTATAGGAATTAACATTTCTTGATGTGTTTAAAACAATCTTTGCCCCGTGTGCCTTATAATACCTGAGTTTTCCCACTATCTTTTCATATGGAACTAAATCTTCGTAATTCTCATCAGCTTGTTTGACTTTACATAACGTTCCATCAATATCAACTACCAGAGTTAATTTTTCAAACATACGTTTCCACCTCGTTCAATATATTAATCGCATTAAGCAGAAAACCAAATACCTTTTTCGGATTATCCATGTGAAGAGGCAGCATCGACAAAAAAAGTGAAGTCTCAAAAACCCTGACAACAGCATAATTAAATCCATTGTCAGCAAGGTGTTTTTTTAAAATTCTGACATATTCCGAATTATCAAAATCAATTGTAAGCTTAAATCTAAAATCATCTCCGAGAGTGATGTTATACAATCCGCTATTAAAAAAGTCATATAATCCGCATACAGAATGTGATAATTTAGCAATATCGTAATAAGGATTAGTCCATAAATCTTCCTCTTCTAGTGCCCCTTTGGGATCAATTAATCTAAGCAAAGCTGTCTCATTATCATATAGCATGTTAGAGAAACAAAGGTCACCGTGACCGATAACAGCTACATGCTCAAACTTATATTTTTTTACTACTAGATCATAAAGCCCTTTATATTTATCCAATATTTCATCAATCGAGTTAAATGATGTGCCAGATGAAACGAAATTATCAAAATTCTTATACAGTTTATGAGCTTTCAATTGTTCCAATCTATCATCTAACTTATCAATATAAAGTGAATTCGCTTTCTTGTTATAATCCCCATGAAGGACTTCCTTTTGGTTCCTGTTTTTTACAAAATAGAATACTTTTTTCAAAAAACGGTCAAAGGCATCAACACCTACCGAACCGTGAATCCACTTAATGGCCATATCGGACATATTGTAGCGTTCCATCGTATAGCTCGCTGTAGTGTCTGTCTCGTTATAATTGTATGGAAGTACGAACCACATCTTCATATTCTCAGGCAGTAGATGATAAAAATGATATTCGCTTGAAATTTTAGCTTTCATAGTTGACGATTTAACTACCGTAATTTCATCGCCTTGAAGCGAGTTGAAAAATCTGGCATCAAAACTACCAGAAATAAAGTGCATAAAATTAGAATATATTGAAATGTCCAACATAGATTTGGAGTTTATCTCTAAATATTCAATAGACTCTGGAAACTGATCAGTAGAAAGTACAGAGATCGCAAAATTTAAATACTTAATATATTCCTTTGTATTAATGAACATAAAGATGGAATTGCTTTGATTATTTACGATTATATTTTGCTTAATAAATTTGGCTTTCTTTATTAGAATTTCGAATTCATCAATATCATGGATAACACACTTCGAAAATACATGTATGATAGTTGAGTTTACTGGAAGGATTTCTATCTGGGAGATTAGCTCGTATAGTTCGCTGACTTCATTAATCTCTTTAACCTTTTCCGCAAAAATATCATTTTTTAGAGAATCTAAAAATCTTATTTTTAAGCTCTTCCCTTTAAATATGACCTCATCAAAACGCTTATTGCCAATTATATTCGTTATATTTGTTTTTGGTCTAACCGTGTTATCGTAAATACAAACCAAATTATTTTCCATAGCCAACACTTCCTTTTTTCAAAAACAAAATCGAGTATATAACCAGTATAATTAACCCAAATATTATTGCACCGATCAAAGTATACATAGTAAGATAATCATTTCCAGTTATAAAGAGAGCACTATTTAAATAGTCTACCAGGTTGTTGGCACCGAATTGTAATCCCAATCCCTTACCTAAAGTAAATAACATCAAAAACTCAATTACCCAAGCCAATACCGAAAATAATATAATAGCTGAAGTCCGACCTTTTAAGAGTCTTTTCTCATGATCATAGATCATTTTGCATCGTTCAAGTAACTCTAATGTTTTGATGGCATGTTTCGAAGATTTATTAAGTATTATATACTCGTTAAGATATTGATATGTTGGAGAAAAAATAAGATATGCAAATGTAATAAGAATAATGAAGAACAGTAGTAAAATTGATGAAAGTGATAACGAATGATGCATTAGGTCAAATGGAATGATGATAAGAAGCAGTATACAAGTGTCGAAATACCTATCGGTTAATACACTCAAAAAACCTGTTTTGTAACTGTTGGCATCCTTTCCGAACGTATATATTCTAAATATTTCACCCAATTTTAGTGGCAACAGAATATTTACAAACGTAGTTTTTATATATAACTTGACAAAACGCTTAATTTCAATTCTTGATTCAAACAAAATAAGGTAAAAACGGGAACACTTAAAAATGTGAGCCACCATAAACAATAACGCAGCAGAAAAAAATAACAGCATAACATTTGATGAAAAGGTTATATGAAGCATCTCAATATTTAGTATAGTTCTAAGTAGAAGAAACAAATATAAAGCAATAAAAAAAGAGTTTAGGACAGTATAATGACGTTTATTTATCATATGTAACATTCTTCCCATTAATAATTTGTGCTGTGTAACACTCTCTCGGCTGATCACGAAGTTCAGAAGTAATGAACTTTCCCCTTTGAAGAAAATAGTTAGCAAGAAAACCAAGGACTCTAGTGGCCTGACTGAACAGCTTTACATTAGAGATCTGATCATCCTCTTTCCAAGTTATGGGGAAAAACATGATTTTCTGTTTGTAAAAATTTGAAGCTAGAATCATACAGTAATTAAAAATCAGATTGTCCGGGAATTTTTTGTAGAACTCATGTTTTAGCATATTAACATTATAGATATTGAGTCCGGATCCTAAATCATAAATTTGTTTAGCTACCACCAATGAAAAAAGAAAATTATATACCCTGTTGCCAAAAGTTCTAAAACTGGAATATCCTTTCAGCCGGGACCCTTTTTGAAACCGCGCTCCTAGACAACAATCATATTCTCTATGATCTCCATTTCGAAGCACCTGTAACATATCATTGATATCACCTTGGTCGTCACCATGAAGTACGATGACAAAATCAAATCCATTCTTTATTGCATATGAAAAGGCAACTTTGTGAGAACCGCCTAATCCATAATTTTCGTCATTTCTTAACAGGTTCAACTTGATTTCAGGATGTTCTACAATAAATTGAGACACAACCAGTTCTGTGTTATCTTTGCTACGATTGTTAACTACAATGACTTCTTCTATATACTCAAGAACATCTGAAATCAACGAATTTAATACCCTATAAATCTGCTTTTCACAGTTGTATCCTGGGATAAACAGTAATATCTTTTCTTTCATTAGGTCCTCCCTTCGTCTGTATGCTCATTGAAATGATTTAAAAATTCCTCTCTAAACAGATCAAACTTTTTCAATCAACATCTTCATCACAAGAAAATTCATCAGCATACTTATAGGCGTAATCATGAATTTAACTATGATCTTTAGATTATTTAAAATCACACCTATTTCTATCAGATTTGACTTAGTAACAATATCATAGATCCATTGACCGAACCATGAGACAAGAATAAGTAGTATTAATTGATATAAGAAATAAATTAAATATTTATACACTGTCTTGATGGAGCTTTTCTTTTCGTCAAACGTCTTTTTGGTTGACACCCAAAAAACATAGGTTATCGCTGGTATAGGGCTGATCATGTTTGCGTGAAAAATACTTAATCCAAACAATGTCGTTATGACGATAAATCCCGATATATCTATTAACCAGCCTATACCCGAGATGATAATAAATGAAAAAAACTGTCTGTAATAATTTGACAAAAGCATCTGCATCCTTTTTATTACAAGAATCAACAATCTTCTACATGTTATAACAATTTAGCAGCGTTTGTCCATAATAAATGTCATGGCATATAGATATACAATTGACGCGAAAACTGAAAGCGTACATGAGTAATGCACTTGATATAGGTTGATGTAAAATTGGTGTAAAATATCATGGGTAGAGATGCGGAGCCCTCTTTCCATCGGAATTAGGGGCTCTGCTGTATTGAAATTAGGGGTGTAATATATTTTATATAAACTCCTAAACCGAGTTACTATATTCATAGATCAGAATAGTCGGGTGAACACATAGCGATTACCCAGTTCGAATTGCAGTGGAACGAAGACCTTCTTCAGCCCTTTCTTACACTCACGAAACACCAGATGAACGTTCGAATCCGATCCGCGAACTCATTATTAAACTATTTGATTTCAACTTGATATTCGACAGGTGCATATTGAAAAGTTTTATCCTTTGATATGATAATTAGACTAAATTTACCTGAATTAATCAATTCTGGGACATTTACATTAAAAACGAATCCGCTTTTCAGAAGTTCAGGGTTATTAAAGAAAGTTGATACACCTGTATGTGGTATGTTGTAAATACTTGGATAGTAGTTATCACCAACTTTCAAATAAATATCACCTGCTGTTGTATTTAAATTTGAATCCAATGCCCAACCTCTTAAATTAACAACTTTCTTTGAATTATCTATAACAATTTTAGTCTGCTGCTGCTCAACTGGTTTGTTATTACTGTAGTCCAACCACAACAGTGGTTTATTATTTACTATTGGTAAATCTTTATAAACTTTATAATTTGTATAGTTTTCAGTTGTATTCTGCAAAACTTGCATAGTATGATCAAGCATTCTTTCAGCATTTTCATAAATGACAATATCAGGATTTACTAGACTAATGAAGCTTTCAATTTTGTCAATATTATCTGTATGAATAAAGGTCAATTCAGAAAAAGACTCTGCCAAATCCGGTATAAGAAACCCATAAAAATAACTATCACCTAGAATTAGAGCTTTAGGCAATTTTTTATTTTTGTTTTCAAATCTATAGGATAAATTACTATATGTTAGATTAAGATCATCAAATATACCTTCGATTTTAGTAACGTTGCTGGTTTTCTTAAACTTAAAAGAATAGTCAGATTCTGTAAATGACACTGCATTATAAATCTTCGTTTCTCTGTCATACCTTGAAATATCAAAGTCCTCCCATGTTAATAAATTAACATTAGGAAGATAATTTTTTACTTTCTTCATAAGTTCTTGATAACCAATAAATGCACCATAATTATTCCAATGACCATTATCATATCTGGGTGAATATACAGTTGCTTCAGGTTTGGCATTTATTAACGCATTTTTAGGTGTGAAAAAATCTATTGTTGTATTTTGGGTGATGTATTTTTCAAGAATATCAGTTCTTGAAATATCCCCTATTTTCAAAATTGAATCTGGATAATGTTCTGGATATATTGTTTTCTTATCCAAATTAATCATAGTAATGAAAGGGATGTGTTTATCACCCAAATACTTATTAATTCGATCTAACGCATTTGTCCATTGATTTAGCTGAGAGTTTGATGGTAGATTCAAATGTTGATAGTCTTTAATAATATCTGGAGTAACGTAATATAGCCATTGATCCTTACCAATCAACGTATCGCTTTTTGTCAATTTTCCAAATAATTTGTATTGAATTATTGTATTCCATTTAACAAAATTATCTCTAAAACCTAAGTTATCATTAAACCAACTTTCAAATTCTTTATTGAAGTGGGTATTTAGTTTGTTACTAACAGTAAAATTAGGAAATCCTGATAAAACTCTATTTTCAGCAATTGATACTTTTCCTGTAGTTTTATTGATAAATATAAGAGGTGTTGAAATTAATAAAGCAAATAGTATGACCATAATAATGTTAAAAACTCTATGTGCTTTCATTATAAGCTCCTCTTCTTAAAACCTAAAGTAAATAAATGGATTGTAGGTTGAAGTTGCGAGAAAAATAATACTAATTATTAATACAACAACTACATAAATATTCTGAGCAAATATACTAAAATTACTGTGTTCTTCATAAGTCCCGACAATACTAGATATATATTTAGATATGGGTAAAGAACTAACACTCGCAATTATCAACATAACAATTGTCATAGTATCTAGATAATACCAAATACTAAAACCAACATTTTTAGCCTTTATAATATTGAACATTATTCCTAAGTAATCAATGGCATAATTTAAATCAGGTGAACGAAAAAGGACCCAGCCTATTATGATAATAATTGTGGTATACAACCAAGAAACAAACTTTGGGACATTAATTTTTGTATTACGCTTTTTCATCAATCGTTCAATAATTAAAAATAAGCCATGCCATAATCCCCAAATAACAAAGTTCCAAGCAGCACCGTGCCATAATCCTGTAACAATAAATACAATAAGCAAATTTACATATACGTTTCCTGCTCTATTTCCTCCTAAAGGAATATAAAGATAATCTCTGAACCATGATGACAATGAAATATGCCACCTTCTCCAAAATTCTGTTATTGTCTTTGATATATACGGGTAATCGAAATTTTCTTTGAAATCAAAACCGAACATTTTCGCTAATCCTATTGCCATATCGGAGTACCCAGAGAAATCAAAGTAAATTTGAAAAGTATAACAGATTGCACCGATCCAAGCTATCGCAATAGTATTTTCATCAGCAGGTAATCCAAAAATATTGTTAGCAACTGCACCAAGAGTGTTAGCGATAATCAATTTTTTACCAAGTCCCATTATAAAACGCCTTATTCCATAGGCAAATTTATCTACAGTACTTTTTCTTGAATCAATTTGCTCATGAATATCAACATATCTCACAATCGGTCCAGCAATAAGCTGTGGAAAGAATGCTTTAAACAAAGCAAATTTAAAGAAATTCTTCTGGACATCTACTCGTTTCAAGTAAATGTCAATTAAGTATGATAATCCTTGAAAAGTAAAGAATGAAATTCCTATAGGTAAAATTACATGATGTAATGAAAAATTGAATCCAGTAACTTTGTTTACACTATTAATAAAAAAATCGAAATACTTGAAATAAAAAAGAAGACTGCAATTTGCAACTAAACCGATTAGTAAGATAATTTTAGTCACATAAAGTTCAAATTTTTGTTGGGTAAAACTCATAATAATACCAATTAAGTAATTAATTGTCATCGATAAAACAATAACAAATACAAACTTAGGCTCACCCCAAGCATAGAACAAAAGGCTAACAATTAGCAGAAAAGCGTTTCTATACTCAATTTTAAGAAGGTAATAAATGAGTAACACTAGAGGAAGAAAACAAAATAAGAAGATTGAAGAACTAAATACCATTTATGTAACCTCTTTTATATTATCTTTTTTTGTATAGCTTTCTTAAATATTTCAAGCTATTAATCACAGGACGTGGCAAATATTTCTTTAATTTAACTTTAATTTGATCTTTCCAGGATACATCTAGCAAAAAATTACTTTGTAAATTTTGAACCATATGATAATGATAGGTTGGGCCATATTTATTAAAATATTGGACATTAATTTCTCGCAACATATAGTAAAGATTAGTAATTTCTATTTTTGCAAAAGAATCGGATAGAACCCAGGCAGGATAATAACCTTCGTGTTGTGCCACATAAGGGTAGATTCGTTCAATAGCATGTAAAATTGTTCCATCCGTTTTATTGGGTTCTTTTGGAAAATCATCAAATTTCCAATCATAGAGAATCAATGTCTTTAAAGCCTTTGGTCTAAACCAAAACATAGTTCCTAATGGAGCTATAGGCTCTTTATAACTATTAATATCAACATCTAATTTCAGTTTCCTAGCTAAATCTCTTGTTATCTCAAAATTAATTGTCCATTCAAGACCGATTGTCATATAAAATTCTCCATGATAAGGCGGTGGTGGAGATAACATACCAAGACGCGGATTTTCTTCGAAAGTATTAATAATATTCTCTACAAATACTCTATTTTTCAGAATATTCTCAAAGCACTTATAAGAAAATGACTCTCCTTTGATATGTGGATCTAATTGATTTGTTTTTTTATCATGTGCAAAGCAAACATAATCGTAGTCAAGTATAAAATCCTTACAAGCAACTAATAGAGCACTTATATCTCTTCCTCGATTTGGGACTAAACGTACTTCAATTTTAGCACATTCCATATCTTCAAATGCTCTTTCAATCAGAAGCTTCTTTTGCTCAGAATTTGTCGTAATATAAACATCAGTTTCTGGAGGCATTGCCCTTGCATAATTAAGGCAATATTCAATTAAATCTTCGAAATAGATATGCATAATCAGCGCAATTTTATTTCTTTTGATAGGAAGCTTATCTTTTATATCAGAAGATGATGTTGATAATACATAATTATGATGCAATGCACGTTTTATATCTGTCTGATTACAAGTACGGAGTATATTATCCCATATTAGATTAAAATCATATAATGATTGATTCACCAAATAATTGTAAATCTCAACGGATTGCTCACCAGTTGAATTATTGAGAAAATCAGCAATATGATGAAAGAAACTTCTTCTTTTCAAAATTGGGCATTTTCTATTTTTCACCATTTCCAAGGGCATCATTAGTAAAGGATGATACACATGTTTAACTAAATCATCAGTGTTGATATAAACATCCCACGAATAACCTTTATCATTAAAATCTTTAGTGAAAATAGCTTCATGATAACCTATTGCACCTTCATAGGATTTAATTTCAGGCATGTTTTCCCAGTAAAATTTAAATTCATAACTACTTAACATATTTTTTCGAATTGCGATAAAATGTGATTGAATATGTTCAGGAATATATTTATACTTTATTGTACCAAACGGGTCCCCTTTTTCGTACTTGTGATATTTTGTAATTCCCCAAAAATCAACATCTCGTTTATCCATTTCGTCAAACATATCTTTAAAAGGGAAAAACGGTCCGAATATAGTGAAGTTAAATAATATTACTTCATCAAAATCAGCTAACTTTTCCCAGCCATATAGTTCCATGCCTTGTTTGTAAGCCCAAACATCAAAACCAACGTTATCTCTAACAAAAATATTATTTGTACTTTTGTTCAGTTTCACTCTGCCTTCTGGAGTCAATTTCCCATTACATACAACTAACAAATCACTGACATTTTTCTTCATATCATCTAAAAGGATCGTAATATAATCATCCACAATTCCTTGCTCATCATAAAAAAAGAAAATTCCCAATCTTTTAACGTTTATTTTTCCAGATAATAACATTCTATTTGCTCCTAATTCCTGATTGGGATTCACTACTATAAATCGTATCCTTAGAATAATTACTATTTTTTATTATTTTTTTAATTTTCTCATTACTCCCCCATATTGCAGGAGAATCATAAGGTCGATCGGGAAAAGCGCCGTACTGAAGTTTAATTTTGAATTCATTTTTAATCAGAAAGTTTTCTACCATTTCCCTCAACGCTACAGGAACACCGGAACAACAATTAATAATTCCGTTTATCTCGGTTTGTAGGCTACTCATTGCTATTTGATTAGATAACTCTTCAACCGAAATAAAATCGTACATGTTTTTTCCAGTCGTGAATGGAAATATCTCTTTCCCTTCATCTTCTGCTTGAATTATTTTAGCAAAAATCGAATTATTCTTTGTATCATCACCATATATGTAATATGCACGTAACCATTGGAATACTACATCTTTATCTTTTAATAACACATTTAATGATTGACGTAAGGTATTTTTTGCAATGCCATAATACGAGTAAGGATTTGTTGGAGTATCTTCATTAATTTCTCCTATATAGTATCCTACCTCGTGCATAGTTCCCATAACTGTTATATGCTTAAGCCCACCATTAACCATATTCTTAATGAATTTATAATGAGCATGAAGATTTTGCATATGAGATTCTGCATTATGAACAAAACCATCTTTCCATGCCATATGCAAACAAACATCAGGTTTCCCAAGATCTTCATAGATCGTTTCATTATTTGCGAAGATATCAACTTCTAATGTTTCCGCTCGATTATCAATTTCCTTTTTAGATGAATCAATTGTTCGAACAACAATACCTAGGTCTAATAAAGTTTTGACTACATGACGCCCGATATACCCTCCGGCTCCAGTTACTACTACCGATTTGATGTTGGACATATATTACACTCTCCTGGTAAATGAGTTATAAACTTAATTCCAATTGTTCGTGTATGCTTCACAAACGTCATCTATCGTGCCTGCTGCTACAACTTTCCCTTTATTTATCCATACACCATTTTTACAAACTTTCTTTACTTGATCGAGTGAGTGGGAAACAAGGATCAGAGTCGTTCCATTCGAAGTCATTTCGCTCATTCTTTTCTCACACTTCTCCTGAAATTCCATATCTCCAACTGATAATATTTCATCAACAATTAGTACATCAGGTTTCACTATAGTCGCTATCGAAAAGCCCAACCTAGCAATCATCCCAGAAGAATAGTTTTTCAGTGGTACATCCACAAAATCATAAAGCTCAGAAAAATCAATAATTTCATTGAATTTCTCTAGTAGGAACTTCTTTGAATATCCAAGTACAGCGCCATTGAGAAATACATTTTCTCGTGCAGTAAGCTCCATATCGAACCCAGCACCCAGTTCTAATAATGGAGCTATATTACCACGAGTAACTACTTTGCCTAATGTTGGTTTGAATATGCCAGATATAATTTTTAACACAGTACTTTTACCAGAACCATTACCACCTAATATTGCAAAAGAATCTCCCATTTCAACATTAAAGGAGACGTTTTTTAAAGCATAAAATTCATCATGTTTCAAATCTTTTTTTAACAATTTTATTAAGTATTCTTTGAGTGAATCAATCTTTTCTTTACCAAGATAAAACCGCATTGAAACATCTGTAACCTCAACTGCATATTGCTTCATAGACTTAACCCTTCCATAAGGAGTTTATTTAAATATAGAGAACAAATTTATTTTGATTTCTATAGAAAATGAAAAGTCCTACCGCCATTGATAACAATGAGTAGATGATACATATAATGTTGTTTTGGAATGTCGGTAATTGATCGTACAAAACTATATCACGAAATGCTTCAACAAAATAATACATTGGATTGGAATAAATAATTGATCTTACATATTCAGGAACTGCATTTACAGGATAGATAATAGGAGTTAGGTACATCCAAGCTGAAAGTAATACACTATAAAGATGAAGCATATCTCTAAAATACACGGCCAAAACCGACAATATTAGGCCAATTCCTATTGAGAAGATAAGAATATAGAATAGTGGCAATGGAAACAGAAGAATTATTGGTGAAACTTTAACTCCCGTAACAACAATGACGATCAGTAATGCAATTAGTGAGAAAACTAATGTTATGAAAGAAGAAAGCACTCTTGAAATAGGGAACATATATTTAGGAATATATACTTTTCTAATAAGTGCCCCACCACTCAATATAGAACTCATTGACATGGATGTGGCTTCAGAAAAGAAATTAAAAATAATTTGTCCAGACAGAAGATAGACTGGAAAATTAGGTATATCAAATTTAAAAATATTTGAGAAAACTGCGGATAAAACAATCATCATCAAAAGTGGATTTAGCAAACTCCATAAATATCCCAAAAATGAACGACGATACTTTATCTTTAAATCCCGAATAACAAATTCTCTCAATAATCCTTTATACCGCCAAAAATTATGAATATACCTCATATCATTATCTTTCCTTAATATTTATTTTTAGCTTATAGTGCAGATATTTTTCTTAAGTATCTTGTCAATGCATTTTTCCAATCTGGCAAGTGATCAAAACCAGCAATATCTAGACTTTTCTTTGAAAGTCTTGAATTTCGAGGTCTGACTGCGATTGTTGGAAATTGTTCCGAAGTAATGAAATTTACTTTAGTTGTTATTCCTGCTTGACGAAATATTTCTACTGCAAATTCTGCCCAACTGCAATATCCTTCGTTTGTAGCATGATATATGCCATATTTTTCAGTACTAATCATATTAACTATAAGAGAAGCTAAATCTTCTGTAAATGTCGGTGAACCTATCTGGTCTGCTACAACATTAATAGAATGCTTCTCTTTACTCAACTCTAGCATTCTATTCACAAAGTTATTACCGTTTGTCCCATATGCCCAAGAAGTTCTAATAATAAAATGTTTTTGCACTTTATTTACGATTGCTCTTTCTCCTTCAAGCTTTGATTGTCCATATATAGACATCGGTTTCGTTTGTGAATCAATTTCATATGGCTCTGATTCTTTACCCGAAAAGACATAATCAGTGCTAATATAAACCAGCTTTGCATCAATTTCTTTACAGATTATTGCAATAGTAGCAGTAACACCGACATTAATTTCACGACATTTTTCTATTTCATTTTCAGCTAAATCTACTTCAGTGTATGCAGCGCAATGGACCACAACATCCGGTAGATATTCGTGTAAATATTTTACTGTAAACTCGATATCAGCTAAATCAAAATCTTCTCTACTAACACCACAACATTCTATTCCTTGTGATTTTAAACTCTTTATCACATCATGGCCAAGCTGTCCATTTGCACCGGTAACTAAGATTCTCATTTTTAGATATCTCCTATGGAAGACTTCTACTCTTTTAAAATTTCGGTGTATAGTTTCTCATATTCACCACTCTTCACTTTATCTAGCCATTCTTTATGTTCTATATACCACCGGATTGTTTTTCGGATACCCTCTTCGAACATTATGACAGGTTCCCATCCTAATTCATTTTTTATCTTACTTGCATCTATGGCATACCTACGATCATGTCCAAGTCTATCCTCAACATATTTTATCAAGCTTGAAGGTTTATTAAGTTCTTCAAGTATTAACTTTACGATTTCAATATTTGCATGTTCATTATGACCACCAATATTATAGACTTCACCAGGTTTTGCCTGATGCAGTACTAAATCTATAGCTCTACAGTGATCCTCCACATAAAGCCAATCTCTGATGTTCATACCATCTCCATATACTGGAAGGTGTTTATCTTCTAGTGCATTAGAAATCATCAAAGGTATTAATTTTTCCGGAAATTGATAAGGACCATAATTATTGGAACAACGAGTAATATTCACATTTAAACCGTAAGTCTCATGATAAGCTCTTACGAACATATCTGCAGAAGCCTTGCTTGCTGAATATGGACTATTAGGTGCTAAAGGTGTTGATTCAGTAAAATATCCTTTCGGACCTAACGATCCATATACCTCATCTGTCGAAACTTGAAGAAATTTAAAGCGTATTTGTTCATCCGTTATCTCCCAGTGCTTTTTGCAGGCATCCAACAATACCTGAGTTCCTTCGATATTTGTTTTTAGAAATACTTGTGGATTGGAAATACTTCGGTCTACGTGGGATTCTGCCGCGAAATTAATTACAAATGTAGGATTATGCTCAACAAAGATTGAATGTATAAGAACACTGTCACAAATATCACCTTTTATAAACATATACTGCTTATGATTAACAATTGATTTAAGCGTATCCAGATTACCAGCATAAGTTAAGGAATCAACATTAATAATACGATAACTAGGATATTTATTAAGCATATAATAAATAAAGTTACTACCAATAAAGCCAGCTCCACCTGTTACTAACAAAGTCATATTTTCTGTCTCTTTATAATCAACAATTTCCGACATATGTTTTTTCCTCCAGTTTTTACAAAAAAATTATAGATTTTGTTCAGCAAGCGTTTTTAGACTCATATCCTTATCTGATAAGAGTACTTCTTGCAAATGATGAATTGGCCATTCAACATTAATTTCCGGGTCATTCCAAAGAACGCCACCCTCATATTCTGGATGATAAAAATCTGTGCATTTATAAGCAAAGACAGCTTCTTTAGATAACACTAGAAATCCATGCGCAAATCCCTCAGGAACATAAAATTGTTTATTATTTTCGCCTGTCAAAATAACCCCGTGCCATTTCTTATATGTTGGTGAATCTTTTCTTAAATCAACGGCAACATCAAATACCTCTCCTGATAGCACGCGCACCAATTTACCTTGAGGATACTTTTTCTGAAAATGGAGCCCCCTAAGTACACCCTCCCGCGATTTCGATTGGTTATCTTGAACATATGATGTAGGTACTCCTGCAGCTTTGAAATTATTCTCATTATAAGTCTCCATAAAATATCCACGATGATCACCGAAAACTTTCGGCTCTATAATAACCAATCCATTTATATCTGTTTTTGTAATTTGAAATTGCCCCACTTGAACCATCCTTTTATTTGTATTAATTAAAACCTTCTGCTACTTGAATCAAATATTGTCCATATTCCGTTTTTAATAAAGGTTGAGCTAATTGAATTAAGTGATCCTTAGAAATATATTTTTTCTTAAATGCTATCTCTTCAATACAAGCGATATATAAACCTTGTCGTTTCTGTACTGCTTCAACAAAGTTACTTGCTTCAAGCATGGTATCGTGAGTTCCTGTATCCATCCATGCCATACCTCTACCGAGAAGTTTTACATTTAACATCCCTTTTTGTAGATAAGTATTGTTGACTTCAGTAATCTCTAATTCATTACGAGCCGAAGGTTTGATACTTTTTGCAATCTCAACAACTTGATTATCATAAAAATAAAGACCAGGCACAGCATAGTGTGATTTTGGTTCCAGAGGTTTTTCTTCTATCGATAATACTTTGCCATTCTCATCATATTCAATTACACCATACGCTTGAGGATTTTTCACAAAATAACCGAATATCGTAGCTCCTTCATCCATATGGGCTGCTTCTTCTAAAATCCGTCCAAAACTTTGACCATAAAATATATTATCTCCTAAAATTAAAGCAACTGAATCTTTTCCAATAAATTTCTCACCAATAATAAAAGCCTCAGCAAGTCCATTAGGAAGCTCTTGAACTTCATAAGATAAACTTAATCCTAAATCAGATCCATCTCCAAACAACTCTTCAAAAATTTTAATATCTCTTGGTGTTGAAATGATTAAAATTTCCTGAATGCCTGCTAGCATTAATACTGACAGAGGGTAATAGATCATTGGCTTATCATATACCGGAACAATTTGTTTAGAAATAGCTTTTGTTATTGGGTATAATCTTGTTCCAGATCCTCCCGCCAAAATAATTCCTTTCATGTAAAAACTCCTTTTAATAATCTTTTAAGAACTCCCTTAATGAACCTTAAGAACAACTTCATCTATTTTAAATTCTATAGTTAAGTAAGAACCATACATAAAATTGGGAGGCAAGTTAACAATTATTTGGCCCCCTTCCAGTTGTAAAACCAACTCTACTGAAATGGTATGGTATCTCTCCGTTCAAAAGGTCCTCTTTTGAATATACAATAACCATGCTCTGATAGTATCATTATTTATTGAATCGTTATAATAGGGATTATTGTCTTATAAAATCTAGTTTCATTAGTAATTTACAATTCGACAAATACCGCCACTATTCCTCCTTTATCCACCACATCAAAATCACTAATTGGCACAATCCCCCGTATATGATAAGATATTGTCGTAATTCGGGAAGGAAGGGAACCATACAAATGGCAAAAAAACAAAAGCTGGACCCCTCGGTTCAAGCGGAGAAGTCGTCTATTATTTATTGGCTGCTTATAAGCTTCGTAGTTGTCTTCATGTTTTGGTCACCTTTTAAAAAAGCATTGTTTAATGGAAATTCGTATTCGTTTGAACGTCCAATTTATTCTTCTTTCATATGGTCTTCGCTCATTTTACTTTTGGTAGGTATCTTTTTCTTTTTTGTTTGGAAATGGCAATCCCAGAGAGATGCTCTGGCCGTTGCCGTTTGGTTAATCCCCATCACATATATCATATCACTAATCCCTGCCGCATCCCATTATTACTCGACCAACATGGTATATATCCAGATCATGTACGCTATCTTTTTTATTGCTGGAACTTACTTGGCCCGAAACAAACTCGGCAATTCCATCCTGTCCACTGCTTTAATGGGATCCGGCTATGTCCTTGTCTTGTTTGGACTCTTGAACTGGCTCGGAAACGGTAAATTTGCTGGAAGCTTGGTCGGCTGGTTTGTAGAATTGGACAAAGGAATCTATCGCGATGCTGTCATGACGGACTCGAACGGTTTGCGGCTTACATCCGTATTCCAATATGCAAACTCGTACGCAGCCTATTTAATAGCTATACTATTTGCTTCTCTATTTCTAGTGTCCAAATCTCGTAAATGGTACATAATTGGTATCCATGCTTTTATGTTAGTGCCTGTCATTATTTCGTTTTTCCTGACTCTCTCTCGAGGTGCAATTGTAGTTGTTCCTTTCATTTTGCTGATCATCTTATTCTTCCAAAAATTAAACCGGCAGATCCTGATCCTGGTTCATATGGTTCTAGCTTTTATAGCCTCATTTGTAATTCTCCAGAAGATTACGAATGCAGGCATTGAATTAAACAAGCAGTTCAATTCTTCTTTATCGAGAAACAGTTGGCTGATCGTTATTGGAGTTTCTCTAGCCGTCACTCTTCTTAGCATACTAATCCAAAAATTTGCCGCTCCTTACATCGAAAGAAAACTGGAGCGCTTCAACGACCGTAAGCTCACAAATATTATCGTACCTATTGCTGCTACTGTGATCGGTATTGTAGGTGCCTTGCTTATTTTTGCCGATACGGGTGCTTCCAAGCTTTTGCCGGAGAATGTGCGAACTCGCATAGCGAACATTAACTTCGCCCAGCATAGTGTTCTTGAGCGGGGAACTTTTTATAGAGATGCCATTAAGGTATTCAAAGATTATCCTTTACTCGGGGCTGGCGGTGGGGCTTGGTCTGCACTGTTTGAGAAGTATCAAAGTAACCCCTACATAAGCCGTCAGGCTCACAACTTCTTTCTGCAGTATTTGGTGGAGGTTGGCATTGTTGGATTGCTTATTTTCTTGCTGTTTCTTGGAGCTGTGTTTTACCTGTTTATCCGAAAACACTTTAATAGCCAATCCGAGACTAAGGACTCTCATTTTCTTTTTTTCATAGTGGCTGTTTCCCTGCTTATTCATAGTCTTATTGACTTCGATTTAAGTTATGTCTACTTGGGGATTGTGCTCTTTCTCAGCTTAGGCGCTATGATCTCCAATGCTGGGGACGTACCATTCAGATGGAATTTGGACCGGCCACTCATCAACAAAGGCTATCCTGCTCTGCTTTTCATATTATCACTTACTCTATTTTTCATCTCAGTAAGACTGCTAAGCGCGAATGGATCCTACAATGAATCGATTAAGGTCATTCAAACCAGCAAGGATTATAATCAGATCATAGCTCCACTAAACAAAGCTTTGAGCCTGCATCCAACTCAGCCGGACTACCTACTGCCCAACGATGTATTTCCAGGTAAAATAGGATTACTGCTACAAGTGTACAATCAGACGAAAAAAGAAGAATTTTTCAATGAGTCCGACCAGTATTTAAAGGATTTGCGCAAGAAAGAGCCATTCAACCGTTCTGTTCTTTACCAGCAGTTAGCAGCCTACAAGCTTAAAAATCAATTAGACGAAGCTGAAAAGCTCGTGGATGCCAAACTCGGCAATTATCCATGGATCATCTCCATGTATGAAGAAAGTATCGCTTTGAATACAGATTTAGGCAATCAGGCGATGACAGCCAAGAATAACCAAAGCCGTGACCAACATTGGAATAAAGCTATGGAAGTTTATAATCTGGTTCTGACCAAAATGAAAGAGCTGGAAAGTCTGCCTAAAGATCAAGCGCAAGGACAGCCCTTCAACATCACCAACAAAATAGCATTAAGTATTGGCCAGATTAAATATTTTCATGGTGATTATGCTACATCTTCTGGTTTATTAAAACCCTTTGTTTCTGATCAACTGGATGACCCGGCTAACAGGATGATTGCCAGATGGTACTACGCAACAACGAGTAAGCAAAATACCCCGGATAAAGCGTTATATGATAAGCTGATTGCAAAAGATCCAAACGAGAAGCAGCAGATTGAGGCGTTATTAAACGCTGAGGTTGTAAAATAACACTCAAGTCACAAATATATTTAATTCCTTGAACACATGTAACTCTATCTTAAAAGAGTGCATGTGTTTTTTGTTTCTGTACTCCACCCAATGGGTAATAACCTCTAGGAAAATGTTTCCTTATTTAGGTGCGACTTAATAATTGATCTTATATCAAGAAGGAGGTGAAATCAATTGATGAAATTACCTAATCTTAAAGATGAACACGCAACAAACACAAATGAATGGGGTGGTTCCAGAGTGAAAACTATCGCAAAGAAGAAAATTGCTCAAGTCGTTGCCTTTTTAATGCTAGTATCTATTCTTTTACCCGTAATCGCTTATGGAGCTACTGGAACTGGAATTATGACTGGCAGCTATAGCTATAACAAAACAACCGGAGCTGTTACAGCAACTGTGTACAGTGACGTGTACGACAGCACTTATGGAAATGTGAAACTTAATGTCATTGCTCCAAATGGTACAACTGTTTTAAAAACTATATCAGTGCCTGCTAATTACACAGTCACCGCTAATGTGTATTATTTCAATATAACCGGATATATCGCACAGACTAACGTATACGACGCAGTATATCTTGAGGGTGACTATCACAGCTCTGTCTCTGCAAGAGTATACGCATCAGACTCTAGCAGTACTGGAGGCACTGGCAGTCCTGGAGGTACAATTCCACCACAAACACCAGATAATAGCGTCACAGTGGATGTCCCTTCCAATGGAGATGTCAATGGCGACAACCTGAAGAAAGCCTTGGCAGACAAATTGTATGTAACCTTGGCTTTAAACGGAAGCTCGGTTGCCATTCCAGCCACAGCGCTAATTGATGCGGTTAAAAAACCTGGCGCTACGATTATCGTACTTTCCCAAAGTGGATCCATCACAATTCCGCTTTCAACTTTGGATCTAAATGCTCTAGCATTATTTCTCGGGGTCGATCTGAAAGATCTCAAGATTGTGGTTACCATATCGGGTGTTAGTGTGGAAACCGCCCTTGCTGTTAATAAGGCGGCTCAAGGTGTTGGCGGGACTATTTTAGGTGGTCCACTAGATTTTAAAATCGAAGCTGTTGGAGCTAATGGCAAAAAGACGGCAATCAACTTTGGCAATACTTATATTTCAAGAACAATGAATTACAATGGTCCAGTGGATCCCAAGAAAGTAACAGTTGTACTTTTCAATGAATCGTTGAACAAGGTTACTTTTGTACCGTCTACTTTCAGTGTGGCGGATGGTAAGACTGTCGCCACGGCTAAACGTACAGGCACTAGCATTTACGCCCTGATGGAACTGAATAAAGGCTTCACAGACATTGTGAACCACTGGTCGCGAGAGGATGTTCAGCTTTTAGCTAATAAGATCGTCATAGATGGGATGACAGATACTACCTTTGCTCCGGATCGCAACATTACACGTGCAGAATTCGCTGCCCTTGTCGTTCGTTCTCTGGGAATTGATCCGAGTGGAGCAGCATCTGAAAAGTTCAGTGATGTAAAATCATCAGATTGGTTTGTCAATGTGGTTGGAGCTGCGGCTAAGGCGAACCTTATCGATGGCTATGAAGACGGCACCTTCCGTCCAGATGCACAGATCAATCGGGAAGAACTGGCGACTATGGTCATTCGAGCCATGCGTTATGCTGGTATGAGTCCAGCTGTTTCAGCTTCACAGCAAGATTCTCTGCTTAGCAGTTTCACCGATGCCGGTCAAATCGTCTTTGCAAAAGCTGAAATTGCTGCTGCAATCAATGCGGGTGTCATCAATGGGATGACGGATTCAACGATCGGGCCTAGACAGCAAGCAACACGGGCTCAATCGGCTGTGATGCTCAAACGCTATTTATCTAAAGCAGCCTTTATCAACTAATTCGTATGAGAAAAAGAAATGGGACCTCCTACCTGAGCGGTAAGGGGTCCCTTTTTTTATGATGGCAGGGGAATTTCTCGATTTCTCAAACAATCATTCCGAGTAATCGAAGCTGCTTCCGAGGATCAGGTCATAATGCTCTTTGCACAAATAATTATTCATTTCTGGTTGATTGCATCCCATGATGCGGCAAATGGAGCGAGGAATTTGGAGTGATGGCTCTTTAGTCAATCCTTCTTTATTATTCTTTTTTTGCTTGTAATACCAAGTTGCGTAATGATTTCTGCACAGCCCTCTGGAAGCAGCTGGTTTGGTGCATCCCGGTTCCTGGCATTCTTGCGTGTGTTTCATAGTTACCTCCGTTAGTAGATGATAATGTGTATAATTCTCAAAAAGGTACTACAGGATTACTATAAGATTATCTTTAATGCGTTAATGAGTCAATAAACTGTAATAAATTATCATATTGAGAAGCCTCGCATTAGCGGCATGATGAAGGAAAGCACACCCTTTCCTATCTTAAACCATCCGCCCAAATTGCCCAAGAAGCCTCCACCTCCGCCAGCACCTCCCAGCCCTCGAAAACCTCCCAATCCAGCTCCTCTACTGCCAAACAAGCTTCCTAAACCTCCTAAACCTCCAGATCCTCCCAACTTGCCCAATCCACCCAATCCGCCAAACTTACCCAACATACTGCCTAATCCGCCTAGCGCTGCGATCTGAGCCTTTGCTCTTTTTTTATTCTTTGAGAGTTTTTTCTTTCCTTTAAACCCCTGCATCACGATTTGGTTGCCTTGAATCTCTCGGATAATGCCATATCGATAAGTACCGTCTTTCAAAACCGCGCACACTGGCACTCCGATCCAGGCATGTGCATCTATCATTTCCTCACTACCTCTCCAAAATCATTTCTCGTCCAATTATTATATGTGCTTGGCTCGCTGCCCGTTTATGTTCTTGTGGAAAATATCAAAAAGAAGCCTCGCCCAAGTTCAATGAACTTAAGAGATGCTTCCATTAAACAACAGCATATCTAGCCACGTCCAACACGCCTCACAACTTTCAATTTGTAACCTCATAGCTTTGCCAATTCACGAAAGATTCCAGGAACACCGAAAAGATCACTCCCATTATCAATCCGTTGCTAACAAGGGGACGTATTAACACCGGCAATTCGACGAATGCCTCCGGAGAAATATTCATAATCGAGATGCCCAGCAGTGTCGGTGCTGCAATCCGATAAATCGTTCTGGAATTAAAGAGGACTTCATTAATATTGCGTAACGCTGCCCCGAACAATTGAAGATAGGCTACCAATAAAACGGCATTCCCGACCGTCACCGGCATGGTTGAGAGAAAGACTCCCCAAGATGGTACTAGGCCGAGCAGCATGACAAGCCCGCCGCCTATTATAAAAACGGCTCTATTCAAAATCCTCGTACTCTCAAGGAATCCTATGGAGGAGCTGTATGGCCCGTAAGGAACCAGACCCAGCAACGCTGACACAACTGAATAGATACCCGTTAACATAAAAGAAACTTTATAATGGCCATCCGAGGTTTTCATCTTGTAAAGAATCTCGGCGGTGCTCACAGCGGTAATCGTATTTGACATGTTAATTAATCCAGCGATGAAGGAAATAAGAATGATTCCATATTCCAGATTTGGTGTTCCCCATGGAAACAGAGTCAGCGTTGAGGCGTTAGCCTCCGGGACTGGTACATGCCCAGGGAAAAGCGAGTCATACGCGACCCATCCAACAATCATGCCGATCAAAATGGAGAAATTACTGACAGCTCCGCACCCCTTCAAATTAACCCATCCTACCAGAAAAGCTATACAAATGGATAACAGCGATACACGAAAATCAAGATGCTTACCGTCCGAAATCCCCATCATGCCTTTAAAGAAAATGATAATGAGCTGGCTGGACAAAAGAAACAGGTATACACTCATCACCATAGGGGTAAAAATTCGTTTCAAAACACTCCCAAAATTCAAAGCGCCTAAAATAATAGTAACTGCACCGGCCAGCAAGATGCCGGTGGCAAAACCGCCGCCAACCGCAGTCAAGCTCATTCCAGCAGAAGGAGCGGAAGCGCATATGCTTAACATCAGCCCCCACCACAGTCCCGAGTGGCCTTCCATTAAAGAGTAGCGGTGACCGATCGCTGCCTGCAGAACACTGGCAGCGCCGGTAATGATAAAGGAACGCTGGAGGGAAGCTGCAACTTCTTCCGGAGGCAAATGAAAAGCTGCACCGATAGATATAGGTACAACGACGATATTGGCAAAAATAAAAAAGAACCATTGCACTCCAGCAAGCCCTATCGTGTAAGTTGAAAGTTTAGACATTGCTGTGTTCCTTTCTGTAAGAAAAAACCACTTTCTATTTCTAAATTTAAATGAATAAGCTTACCAGTTTACCTTCATTGACCCGAACAAGACCAAGGTCCGTGATCTTAAGCTCCGGGCTTACAGGCAATGAATGAGTACTAATTGACATAATTGGGTTGTAATGCACGTAACCCAAATCAAGCATCGATTGTCGCAAATGCTTCATCTGATCCGCCACCTCACCAAGCGGTGCTTCCGTCAAAATGCCCCCGACCGGCAAGCTTAAAAACGAGATCACTTTTCCATTTTCCACGACACAAAAACCGCCCTGATGTTCGATAACGGTATTGGCAGCAAGAAGCATATCGTCTTTATTTTTCCCGACCACTAAAAGGTTGTGATTATCGTGGGAATAAGTCGTTGCAATTGCCCCTCTTTTTATCGTGTCGCCTCCGAGCAGCCCGAACGCACGGTTCCCGTTTTTACCGTAACGTTCGAAAATGCCGATGCAGCAATAAGGGCTTTCTTCCCACTGCAGCTCATTTTGTCTTACTTCCACGTTCTCCGTTTGTTCTTTTGTGAAAGTTGTCTTCCGTGAGACCATCATGACACGGCATGTTTGCGTGCCCGCCTCGATCGGCGCAGGGATGGAGAAATCATCTTTTTGGAGCAACTTAAGCTGTACGCTTTGATAAAAATCATCCGGGAATTGTCTGGTCGGTTTTTCTTGTTCATAGGTTTCGTTAGCATCGTATACTTTGATGCCGTTTTTATAAACTTGGCCAATGGAAAACTCGGTAATATCGTCGAGCAGAATAAAATCGGCAATTTTATCAGGCGCAATGCGTCCCCTATCGTTTAAATTCATGCGTCTGGCCGGCGTGAAAGTTCCTGCATAGATCGCCGCTTCCGGCTTCATTCCCATCCGTACCGCTTTTCGCAGCAAATGGTTCAGGTGCCCGTAATCCTTAAATGTATCCGGCATAACATCATCGGTCACAAAGCAAAAATGCTCGCTTCTTTCGTTCGCGACCAAATGATTGATAATATCCTCGGTCATAGACTTTTCCTGAATCTCGATAAACATACCTGCCTTGATTCTCTCTTCCATACCCTGCACGGTTTGCTCTGTATGGTCCGAGTCGATCCCGGCAAACACAAACCGGCTTAAATCAAGATCCATCAGTCTGGGGCAGTGTCCTTCTATAGGAACCTTGGGATAATTGGTTCTCATATGCATTAGCAGACGGTTCGTTTTACCTTCGGGATTCGTGATCAAATCTGCGAAATTCATAATTTCCCCTAGGCAGATAACCTTCTCATCCAGCAGTAATGCGTCGATTTCCGCAACGTCAATTGTACCGCCTGTTGTCTCCAAGTCTGTCGCAGGAACAGAGCTCGGAATGGCATACCAAATATCTGCCTTACAATCCTCGCTGGCCGCGATCATTTCCTGGATTCCGCGCAACCCGAATACATTGGCCATTTCATGCGGATCCGCCACGATGGTCGTTACGCCGTTTTTAATCAGCCCGTACGAGAAGGTGCGCGGCGTAACCATCGTGCTCTCGATATGCAGATGAATATCGATGAGACCGGGTATCATGAACCTTTTATTACCTTGCAGCACTTCCTTAGCCTGAAAGCTTTCCGTTGCTTTATCTCCTATGTAAAAGAATCTACCGTCAATAACGGCCACATTACCCAGATAAAACTTTTTTAAAGCGCTGTTAAATACCTGCACGTCCAGGATCAGCGTGTCGACATACATGCTAAGTCCCCCTGACCATCTATTTTACCGGAACTAATTTCTCTTTTGGGAAGCTGAGGGTTACGTTATCCCCATGCTCGTACGGGACCTCGTCCGGACTGTTCACAATAAAATTACCTAAGACCGTCTTCACAACATACTGATATCTCTGCCCCAAAAATGTCGAAACTTGAATGATCCCGTTAATCGTGTTTATTGCGGAACGGTCGCCAAGCTGTATGATATGGATATCATCAGGACGGATCGCGCAGGAGACCTTGTCCTCACCCACACTATTCGAAGTGCTATTGATCGTAAATACGCTGCCGTCTGGCGCTTTAAGGCTGAGCATGTCTTCATTTCTTTCTACAACATCGAAACGAAGGAAATTATCGAAGCCGATAAACCGCGCTACAAACTCGGTTTGCGGGTTTTTATAAATAACGGATGGCTTATCCAGCTGCTCAATAACACCCTTATTCATAATTGCCACTTTGTCGGATATGGAGAAGCATTCTTCCTGATCGTGGGAGACGTAAACGGTTGTAATGCCCAGCTCTTTTTGAATACGGCGGATTTCCACACGCATATGCACTCTCAGGTTGGCATCCAGGTTGCTCAGCGGCTCATCGAACAGCAACAGATCCGGCTTGATCACCAGACCACGGGCAATGGCTACTCGTTGTCTTTGGCCCCCGGAAAGCTCGGCGGGATACCTTTTTTCAAAACCGGTCAGGTTGACGATTTCCATAATCTCTGAGACACGCTTCTTGATTTCGCTTTCGCTGATGGACCGCTGCTTCAAACCGAAAGCAATGTTGTCAAAAATATTGAGATGCGGGAAAAGCGCATAGTTCTGAAAAACAAAGCCGAAATTCCGTTTGTGTACCGGAACTTTAGTATAGTCGGTCCCGTTAAACAAAAAATGGCCCTCCTTGGCTTCGTTAAAACCGGCAATTAGCCGCAATGTAGTGGTTTTACCGCATCCGCTCGGCCCCAAGAGAGAAATGAATTCACCTTTACTCACCTCCAAATTAAAGTTTTGGAGAATAAAATTTTTATTATCATATGCTACCGAAATATTTTTTAGCTGAATAAGGGACATTGCCATACCTCCGGATTACTTTTTGGTGAAGAAATTCAAGCCCAGCGTCCGCTCAATAGCGATCATTAACAAACCAGTTAATATCATGAGTAGTACGGACATCGAAGCCACTGTCGGATCAAAGTAATATTCCACATAACTTAACATGCTGATCGGCAGTGTGCTGATCCCCGGACCCGTCATAAATACGGATACGTCCACATTATTGAACGACTCGAGAAAGGCCAGCAAAATCCCGGCGATAATACCCGAACGTATATTAGGCAGCACGACAACAAAGAAGGCCTTTACCCGGCTGCAACCCAGACTCATGGCCGCTTCTTCAATCGTGTAATCGACGTTCATCAAGCTGGAGGAAATGACCCGGATCACATAAGGCAGCATAATGACAATATGACCGATCAATAACCCCGGATAAATTGGAATTTTATAAGCCACGACCAAGTATTTTAAAAGTGAAAAGCCAAATACGATCCCCGGTATGATAATCGGAGAGATGAACATTAAGCTAAGCTGGCCTTTTCCTTTGAATTCAAACCGGCTTAATGCATAGGCGGCTGGAATGCCCAATAAAAAGGAAAGCAAAATCCCGGCTAGCGCTACCCCGATACTTACTTTAAAAGAAGTCCAAAACATCGCTATATGAAAAATATTTTCATACCATTTCAATGAGAAGCCGTGGGGTGGAAAAGCTAAAAATTTATCAGGTCCAAACGAAGCGCCGACAATAATAACAAGAGGCCCCAAAAGGAATATATACACCAGAAGCGCATACAGACCCAAGATCCGGTTAGTTTCCTTCATATTGCTACCCCTTCGGATTTAATTTCTTGGCAAGAACATTCATGATGCTCATCATCAGGAACGTTATGATGATCATAATGGTTGCGATTATCGAAGCCATGTTCCAATCGCTTAACGTAATCGCATTTTGAAATAATAGAGTAGCAATGACCCGTTTCGTTCCACCCAGCAGCTGCGGCGTTGCATAAGCTGTTAAGCTGCCGACCAGCACCAAGGTACTGCCGACTACGAGACCGGGTATACTAAGGGGCAGAACGATTTTTGCAAAGGCCTTAAAACGGGAGGCGCCCAGGCTTTCCGCAGCCTTCACCAAATCCTCATCAATATTTTCCATGACGCCGATAAGAGAAATAATCATCATAGGAAGGAATAGATGGACTAATCCGATGACGATGGACGTTTCCGTGTATAAAATTTTCAAAGGCTGATCAACTATATGTAAACTCGTTAATACGTTGTTAACAAAACCGTTTTTCCCTAAAATAACAAGCCAGCTGAACGATCTGACGACAGGGCCTGTCAACAGGGGAAAAATAGCCAAAGCCAGGTAAATCCCTCTCCGGCTTACCTTGGTCTTCGAAATATAGTAAGCAGTTGGAAACCCTAATACGATACAGATTAAAGTTGTCACCATACTCGTCTTTAAAGTTGTCAATACAATGCCGACCGTGTAGGGATCGGTAAAGAAACCAATATATCCTTGAAATGTAACGCCGCCGCCTTTTGCTTGAAAAGTAGACAAAATAATGGAGGCAATCGGTATGATCATAAATATCAGCAGGAATAAAACTCCAGGTAATACAAGGAAGTAAGCGGCCTTTTTATTCACCTGATTCCCCCCATTGTTGTTTAAAGTTTTGCACTTCCTCGAACGTAGGCAGCGAAGACTGCGCTCCCAGCTTGGTTACAGTTACCGCGGATACTTTGACCGCATAACGAATAGCATCTTCCACATCAGTGCGACGAGTAATTTGCCCAGCCAACGCACCGATAAACGAATCGCCCGCCCCTGTCGTATCTACTGCTTTTATTTTGTAGCTGTCGAATTTGACGCTCCGGCCTTGGTTAATATAGACGGCGCCTTTATCACCCAGCGTCCAGATGACGTGTTCGCAGCCCAATTGGGAAAGCCCCTTTTCAAGTTGCTCGAACTGGCTGAATGGAATATGCAGCAGCTCTTCCGCTTCAATTTCGTTTAGCACTAAAAAATTAATGTCTTTAAAAATTTCATGAGGCAATTTTTGCATAGGCGCTACATTTAAGATGATTTGTTTGCCAAACTTTCTGCCAATGCTGATGCAATACTGAACGACCGCAAGCGGGATTTCCAGCTGCAGCACGATCACATCACAATCTTGAAACAAGTTTATATGACGGTCAATATCTTCGTTGGTCAGCTCATAATTCGCGCCGGATATAACCGTAATCGAATTGTTGCCATGCTGGTCGACGGTTATCAGTGCCGTCCCGGAAGCAGATTCCCCTCTGCGAATACCGGTTACATTAATTTTTTCTTGTGTAAGCGAGGCAACCATTTGGTCACCGAAAGCGTCGTTTCCGACACAGCCGATCATCGAAACACGCGATCCAAGCCTGGCAGCTGCCACAGCCTGGTTGGACCCTTTTCCACCGATAATCATATCAAAGTGATTTCCGACAATGGTCTCACCCACTCTCGGCATCTCATTGACTTGGGCCACCAAATCCATATTTAAACTTCCAATTACGAGTACATCTCCATCTGCCATCCTGAAAATCTCCTGTTATCATAGGTTATTTCTTTAAGTACTCCACAAACATGTCAAGGAACTTCTCCTGATCCACTTCCAAACAAACATTTACATTTGGCTCTCTGTTTAACCGATTTTGGAAGTCGCATACGGTTTGTCCGTCGCAAAGCTCGCTTTTTGTTTCCACATCGACAAATAGCTTCCTGGTGCGGACCAGATTCTTATCCAGAGCTACGCCGACGGCCAGCGGATCATGCAGGGCACACGCCTTTATGCCGTGAACCTGGACATATCGGTTAATGTAATGCCTTGTACTAGTTTCCACAAAATTTCCAACCTCAGTGTCTCTCAGTTGGTCGATATGGCTCTCGGTAAGCAGAGCCTTTCTTGTCACATCCAAGCCCACCATTGTGATAGGTATACCGGAATGCAGAACTATTTTAGCCGCTTCCGGGTCAATAAACATGTTATATTCCGCTACAGGCGAGATATTGCCGATCCCATTCACGACACCGCCCATAATGACCAATTCTTTTACCCATTTTGTAATTTCCGGCTGCTTCTTAATCGCTAACGCCATATTTGTTAAAGGTGCTAGCAGAATAAGTGTAATTTCTCCTTGGTATTGCTGCGCCTGTTCAATGATGAAATCGGCGGCAAAGCCTTGGGACGGGGCGGTTACCTCCATATCCTGGAGCGCTCCTCCTAAGCCGTCTTCCCCATGTACGCTAGTCTCATAGGAAGGTGATCTCAAAAGGGGCCCATTGGCCCCTTTGATGACCTTTACCGTTTCTTCCGCACCTAACAATTTTAATACCTTTTTCGTGTTGATCGTTGCCTGTTCGAGTGAGATGTTGCCGGAGGTCGTTGTGATACCCAGCAAATCGAACTGCCTGCTTTTTACCGCAAGCAATATGGCAAGCGCATCATCGATTCCCGTATCGACGTCCATGATCACTTTTTGCATGCTATACTCCTGCTTCCTCATTTAAAAAATGAACTATGCTTTGCGTTACTACGGCCACGCCATATTTTAAAGAAGAAAGGTTCACGTGAAATTTCGGATGGTGCCATGCAAAATTTTCCTTACCCTCCGTTGCAGTACCCCACTCAATAAAGACCGAAGGAACGGCTTGGGCCAAGTAAGTGAAGTCATCACCGCTCATGTACGGATTATCCAATTCAATAATGCTTTCAGCCCCAAGGCATTCCGCCGTGGCTCTGCGCACTAAATCTACCATGCGTTTGTCATTCCAGGTGGCAGGATGGCCTTTTCGGTACTCATACTTATAAGTGCCGCCCCAAAAGCCAGTGACAGACTGCAAAAGCCTTGCAATTTGGTTTTCGATATGGCTCTGAGTTTCCGCTTTAATTGTGCGAACAGTCCCCGCCAGCTCCACCTGGTCTGCAATTGAATTCGGCGTATAGCCTCCGCTGATTTTACCGAGTGTGATTACGGCACGATCAAGCGGCGACACTTGACGGGCTACGATATTTTGAATTCCTGCGATGAATTGACCTGCCATCGCTATCGCATCAATGCCTTCTTGAGGTGCCGCCGCATGACCACCCTTGCCAATCAGAGAAATAAAGATACGGTCCGTATTGGCTAAAATGTAGCCGTCCTTTAATCCGATCTGACCGGCAAGCAGATACGGATTCGTATGAATACCGATTGCGGCGTCCACCTTGGGATTTTCCAAAATCCCCTCTTCAATCATGAATTTTGCTCCACCCGGCGGCATTTCTTCCGAAGGCTGGAACATAATTTTGATATTCCCTTTCAGATCCTGAGCCCGTTCTTGGAGCAGAGCGGCAACACCCAATCCGACCGTTGTATGCGCATCATGGCCGCACGCGTGCATAATGCCTTCTTTTTTAGAGGCGTATTCGAGACCCGTTTGCTCATGAATCGCCAAAGCATCGATATCTGCACGCAGCAGGACAGTCTTGCCGGGCTGGCCACCGCGTATTTCAGCGCACAGCCCGGTTTTCGCCATGATCTTATATGGAATATTAAGCTTATCCAATTCAGTCTTGATGAAAGCTTGAGTTTCAAACTCCTGAGTACTTAGTTCAGGATTCTGATGAAGATCTCGATACACGTTCTGAAGATAATCCCCAAGCTTCGCCTCTATTGTATCAACTGTTAATTCTGCCACCACTAACACTCCTTACTTGGCTACAACTTCACGGTTCCAACGATCGATCCATGTCTTCATACTTTGATTGACCATTTTCCAATCCAGAGATTTTAAATTATTGATAACATCGGAACCGTAGGTTAATCCGGAAGCTTCTTCTGCTGTCAGTTTTACATTTTTGTTAACAGGGGAATCCACTTTAGCTAGCGCGTTGGCTTTTTGAACCTGTTCACTAAGCCACCAGTCAATAAACTTCTCCCCAAGCTCCTTATTCTTGGTACCCTTCACCACATTCATCGTGTTAACAACGGCATACGATCCCTCCTTCGGAGTCACCCAAACCGCATTAGGATTTGCTTTTTTAATAGTTTCGAACGAAAAGTTTTGTGTGGTTGCTATGGATACTTCACGCTGGCTGAACATGTTCGCCAGATCGGCAGCCTTGGTGTAGAACTTCACTACATTAGGTTTAAGCTTCGTTAATTGTTCAAAAGCTTTATCCGCATCAAACTTTTGGGCTCCGCCAACCTTGGAAGCATAATCAAGCACCATAGGTCCTTCGGTATTCGTAATATCCGGCAAGGAAATTTTCCCCTTGAACTCGTCGCGCCACAAATCGGCGTAAGACTCAACCGGCGCTTTCGCAGTCGACTTGTCATAAACGATACCCGAGCTGCCGATTGTATATGCCGGGCCATATTCTTCTCCAAGAGGAGCTTTAGCGATATCAAACAGGTTGTTAATATTCGGGATTTTCGAGCGGTCGATTTTCTCGATCAGCCCTTCGTCAATAGCTTGCTGCGCAAAGCTTTGGGATAAAAGCACAACGTCAATTTGGTTTGCCTTCAGACGGATTTTGTTCAATCTTTCTGCGTTGTTGCCGGATTCCACCGTAATTTTCACGTTATTATTCTGCTCAAACGGGGTATACACATTTTTCTTCAGCAAATCTTCGTTAAATCCAAACGTCGAAATAATGAGTTCCTTTGGCGTATTGTCTTTGGCGACGTCTACGCTTCCATTGTCAGAAGCTGTTTTTACTCCTGACGAGCACGCGGCGAGTGATAAACTTAAAACCATAGATAATGCAAGTGTGACCATTCCTTTTTTATTCATCCTAGACCCTCCGAAAAATTTTTTTTGTACAAAATTATGAATTACTCGGAGTCAGCAGTCGATTGCCGTACCACGAGTTCAACATCAAGTTCATAGGCTTTCTTAATTACGCTCTCACCCGTAATCAGGCGAATTAAATTTTCCATTGCAAGCTTACCTATCCCATAAATAGGCTGCTTAACCGAGGATAGTTCTGGTATGACCATTCTGGCGAGAACAATATCGTCGAAACCGATTACTTTAACGTCTTTAGGAACTTTTTTGCCCAATTCATTAAGCGATTTCATTACACCAACAGCCATTAAATCATTTCCGGCAAAGACTCCATCGATATCAGGATGACGGGTAAATAATTCCTTTGTAGAATCGTAGCCTCCGTCAATATGAAAATCGCTTTGAACAATTAAACTGGGTACAAACCATGGTTGCTCTCTACATAAATCTTCATAACCTAATGCCCGTTCCTTCACATCGTGAACGTGCAGCGGCCCTGAAATATGAGCGATCTTCCTGCAGCCTTGATCCAGTAAGTGCTTTACCGCCAGACGGGCGCCTTCACGATTTTTAGATGTCAAGCACAATATGGGATGTGATGGAAACGATCGGTCGATTACGACAACAGGTATGGAATCCTTTTCAAGCTGCAGTATTTGCTCCGGTTGAATCGTATAGGAAGCGATCACAATGCCATCGATTCGTTTTCTTTTGAGCATCTGAATATAGTTCATTTCTTTTTCCGGATTATTATCGAAATTACACAAAATCACCGTGTACCCGTAAGAATGGGCAACATCTTCAATTGCGCGTGCAACCTCTGGGAAAAATGGATTGATGATGTCCGGAACCATTAAAGCGATGGTAGATGTACTCTTCCCGGCAAGTCCACGTGCCATCTCGCTCGGTATGTAATCCAGTGTTTTCATTACCCCCAGGACCGTCTCTTCCGTTTCCTTGTTAACGTAACCGCTTTTGTTCAGTACTCTTGAAACTGTAGCCACGGATACTCCTGCTAATTTGCTTACATCCCGGATCGTTGCCATTAACTCCACCTTTAGTCCCTCATATGGATCTGAAATACGATAGGAAACCAGTTACACAAAATTCATGAAACTCTTTTATTTGTGCGACTATTCTTATATGTAACCGATTCCTATAGAATACTTTTCAACATAATAATTTGTCAATATATAATGCAGGATTAACGCAACTCAATGGCCAATCGGTGAAACTCATATTTAGCTTCCGGATCCGAAGTAGATCCATGAGCAGTTGCTAAGAATCCAAGACTATGAGCATGAAAAAGGAGGCCTCTCACAAGTTTGGTGAACTCATGAAAAACCTCCGTTAACAAAGCGTTAACATTTGATGCACTCCAACCACTCAAACCCCACTGTATAAGGGCTCAAAGGCTGTCATTACATCATGCCGCCCATGCTACTACACTGTTTTTATGTGTTTTTTGAGTCCAAATGACTCAAATCTATCCCGCTACAGCGAAGATCTAGTCCATTATGTACTAGGATATAAAAATGCGTTTGAAGGGTTGGTGGTCAAAATGTGGTCACATGGTGATCAAGTACCCTAAAAGACACGTGTGTCGTATGCGGATTCGTCACCGAGTCTGATCGAATCTGTTATAGTCGGCTGGAGCATTGATTTTACTGGGGTTTTGGCGTTCGTATTTTGTTCTGATAAGGTGCTTTTGGGTAGTTGGTGTTACAGTTTATCACCAGTTTATCACCAACTTAACACCAATAGTTGTTGCTGCCTAAACAACTCTTGGATGATAAGTAGATTGAAATACTGTTTTTTGCTAAGCAGCGATAATGGTTGGTACTGAGCTTGCTGTGCGATGTTGCGCAAATATGGGAGAGACATATTGGAAGTGTAGGAGTAGGTCCCCCCAACAGCTTTTCCCCATAAATAGAAAACGAATTTCTGTGGTAATAACATTATTGATATTTAGAATTTAAATACTCGATAAAAACTTTCTCTTAAGCAGCAATCATTTTATCTTTTGCATTAAGCATTTTATCTACAGTTTGCAGTTCAGGATGTTCTTCGAATTAGACAATGGATTGCCGTATCCCGGGCTCGAAGCTGTTGTTGATGTATATCCAGAGACATTTTTTTTATTTTGCTGTATTACTGAAAAAGCCGGTCGGAACCTTTAAACAGGTTCGGCCAGCTTTTGCGTTTTGCGGGTGTTGTGCCCTGCCCGGCAGGATTCGCGCGGAAGGTGTGGAATTGATAGATCGAAGACATCTTGAGGGTAAAAGGGGACGCTAATGACGTCTCGTTACATATCGAAAATGGTGATGCTTACCTCGTTAGTCGTATTTTTAGATTTACAAAATGTATGCATAAGCGTGGAAAAGGAGTGATATAACGTGACGGACACGACACAAATGACGACACAGTCGACGCAAAAGCGGACGCTGCGGGCGTTTGGCGCGACCGGGCTGCGGCTATCGCCGCTTGGGCTCGGTTGCTGGCAGTTCAGCAAAGGACGCGGCCTGGTCGGCGGCTTTTGGCCGGATTTGAGCGAGTCGGCTATCCTCGAAATCGTACGGATTTCGCTGGAGGGCGGAATCAACTGGTTCGATACGGCGGAGGTGTACGGCGGCGGGCAGTCGGAGCAAATGCTGGCTGCGGCACTAGATAAGCTCGGACCGGCTGCGGCGGATGTATACATTGCCACCAAGTGGTGGCCGGCGATGCGGACGGCGGCAAACATCGCGAGGACGATCGACGAACGGCTGCGCTGTCTCGGTGGCCGGAGTATCGCGCTGTATCAGGTGCACCAGCCGTTCTCGCTCTCCTCGGTGCGCAGCGAAATGACGGCGATGGCGGAGCTCGTACAGAAGGGGCATATTGCGAACGTCGGCGTCAGCAACTACTCCGCGCGCCAGATGCGCGATGCGGATCGCGCCCTGCGGGATTACGGCCTACGGCTCGCATCGAATCAAGTGAAGTACAGCATGCTGGACCGCCGCATTGAGCGCAACGGCATCCTCGAAACTGCGCAGGAGCTCGGCATCGCAATCATCGCCTACTCACCGCTCGAGCAGGGCATCCTCAGCGGCAAGTTCCACAAGCAACCGGAGCTCGTCCGCAGCATCAAGGGTCCCCGCAAGTGGATGTCCGGCTTCCGCGCCGAAGGCCTGCACCGTACGCAGCCACTGATCGAGGCGCTGGACCGGCTGGCGGAGCGCTACGCCGCGTCTCCGACACAAATCGCACTCAACTGGCTGATCCATGCCCACGGCGACAACGTGTTCGCCATCCCCGGCGCGTCGAAGCCGCACCACGCCGAAGAAAACGTGAAGGCGATGTGCTTTCGCCTGTCCGACAGTGAAATCGGAGAGCTAAGCGACATCGCCAAGGTTAGGCGCTAGCCTAGGCTACGGCATTTATTTCCAAATTCTATAATTAAAAGTTCTTTAAGATTCAATATGGTCTCTCCTTATGAAGATGCCGCCGTATGTGGAATGTGTAAAAGAGAGGGAGTCAAAACATAGTTTTGGCTCTTACATTTGTTCAAGAACACTTATTTTATGAACATGTCCATGACCTGTTTTGGTTAGGTTGGGTATCTATTATTTTGAGAAAATCGAAGAAAAACGAAGAACACCTCTTTCGCCAACCAACAATGCGAACAGAACCGTTTTTTTCCTTTGTTCCACGGAAGAAAAATCGGCTACCACGGCGAAATTTGAGGGAATATCAGGATTGAAAATGGCGTATCCAGCACGAATAATTGCTTCAAAATAAAAAACACAGTTTTTGTATGCATGTCTGCGGCAGCTCTCTGTATCGGAGGCACCTACAACAGGTGCCTTTCAGGAAGGGAGTTTGGGGAGGTGAACCCTGGCTATCAAAGCCACAATTCGTTGTATTTGTTCTACAATAATAAAAAAGTTGCTGTTAGGGTGATACTCTTCTCATACCACCAATAACGGCAACTAACTTATGAGGCTCTTCACCGTAACGGGTCTAACGGCGAAAAAGCTGCTGTATTGAAGATTTGAATACGACAGTTTTTTGTACTTATTTTGAATTGTTCACACCAATTTTCCTTGTCGGGTGGAAAAGTATGACAATGATGTTTTTCGGTATGCAAGTATTTGTTACCTTTATGTAGCTTTTAAATCCTTTACACGATTCACCAGACTCTCAAACCCATCGATATTGCATGCCACCACATCGCCGTCCCGAATGACGACAGCACCCGGAGTCCCGGTAGAAATAATATCTCCCGGCAGCAGCGTCATGACTTTGGAGTGGAATGAAACCAGATACCAGGGACGAAATGTCATGTTAGAAATGACATTTCTTCGGTGAATGCTGCCGTTAATTACAGTCGACACGTTTAAATTCAGCACATCGTCCACTTCATCTGGCGTCACCAGTTGCGGGCCGAAACTAAAAAATGTATTGAAGCTTTTGGAGCGGGTAAGATACCTCGGATTAATTTCCAATATATCCTCAGCGGTCATATCGATGATCGTTGTAAATCCAGCAATGACGCTTTGGGCATCCTCTTCCGATACATCTTTGCATTCCTTCCCGATAATGATGCCGAGTTCAGATTCGGCTGTTGTGCGTTTGGACTGCACGGGAATCTGGATCTCATCGCCCGGGCCTATAATCGTAGTGTCCGGTTTCATAAAGCTTGCGGGTTCGGTACTTGGTGCTTTTTCATGAAGGTCTGCAGCGTGCTCGACATAATTAAGACCGATGCCCCATATTTTTCGCGGATGGCGGTAAAGCGGTCCGTAGTTCACTTGAACAAGTGGAATCATCTCATCTGCTATTGATTTAATATCCTTCTTCCCACCGTTTTGAAACCAGATTTTCATTTCTTCCAGCTGCCCTGTCATTAACAGTTTCAACAGCTCTGTCGACCAGGATTTATTAAACTTTGCATTTAATGTCTCCACGGGAATGACTCCATTTTCTGTCACGACTGCGGTGGCTTCCGAACCATTAAGCTTGATAGTGGCAAGGCGCATAATTTAACCCTCTCCTTAGATAAAGTTTGACTTCTTCTTCTGAATTCCTGGCTTTTTCGTATACGTACACGGCTGCTTCAATGAAATTAAATTTCAATTACAAGTGGCTCTCAAGGTCTATGAATTATCCATAAAAAAAGAGGTCCTATTTTAAAGGCCCAATGAATGACTACTTTCAGTCCAAAATCCAGAGGTGTCCCGAATCCACTGCATATAATCGCTAAATGATTCTTCCAATCCATACTGAGGCGCATATCCTACGTCTTCTTTTATTCTGTTGATCGCAAGCGGAGAACGATCTCCGCTGTATGGAATATTTGCCATTTCATTACTATTTACTAATTTATAATTGAATTCCGGAAATTCTTTTGCTAGTTTTTCACACCAATCTAACACAGACCAAATAACACCTGAACTTAAATGATAGACATCATGTTTTAAATTTTTGCAAAACAATAAAGAGGTAAGTGCCCGCGCAATATCCTTGCTATAGACCCAATCCTTGTGAAATGGATTTGAAAGGATCGCTTCTTTCCCAAGGACCGCCAATCTTGTCGTTAAAAAAAGTGGACTTAACGTATCTCTGACGCCGGTATAACGTTCCCAAGGTCCAAAAACCGTTCCGACTCTCGCAACAGTAAGATTCATATCAAAAAGTTCTTTATACCTTAAAACAGTTCTTTCACCAGCGAATTTACTAATTGCGTATAAAGTCGTTGGTCGAGGGTACGTTTTCTCTTCGCTAAGCCAATCATCATCAAGTGCTGCTTCTCCATAGACCGAACCCGAACTTAAATAGATGAGTTTTTCAATGTTATTTCGTTTTGCGGCCTCCAATATTTCTACAGTTCCCATAAAATTGACTTGCATAATATTTCTGCTTTCGCTTCGTTCTCTTTCTAAATCCGGCGTAATTACTGCAGCATGCACTATACTCGTCACACCATATTTTTTTATAATATGATCTAAGTCATTTCCGTTTAATATATCTGAATGAACAAATGAGTAATTTCCTTTTCTACGGTCTAAAGTGGTTTTCGCTTCCTCAGGCAGTGAAGCCCGTGCAAATAAGACGACATCCGTGCCCATATCGGTTAGTTCATCAGATAAATTAATACCTATAAAACCTGTTCCTCCGGTGATTAGTACCGTCATTTCTTTCGCTTCCTCCCCGGCCATTCGGCGTTCATGTTATTTATGCCAGATATGCTTCATTCACGTGATCGTTGGAAAGCAGTAGCTTGGCGTCGTCATCCAGATTATTATGATTTTTGTCCTTCCGTATTTCTGTTTATCAACCGATGCCTGGTTCAGATCGCCGTGTAACCACCATCGACCAATAGATCGGCACCGGTCATAAAGCTGGAGGCATCGCTCGCTAGAAAGACTGCTGCTGCAGCGATCTCATTCGGCAGGCCGATACGGCCGACCAGGTGCTTCGGCCCCAACTCGGCACGTGCCGCCTCCATGCTGCCGAAGCGCATCATGCGCTGTGTCTCGACCGCGCCTGGAGACAGGGCGTTGACGCGGATGTTCTGGGATGCATGGTCGATCGCCATCGCCTTCGCAAGTTGGATCAGCGCCCCCTTTGTTGCGCAATAGACCGCGCGCTGTGGCGCGCCGACCCGGCCCAACTGAGAAGCGACGTGGATGATCGACCCGCCGCCGCTAGACGCGATTGCCGGCACCGCCCATTTGCTCATCAGGAACGCGCTCCGGACATTGACAGCGAAGACCATGTCCCAGTCTGCGGGTGTGCAGTCGACCACGGTGCTCGTCGGGTCGGATGCGGCAGCGCAGTTGAGAAGCACATGCAGGGCGCCAAACGTCGTCACAACGCGATCAACAGCGTCGCGCGTATCTGCCTCCTCTGCGACGTCGCAGCGGATCGCGATGCCGTGCGTTCCGGTGGCCGTCACTGCGGCGACTGTGGCCTCCGCGAGCTCAAGATTGAGATCGAGGCAGGCGACGGATGCACCCGCCTCGGCAAAAGCGACCGCGATTGCGCGGCCGATGCCGCCTCCCGCGCCGGTCACGATCGCCACCTTGCCGCTCATTGAAAATCCTTTCTCCGTCATAGTTCTCTCTCCTTTGTCATCAAATGGACTCAATTCCTGCTATCCTTAATTTTTACTCAAATTAACGGTGCGGATTATACCGTCGGATACGTACTTATAGCCTTGAACCGCTTTGGAAAGTCCGAAAACATAATTCGAATGAAACAGAAACACATAAGGGACATCCGTATTGAGCGTTTTCATCAGATTATCGTAACTCAATTTGCGCTTGGCTTGATCATCCTCCATGCGGGACTCATTGAGAGACTTATCGGCTTCCGGATTGCTGTATTTGGAATAGTTCAAATAGCCTCCAGTTATGAATCTATCGTAAGCATTTTGGTCCGGGTCCGTCCGTCCGCTCCATGTTTGCAGGGCCGCCTCGAAATTCATTTTAACAAGTTGATCCTGATGCGCGGTGGCGTCAAGGGCTTCCAGAATGACATTGATGCCGGCCTGCTTAAGCATGGCTTGAATCATTTGGACAACCTGCTGGAGCGTCGGATTTTGGATGTATATCAGTTTAAAGGAGAATCCGTCCGGCACACCGGCCTTTTTCAGAAGCTCTTTAGCCTTCACTATGTCGGGCTTTGCAGCTTTATCGTTGTTGCCATAAGCAAACTGCGAAGGCACAAAAGGCGAATTCGCCGGAATAGCCGCACCATTCAGTGCCACGTTGACAATGGCATCCCGGTCAATCAGCAAATCGACGGCTTGACGCAATTCCACCTTATCGAAAGGCGCTTTATTCAAATTCATAAATAATCCGGAAAACCCTTGACCGGCTTCATTAATGACTAGAGTCTTAGGATCGTTTTTCATATTGGCGATTTCCTTGGAAGGAAACGAGTCAGTTATATCGACGGCACCGCTCTTCAAATTGACAAATGCGACATTCGGGTCCGGAAAGATTTTATAGACGACCTGGTCGAGCTTCGGCAAACCCTGCTGCCAGTAATTCGGGTTCTTATCCAGGACAATCGATGATCCTCGGGTGTATGTTTTAAGCATAAAGGGCCCTGTACCCACCGGATTTGATTTAAAGTCTGCGCCGTATTTTTTTACCGCATCCGGCGATACCATCATGCCTGAACGGTCCGTTAAAATGGAGAGGAAGGCGGAAAATGGCTGTGTCAGCACGATCTGCACTGTATGCGGATCGAGTACCGTTACTTTGTCCACAAATTTCAGCTCGTTTTTACGCGGGGAGGTGTCTTGCTTATTTCGCTCAAAGTTAAACTTAACCGCCTCGGCGTTAAAGTCGGTTCCATCTTGGAACTTAACCCCTTGACGCAGATTGAACGTATACGTTTTTTTATCGTTCGAGATGCTCCATTTCTCGGCCAGCATCGGCACCATTTTCCCCGAGGTGTCCAACTCGACCAGCTTGTCGTATATACTTTGATAGACTTGTCGTTCATAACCGAGAGCTGAAGTGCTGGGATCTAGAGACGCAGTGTCCCCTGACAGCGAAATGTTTAACGTGCCTCCTGTTTTCGGTGTACTGCTGGCGGTACTCGCACTCGTACTCGTGCTGCCTACTTTTGTTGTTGTCTGATTGGCGATACCGGCGGAACATCCTATTAAAGTTAGCAGCAAAGAGGACGCTATCGCTAAATTGGCGATCCACTTGACGTTTTTTCTCATTAGTTAGACCCTCCGCTAATCCAAATTTTTAAGTGTTGAATCATGATTGCACCATTTTCGTACGATTAAATCTCGGTGTTCGGATGCCCGTTTGATCGAGTATCACACTTACCTCACCCATTGAGCTTGTTTTAAACGGGTCATGACACGTTCTTTTACATCATCGAGTGCGGTAATTTCATTTTGGCTCCAATGGCGGGTACTTGGTGTATAATGCACCGAGATAAAACCAACCAACTTATGATCCCAAACAAGTGGCCCTAACATCTGCGCCTTAACGCCGTATACTTGAATTAAATCCTTCGGCGGGGAAACATCAGAGTTGGCACAATCTTCTTGTATGAGGTTGCAACGATTTTCTTCCATAAACATCACCGTAGGAAGTTTGCGTTGTTCCAACTTTGCGAGCGATTTTATAGAACGAATACCGGGTGCTAACACCTCGATTAAAGGTGCATCTATGTTGCTGTTTTGCTCTGGAATATCAATCCTCAAGGTAGTCCGGCTCGCATCGGTTAGCTGAAGAAGATCTTCGAGAATGAGCTGAAGATCGGAAATCGTTTCATTCATTTTGTTACCTCTTTCTGTCTGCAATTTTTTATAGTGAACATAACTCGTAAAGCAAAAGTCCGAAAAAAACAATTCATGAATCATACCTTCATTAAACGAACCGGCTAATAGAACATGATCGAATTCCTCCAGCAAACGATAAGCGACTTTAATGGTATACCTTGTTTGCGGCATCGAGGTAACAACCGAGAATTCCCTCGTTTACTAATGTCATGTATAATAACATCAAAATGAAAAAACTACAAAATAATTCTTTGTTTTATTTCCCACCAGCTATAATCATGTCATGTATAATAACATCAATTATTAGCTATAAGCTATCGTACTTATTTAGGCGACTCTAAATATAAGATTCACCGAAGTACTCGGCGGACCTATACTTGCATGAATTCAGGGGAAAAGGAATTTCTAAGCATTTAATGGTGCTTTATGGTGCTATTGATCACCTAAAACTTTAAGGATACCCTGAAATTCGTCTAAGTGCCTTTGCAGAGAACCATGCTATTCAACTCTACGAAAAAATGGGTTTTTCTTTGAAAAATATTACGATGAGTTTGCTTGCGAGAAATAGTTAGTTCAATCAAATAAAATGTGTTGCAGGATTTAATGGTGAATTTTGCTAATTATAAGTATTATAATGATGAAAAGGTTCTGGTGCATAAAGACAAGGAGGATTAAAGGATGAAACCGCTAATTGGAATTACAAGCACCAAAGTATCCATAAATCCTCAAGCAATGGGTTGCTACGTGGCAGACGGGTATTATAACGGAGTGGCAAAATGTGGAGGAATTCCTATCGTTATTCCTTTGCTTGAAGATGAAGAGTTAATAAAGGAAATTATAGATCGGACAGATGCGTTGATCTTTACCGGCGGTGAGGATATAGGGCCCCATCATTACGGAGAAATGCCTCATCGATTTCTAGGGGAAGTTTTTCCGCTTCGGGATCAAATCGAGCTCATGAGCGTTCGATATTCGTTATCGAAAGATAAACCGATTCTGGGGATTTGCCGAGGGGCTCAATTGATCAATGTGGCGATGGGAGGGACACTCTATCAAGATCTTCCTTCTCAAATGAAAGATAGTAGCCAGCATATGCAAAAAGCGCCTCGCCCAGATGCCAGCCACTATGTTTCTCTGCAAAAGGGCAGTAAGCTTTTTGAAATCTTTCAAAAAGGACAGGTATTCAGCAATAGTTTTCACCATCAGGCAGTTAAAGATTTGGCACCTCATTTCATGATTGCCGCACAAGCTGAAGATGGGGTGGTAGAAGGAATTGAGAGTACAGTACATCAATTTGCTTTAGGTATCCAATGGCATCCTGAAATGATGTGGGGCAAAAGTGAAGAAATGTTGCAGGTATGTCAGTACTTCATTGATTATGTAAAAAGTCAAATGAACTAACTTAAAAAAGGTGGGATAATCAACTTTTTTTAAACTACGATAGCACAATTAACAAACAGGATTTTCCTTTCTTTTGTCGAATACATAAAGGACAACAATTTCTCTAGGAGTTGACCCTTTTGCTTTCGAAAAATCGCCTCGGCGCCGCGCCGAAAATTTACTTCAGACCCGAAATGAAAAACTGCCCGCATTGCGGGATCAGATTAAAGCGTTCCCACACTGCATGGAACAAGAAAATTTCAACACTCAGCGGCGTCATTCACGCTTGGAGCATGGCTTATGCCTGTCCCAACATAGACTGTCCGCACGCTGGTGTCACGTACAAATCGGCTGAAGCGGAAGCGCTGAGTATGAAGCACTCCTCATACAGTTACGATGTGCTCTGTCTCGTCGGCGAACTGCGCTTCAAACAGCATCGCACCTGCAAGGAGATTGCGGATACGCTAAATGAGCGCGGTATAGTGACGAGTGAAAGATACGCACAAACCTTATATGAACGGTATCAAACACTGCTAGCTGCAAGCCTTGACGATTACGTCAAACAAATCTTGGCGGAAACCACAGCACAGAATGGCGGCATCATCCTTTCCATGGATGGCGTCCAACCCGAAAAAGGAAACGAGATGTTATACGTCATCCGAGAAGTATTTAGCGGCACGATTCTAGCGGCTCAGAACATGAAGAGCGGAGCCGCCGCCGAATTACGGACACTTATCGATCCGATTATTGAACTGGGTTATCCCATCGTAGGGATTGTCAGCGACGGGCAGGTTTCCATCCGGCAGGCTTTCGAATCGCTCTTGCCTGATGTACCGTATCAGTACTGCCAATACCATTATCTGAAAGACATCGCAAAGCCTGTTGTGGATGCCGATCGCAAACTCAAAATGGAACTGAAAAAGAGCATGCGCGGCCTGCGGGATATAGAGCGAAAAATCGAGCAAGCCGAGAAAAAAGCAATCACGGAAGCACAGGCAAGCGCAAAAGCGAGTCCCCTTGCATTGAGCGATGCACCAGAAGCGCCCTCGTACAAGGAGGCCCAGGTGGCAAAGGGTTATGCCGCTGCAGTGCGCGCTTTACTCCTGGAAGATGGCGAACCACCACTTGATTTGCCCGGTATGCTGATCTATGAACGAGCCCAGGCCATACAGGCGTCGCTACAGCGATGCTTGACTAAAAAAAGAGCCTCATCTTCTTCAGGGTATGGTCAGAATTTTCAGTAAACTAGACGAACTTGGGGTCCTTTATGAAACCGTATGTCGCTGGGCAAAGCCGATTTCACATATAGCGGCGGCGTTGGAGCCGGAAGTAGACAAGACCAGCGAAACGGCTGAATGGGAAATGACTCATGTGCTGAACTGGCTCAAACAGACGTATTCCGACGAGACCGATGCTCCCATGGTCGACAATGTGATCCGCTACTCTCGCGGGTTCTGGAAAGGGTTGTTTACCTGCTACGACCACTATTACCTCCCGCGAACGAACAACGATCTGGAGCAATTTTTTCGGCGGACGAAATCTTGCCATCGTCGGATCACAGGTCTTCGGAATTGGAATAGTTACATCATACGTAACGGAGAAATGATTGTACTTGTTGATGATGCGCTTCGTCAGAAGCACGTCGTCGCCCGTTTACGAACCGTGAGCTATGAAACCTATACAATGCGCAAAGCACAATGGAGCGAACGACTATCCGAAAGCGTTCAACGAAGACGGTTTAATCGCAATCCCCACAATTTTCTGCAACAACTGGAGAATCAATGGGATCAAGTGGTAGTTTGTTGATTGTGCCGTCGTAGTTTTAAAAGCTAAAACATTCATATTTCCTTGCTAGTAAAACCCATGTTTTCGTAAGGTATCGCGTGTCGAATTCTTCCATATTGACCGCGAATCGTAGTTGCTTTACATAAAGAGTTCCAAATCGCTTCCTCGACAGCCTCCACGGTCATTTCAAACAAACGCGAAATATACTCACCACTTTCAACAAGATAAGAACATGTATTTGTTAATGCGGTTGGATAATGGGGAAAACGGTGCGCAGTAGAAAACGAAATGACAATGTCTCCGCTTCCATGGGCAGCGTAAGATCCTGTACGTGCAAGCCCGAATGCCGCCCGTTTGGCTATCCGATGAAGCTGTCTCTCGCTTACTGGCGCGTCCGTTGCAATGACAATCATAATAGAGCCGTCCGGACCATTCTCATCATTTTGTTCTCCGATAAGGACCGCTGTTGGGATACAATAAGGAAAATGGAAATCTTCTCTTTTGCCAAAATTGCTTACAACGAGTGCTCCTACCGTATATGATTCAGAATGAAACGAGGCTTTTCTGGAGCTTGTTCCGACTCCTCCTTTGTATCCAAAACAAGACATGCCTGTTCCGGCACCTACACATCCTTCTTCTATCATTTCTGATTTCGCTGATTGAATGGTTTTATACACATCTTCAGGTTTCACATGTAGTCCGCGAATGTCGTTTAAATACCCGTCATTACACTCGCCGACGATTACATTTACGGTTCCCGTCGTATCGCCAATATCCTTATTTTGTTCGAGCAGGTAGCGGATCGTCCCTTCCGCAGCAGCAGGAACGGATAGTGTATTGGTCAGCACAATCGGGCTCTCAATGAGACCAAGCTCCTGCAATTGCACACTTCCGACTGTTTTTCCAAACCCATTAATGACATAATAGCTGCCTAACACTTTTTCTTGAAATATGTTTCCTGGGTGCGGCAATATAGCTGTTACCCCAGTTTGTGCAAATTTTCCGCCTGACAATTCATAGGAGAGCGTTAGTTGACCGACCAATACTCCTTCAACGTCTGTAATACCGTTCCACTTTCCCGTTTCAAATTTCCCTATGTTTACTCCGAGCTCCCGTAGTCTATATCGTGTTTCCAAGGGTGCCCTCCCTTCGTCATCCATATAAATGGCAGGCTGCAAAATGACTCGGCTCAATCTCATTTAATTCAGGAACGGTCGTCTTGCAAATATCCATACAGGACCGGCAGCGTGGGTGAAACGCACATCCTTTGGGCGGATTGGATGGACTTGGAATATCCCCTTCCAGGATGATCCGTTCTTTCTTAATACGCGGATTCGCTACCGGAACAGCAGATAATAAAGACTGGGTATAAGGATGTAACGGTTTATCATACAGAGAATCCTTGTCAGAAATCTCGACAATTCTTCCCAGATACATGACGCCTACGCGAGTGCTTATATGCTCCACAATGCTAAGGTCATGGGAGATAAATAGATAGGTCAACCCACATTCCTGTTGCAAATCCTGCATAAGGTTCAACACTTGGGATTGAATGGAAACATCAAGCGCTGAAACAGGCTCGTCAGCCACAATCAACTTTGGATTCAAAGCAAGAGCTCTAGCAATCCCGATTCGTTGCCTTTGGCCTCCGCTAAATTCATGGGCATAGCGTTTCGCGTGATAAGAAGTGAGGCCGACTAATTCCAACAACTCATGGACACGTCTCTCTTTCTCTTTTCCAGCCAGCATGTTATGAACGACTAAAGGCTCCGCGATGATTTCTCCGACTGTCATCCGAGGATTAAGGGAGGCATAAGGATCCTGAAAAACCATCTGCATTTCTTTTCTTATCTCCCGCAACTGATGGTCATTGAACTGGCTGATGTCTTTGCCATTAAACCATATTTCGCCTTCAGTCGGCGCTAATAACCGCATGATCATGCGTCCTGTCGTAGACTTTCCGCATCCGCTTTCTCCAACCAATCCGAGCGTTTCTCCCTTGTGAATGGAGAGAGAAACCCCGTCGACAGCACGAACATACGATTTTCTCCGACCTAGTAACCCTTTGTTAACCGGGAAGTATTTCTTTAAATTTCTCACTTCGACTAACAGATCACCCATTCTTTACGCCTCCTTTGCAAGTTTATTCACATTTAGGAGGAAACAGCGACATTGATGGCCATCTGCGATTTGCATCAAATCAGGGTCTTGTTCCCAGCAAATGTCCATGGCTTGCGAGCAGCGCGGAGCAAATTTGCACCCAGTCGGCATATTCGCCGGAATCGGAACGTTGCCTGGAATGGACTCCAGCCGATCCATTTTTTGACGCAGCTTTGGAATGGAGTTAAGCAACCCTTTCGTATAAGGGTGTTGCGGATTTTCAAAAATTTCAAAAACATCGGCTTCCTCTACCACTTTTCCTGCATACATCACCACGACACGGTCGCACATTTCAGCCACAATGCCCAAATCATGGGTAATCAGCATGATGGCTGTCCCTTTTTCTTCTTTCAGCTTCTTCATCAAATCAAGGATCTGCGCTTGTATGGTAACATCAAGAGCGGTTGTCGGTTCATCAGCGATTAACAGCTTTGGCTCGCATGACATGGCCATCGCAATCATCACTCTTTGCCTCATTCCGCCGGACAGCTGGTGCGGATACTCGTCCATAATTTCCGTCGCGCGTGGAATTCCCACTAATTTCAACATATTCTTCACATGTTCCCGGGCCTGTTTCTTGTCGAGCTTTAGATGAAGCCGCACAGCCTCGCCAATCTGGTCTCCAATTTTAAAGACCGGGTTTAGGGAAGTCATCGGCTCCTGGAAAATCATCGCGATTTCGTTACCCCGGATCTCTCTCATTGCATTTTCCGATAGGGATAAAAGGTCCGTTCCTTCAAATCGAATCGACCCATCGACCACTCTTCCCGGAGTATGCGCTAACAGACGCATGATAGAAAGAGAGGTGACGCTTTTGCCGCAACCGGATTCGCCTACAATTCCGAGCGTCTCCCCTTTGCGTATAAAAAAATCGACACCATTGACAGCAGGAACTTGACCGCTATCTAAAAAAAAATAAGTTTTTAAATTCGAAATTTCCAATATCTTGTCGTTCATGTAACCACTCCCTGTCTGTTAATCTTTCAGCTTTGGATCAAGGGCGTCCCGCAAACCGTCACCTAGCAGATTGAAGGAAAGCACAGTAATGAATATCGCAAATGCCGGAAAAAAGACAATATAAGGGGCTGTATTCAAAAAGTCTCTTCCGGAGCTGAGCATCGCGCCCCACTCCGGCGAGGGAGGCTGCGCGCCCAATCCCAGAAAGCTGAGGCTGGCCGCAGTCAAAATCGAGGTTCCAATCCGCATCGTAAAATACACAATAATGCTGGACAACGTCCCCGGAAATATATGCTTCCAAATGATGCGGCGATGGGAAGATCCAATGGATCGGGCAGACTCGACAAATACCGCGGCTTTGATGGAGAGTGTACTGCTTCGTACGATTCTAGCGAAAACAGGAATGCTAAAAATCGCAACAGCAATGATGACATTTCCTAAACCCGGTCCCAAAATAGCAATAATGCCAATGGCCAGCAAAATTCCCGGAAACGCTAGCAAGACGTCACACAATCGCATAATGATGCTGTCCAGCCATCCCCCGTAGTAACCGCTTAATATGCCTAGGATTGTTCCTACGATCCCTCCTGCGAATACGGAGGTCAATCCGACAAACAAGGAGATTCTCGTGCCTTCAATAATCCGGCTTAAGATATCTCTTCCGAATGCATCGGTCCCTGCCAGGTGTTGGAAAGAGGGACCGCTCAAAATATGATCATAGTCCGGCTCTACAGCTGAATAGGGAGCGATTTGAGAACTGGTCAAGGCGACAATCACCATCATCACGATAGAGCATGCGGCTATGAGCGCCATTCGCTGCTTTTTAAATTTTCGCCAAAACTCGGATAACGGGGTATGTACCTTTTCCGCTTCTTGTTGAACGATACGTTCATTGGGTCGGACTACTGCATGGCTATTTGGCAAATCCGTCTCCTCCTCGTCCTACTCATAGCGAATTTGTGGATTCATGACCGCATACAAAATATCGACTATTAAATTGATCATAATGAACTCGAGAGCAAACAATAGCATTTCCGCCTGGATCACCGTGAAATCGCGGAAAGATACCGAATCGATCAGCAATCGTCCCAATCCCGGCCAACTGAATACGGTCTCCACGACGATGGAGCCTCCGAGCAAAAATCCAAACTGCAAACCCGTCATTGTTATAACCGGTATCATCGCATTTTTCAAGGCATGCTTCCACACCACCACATTTTCCTTCAAGCCCTTGGCTCTTCCCGTACGAACATAGTCTTCCTTGAGAATATCCAACAGGGAAGAACGCACGAACCGGGCAATGACCGCGGCGACCCCGGCTCCTAATGTGATCGAGGGCAGAACATAGCTTTGCCAAGAGTCTTTGCCTCCTGTCGGCAGTAGGCCGAGCTTGACCGAAAATATTTGAATCAGCACCAGACCGAGGCAGAAGGCTGGCAATGAAATGCCGGATACCGCACTGAACATGCCGACGTAATCCTGCCACTTATTCCGCTTTGTCGCCGAGATGACACCGATAAGCAAACCGAGCACGACCGCCCAAGCCATGCTGCATACAGTCAGCCATAATGTGGGCATAAACCTTGCAGCGATTTCCTCAAATACGGGCCGTTTGGTTTTCATGGATACTCCCAAATTGCCTTGCACCAGTTTACCGACGAAGTTTATATACTGCGCCACGAGCGGCTTATCCAAACCAAGCTGCTGGCGAACAAGCTCCACATCCTTTTGACTGGCGTCCTGGCCTGCCACAAGCCTAGCAGGGTCGCCAGGGATCAAATGAACAAACAAAAAAATAAAAATGGAAACGATCAATAGAATAGGGACGATGCCAAGCAAGCGTTTAACGATATATCGAAGCATACCGCGCCTCCTACCGGTTGAATATGAGGAGAGCGCTAATCATCTTAGCGCTCTTCCAAATTCTCATTAATGTTTAATTTCCGCCTCTTTAACACTTAGGGCGCCGTCAGGAATCAAATAAACCCCATCCAAATAGTTCTTTCTTCCCGCCAACGTGTCTTCGACGATAAGGCCTGCCCATGGGGCGTCTTGCCAAATCATTTTCTGCACCTCAGCATATGTCGCTTTCCGCTTTTCTGGATCCGCGGTATTTAGGCCTGCGCTAATGAGCTGATCGGCCTTTTCATTCGTGTAGTAAGCTGTGTTATAGGACTTCGGCGGGACGGATTCGCCGGCTAACAATGGACGAATCCCCCAGTCTGCATCTCCTGTGGAAGAAGACCAACCACCATAGTAGAGCTCGATTTCCGCGTCTTTCGGATCTTTAACGTTCCAAATTTTTGATGAGAGCGTGCCCGATTCCATCGGAACTACCTTTACCTTAATGCCTACTTGCGCTAATTGCTGCTGCAGAAATTCCATCGCTTTCATCGCGGTAGAGTTGTTGGCTCCCCAGATTTGCGTTTCAAAGCCATTTTCATAACCGGCTTCTTTCAATAATTGTTTGGCCTTTTCTAAGTTGTACGCATAAGGCGTCTGCTTAGAGTAAAATTGCAGGCCAGGTGGAATGATCGAATCCAAGACACTCCCATAACCGCGGAATACAACCTTCAAGAAAGCTTCTTTATTGATCGCGTAGTTGATCGCCTGACGCACTCGAACGTCATTGAAAGGCTTCTTCGTTGTGTTCATGGCCACATAGCGGGCAATGATGGATGGCTTATTTTCGACAACGATGCCGTCTTTTCCACTAATGGCCTGGGCCTGGTCGGAAGGAAAGGGATAAATAAAATCAACTTCCCCCGTTTGCAGCATCGCTACACGCGATCCGTTTTCCGGTACCGGTTTGAATTTGATACCATCCACCTTCGGCAATCCTTTTTGCCAATAGTCTGGATTTTTTTCAACCATCAGATGATCGCTTGGGTCCCACTCGACAAATTTGAACGGGCCTGTTCCGATAGGATGCTTGGACACATCTTTGCCGTATGTCGCCAAAGCCTTTGGACTGATGATCCTCGCCGCCGGATGGGCGAAGTTATTCAGCATCGCACCGAACGGTTCCTTTAATGTCACCCTGAAGGTGTACTCGTCTACCGCTTCAGTTTTGACAATGAGGGCAAACAGGCTGTATCGTTTTAATTTATTGTCCGGATTGGACACTCTGTCGAAGTTGGCCTTCGCGGCGTCCGCATTAAACGGGGTTCCGTCGTGGAACTTGACCCCCTTGCGCAGCTTGAAGGTGAATACCTTCGCATCGGCGCTTGCTTCGTAGCTTTCCGCCAGTACGGGGATCATCTTCATATCCTTGTCGAAACCGAGCAATCCTTCGAACATGGTTGCTTGCGCGGAACCGGACAATGTGTCGTTCGTGTCGTGGGGATCCATGCTAATAAAGTTATCCGCTACCGCGATCGTAAGCTTGTTCCCTTCCTTTTTCGCCAGAGTCTGCGCTTCCTTCTTGATCTCCGGTGCCCCAGATGAAACTGGTTTTTGGCTTGCATCGGATGAAACCGGCTTGCTTGTGCTGCAACCAGCTAATGTAAGGCTAACGGTCATCAAGCCAATTAAAACGGTTGCCAAATACTTTCGTTTCGTCATTGTATTTCCTCCCTTTATATTTAGTCTGACAGCATATCAAACTTTTGAACTCTCTTTACTTAATGCACCAGAAAAAAAAGATCCTACTTAAAGCAAGCTTTTCATGGTGTAGACTTCGGATTTTTTTTGGGGGGGTGCAACATTTTCCAATGAAAGAATTTGAGCCAAAATATATGAATATATGAAGCAGATGACTAGATTCATCAACCCGTTATCCTTCATGAAGGTGAAGAATTTGTCGGTTTCCGGAGACAACTCCCAGACATCTTCGCGCCGTACTCCACGATCCACATAATTTAAGAAGATAAAGGCTTATACTTTGTAAGATAAGGTAACATGAATTAGGAAAATTTGTCAAGAAAAATCCGGTGATGTGTATTTTATGGATGCAACATTATTAAAATATTACATTGTACATTAACATAATGGGATACCAACATTTTACCTATTAATTAGAGATGGATCATATGCAGCAAGCTTGATATCTATAAGACGGAACTAAGTGGATTATTTTTGACGGTGCCCATGCTGGGCGTTCTAAAAGCAACACAATCTGATTATGTTGCTTTCAACAATAAAGAAGGAGACGCCGCGGCATCTCCTTTGGTATAAAAATTCTAATCCAGTCTTCGAACGGATCCATCAAGAAACCATTTGGCTTTTTGTCCAATTAGATTCTACGTACCCTCTCCATACCCGTTAATCCAAGTTCACCTAAAATCTTAATTACACAGTCTACTGATGATGCAGTTTGGGTTACATCATTGAATGTATCAGATCGATGAATTACTTCAATAATTCGTTCGATATAATCTCTAAAATCTGCAGCCCATTCCTCCAAAGTAATACCGTGCCTGCGTACGGCCCAGCAAAATTTAGAAGATGTAATAAAGAAAATGATTGTTTGGAAGTACCAGCTCGAAAATTAATGACGTTTCTGATAAACGGGTGTTTTATACTCTTCTAATAATAGATTCAACGATATTGATGTTTCTTTATTTCATGATACCATTTAATTAGAACAAATGTTCCTGAAGGGATGTGTACTCGTTGAAAAAGATATTTGTCTCAACAGGTTTTGGTTCGGCCATGGCGAAGGTAAAGTCCCCAATGAGTTGGTACCACTAGAAGAAAGAAAAAGTAGACTGTTAAACGAATGATTTCAAAGGATCCTTCCTCATAGGTTATTATGCATTCCTCGTCATACACAAATCCTCGATTTCCAAACAATTCTGGATAGGTAGCACAGGTCCAACATATTTGTAAAACAAGTTCCCAGGAATCGAACGCCTTCAGCCAGAGGTTGGTGATATTCCCTCAGAAGGACGTGGTTAAATTAAACGGAATATTTTGCAATGCAACATATGATGTTCTTGTAACACCTTTTTGTTATCAGCGTTTTGCGTGATAAATTGGAGGAAATTATGAAGGACGTCTGCGCGACTCTTCGAGGGCGATCCACTCGTTCACTTTGTGGATGATGTCGCCGCCCAATACAGGAAGTTGAGAAACGGTTAAAACTGCAACATTTATTTACCGTTTATAAGACTCATCAATTTCTTATCAGAAGAATCTGCTGAATTATTTGCATAAGATCGAATGTCTCACATCTGTCGAGATTGATAAAGAAGGCAAGGGGAAGGCTTGGTTCCTTGGCAGATAGATCACCACGATTTCATCATGGAGGACAACTTTGAGAATTACCAGGAGATTTTTGGATCACTTATCGATCCTGAGGCGTGGGGGATGATTTGCGCCATCATGGGTGATAAGATCGCTCACTTTTTGGGAAAAGCTATGGCGATGGACGGAACAAAACGATAAGCTGACGGCATGAAAGCCGTTCATAAACCCTACTGATCAATACCGGAAGTCCTCCTAGTATTTGTATTTTTGAACTCTATCACACAAGGGACTAATATTAAGAAGCAGTTTCCCAGTTCTGCGCTTTTATGTTCATGGGCAGAACTGTTACCTGGACATAACGAAAGTGCAAAAAAAAAGGAAATCTTCCAAAGCCAAATCGGAAACAAATATCTGAAATCTGCTTTAATCGAAGCAGCACATTCCGTTGCAGCTTCAAAAAACTATCTCGGTGCCATGTACAGACGTACAGCAGCACGAAATGGTAAAAAAGAGCAGCAGTAAATGTGCTTATGCTATGTTAAGAATTGCCTTCTATATCTTAACTCATAAGGAAATGTACGTAGACTTAGTGAAGATTATTTTGACAAACAAAAGCAACAATCTATTGTAAAGTACGCAGTTCGACGACTAGAAAACTTAGGTTATACCGTGACTATTACAGATCTAAGATACCAATATTCTTTATTTCGGGCGCTGCACGAAAAAAAGAGACCTCTCACAAGTTCGGCAAACTCATGAGAAGCCTCTAATCCAACACGATGTGGTCAAAATGTGGTCAATCGGGTGTTCCAGTTAAGGAAACCCTTGATACATAAGGGATTTAACCCTTTTTTACATCATACCGCCCATTCCACCCATACCGCCCATGCCGCCCATATCTGGCATGCCGCCTTTGTCTTTCTCAGGCTTGTCAGCGATAACCGCTTCGGTTGTAAGGAACATAGCCGCTACAGATGCTGCGTTTTGCAGCGCGTAACGGGTTACTTTAGCCGGATCTACGATACCTGCTTCGAACATGTTAACCCATTCGCCGGTAGCTGCGTTGTAGCCTACGCCTACAGCTTCTTTCTTAAGACGCTCAACAATAACGGAGCCTTCTTGACCTGCATTGGAAGCAATCGTGCGTACAGGCTCTTCCAGAGCGCGTAGAACGATGTTTACACCTGTCTTCTCGTCACCAGATACATCTACTGCTGCAACAGCGCTATAGACGTTCACAAGGGCTGTGCCCCCGCCGGATACGATTCCTTCTTCAACCGCTGCGCGAGTAGCGTTCAAAGCATCTTCAATGCGAAGCTTGCGCTCTTTCAGCTCAGTTTCGGTAGCAGCTCCAACCTTGATGACAGCTACACCGCCAGCAAGCTTGGCAAGACGTTCTTGAAGCTTTTCTTTATCGAAATCGGAAGTTGTTTCTTCCAACTGTGAGCGAATTTGCTTGATGCGTGCGCCGATGTCTTTTTTGTCGCCAGCGCCATCCACAATGATGGTGTTTTCTTTGGTTACACGGATTTGACGCGCGCTTCCCAATTGATCAGGTGTCGTGGATTTCAGCTCAAGGCCGAGCTCTTCAGTGATCACTTGACCGCCAGTCAGAGCAGCGATGTCTTGCAGCATAGCTTTACGGCGATCACCGAAGCCAGGAGCTTTTACAGCTACGCAAGTGAATGTGCCGCGAAGCTTGTTCACGATGATCGTAGCTTGTGCTTCGCCTTCAATATCTTCAGCAATGATCAGAAGCTGCTTGCCGGATTGAACCACTTTTTCCAGAACCGGAAGGATTTCTTGGATGTTGGAGATTTTCTTATCTGTGATCAGAATATATGGATTTTCCAGAATGGCTTCCATTTTATCTGTGTCTGTGATCATGTAAGGGGAAACGTAGCCACGGTCGAACTGCATACCTTCTACTACTTCGAGCTCGGTGATGAATCCACGGGACTCTTCAACTGTGATCACACCGTCTTTGCCTACTTTTTCCATAGCTTCGGCAATCAGTTGGCCTACTTCGTCGTCAGCTGCGGAGATAGCAGCGACTTGAGCGATCGATTGTTTACCTTCAATAGGCTTCGCGATTCTTTGAAGCTCTTCTACTGCTGCTTTAACGGCTTTCTCGATCCCTTTGCGGATAACCATCGGGTTCGCGCCTGCAGTTACGTTTTTCAGACCTTCACGGATCATAGCTTGGGCAAGAACCGTTGCAGTTGTCGTACCGTCACCGGCTACGTCGTTTGTTTTGGTTGCTACTTCTTTAACCAGCTGAGCGCCCATGTTTTCAAAAGCATCTTCAAGCTCGATTTCCTTCGCAATGGTCACACCATCGTTCGTGATAAGCGGGCTTCCGAATTTTTTCTCAAGAACTACGTTACGGCCCTTCGGACCGAGTGTTACTTTTACTGCGTTAGCAAGAGCGTCGACCCCACGAAGCATTGCGCGGCGTGCGTCTTCACTGAATTTAATTTCTTTTGCCATGAAAATGAAACCTCCCTAAGAGTAATTGGTAAGTAGGTGAAACGGATCCATAAGTATGCTTGCTGCGGACTCTATACCTGCAATCGATTAGGCTAATACAGCGAGAATATCGCTTTCGCGCAAGATCAACAGTTCGCGTCCTTCGTATTTCACTTCAGTGCCTGCATATTTGGAGAAAATGATACGGTCGCCTTCTTGGACTTCAAGCGGAACACGCACTCCATCCTTCAAAACGCCTGCTCCCGCAGCAACAACTTTGCCTTCCTGCGGTTTTTCTTTTGCAGTCTCTGGCAGCAAGATGCCGCTTGCAGTAGTCTCCTCTTTCGCAATAGCTTCAATGATTACGCGATCACCTAACGGTCTGATCATGGAAAAATAGCCTCCTTCAAATATGGTTCTTGTGAAATTTTTGGTTATTAGCACTCGTATGCGTTTAGTGCTAACAACAATTCTTATGATAAACATTTCGGCTGTATTTTGCAAGTCCTTTTACACTTTTTTCAAACTTTTTTGTACCTCTCTCATTGTATCCATCAGTTGGACAAATATTCCAAGTGTACAAGATCAGACTGTTTTATTTGGCTCCGTATTCTTGTTCCCATGCAGCGTCCTGATTTTGCTGCTTCCTGTAGATCCTGGACGATAAGAGCACCCCGATCTCGTACAGAACAATGAGGGGAATAGCGACCATTATCGCTGAGATGGCATCCGGCGGTGTAATCACAGTCGACAGAATGACCATCAGCATGTACGCATAGCGTCGAAATTTCTGCAGGCGCTTTGGATTGAGCAGTCTTATTTTCGTAAGGAACATCACGAGAACCGGCAATTCAAACACAATCGATAACGGAATGATGATATTGAACATAAAAGAAAAATACTGAGCAGCCCCATACAACTCGTTAATATCCAGGCTTTTGCTGATGGAGGAGGTGAAATGAAAAGCCAGCGGAAACACAACAAAATACCCGAAAGCCAGGCCAGCCAGAAACAGCACAAAGGCGCCCGGGATATAGATGATTGACGCTTTTTGCTCGATGGGACGAAGCCCCGGCCTTACGAATGCCCACAGATGGTAAAAGATCACCGGCAAAGTGACCAGCAGGCCAATCGCCAGCCCGAAATTCATATACAGCTTAAGCGCATCCCAGGGTGAAAATACACTCCAGCTGATGCCGCTTGCAGGCGGGATGCTTTTCATATAGCGAATCAGCGGCCGCGCACAGATTAGACCGGCGATCATACCGGCCACGAGTACGAGCAAAATCCACATAATCCTTTTGCGGAGCTCACCGAGGTGATCCACCAAAGACATTTCATCATTCGTAGACATGTTTCACCAACCCTACTCTTGCTAGTTTCAATCCGGCAGACGCCTTGGATCGCTTCTCGGAGGAGACGGCTCAGGCTTTACCTCGGTAGGAGCATCCGAAGCTGTGTCTGCTCGCGCTGGAAGCTCTGAGGGAACAACCACCGGTTCAGATGAAGGCAGCTTCTCCACCAGTTCGGCAGGAGCTTCTCTTGGCGGCTCTGTCTTCACCTCTTCAAGCAGTCCGCGCGCGCTTTTTCTGAACTCATTCAACGTTTTACCGACCATTTTGCCGATTTCCGGCAGCTTCTGCGGTCCAAACAGAATGAGCGCAACAATACCGATTAATAATATTTCAGAGAAGCCAATATTTTGCAGCATGGTGTCACCACCTTAATCGGGAGTCCTGACTCCCCCATCTTATTTTAAGTAAGCCCGCCATAGCCCATGTTCGTAATGTCTTCACGCGTGATGATTTCTCCCGCGCACACTCTCGGCAGCAAAACATCAAACGAAGTATACGGATCATGCATCACGCATCCAGGCAATCCCATTACGGGGATGTCACCCAAATAGGCCATCATCAGCATCGATCCTGGCAGCATCGGTGTCCCATAGCTGATTATGCGCGCACCAGCTTGCCGTATGGCTCCAGGTGTCCGATCATCGGGATCAACCGACATGCCGCCGGTCAGCAGGATGAGATCCACGCCGCCTTCTTCCACATAAGCGCGAATATGGTGAACAATCATTTCACTGTCATCCGGCGCTAAATGCTGGTCGATCACCTCCGAACCCAGCGCTGCGACCTTCGCTCTTACAACCGGGCCGAATTTATCCTGAATGCGGCCCTTGAACACTTCGCTGCCGGTGGTGATCAGACCCACCCGCAGCTTGCGGAACGGCTTGACCTCGATCAAGCTCACTTGCTCCTGTTGCAGCTCCCTTGCTTGCAGTTCAACACCCACGACCTTGGCTTCCTCGACGATCAGTGGAATCACCCGAGTAGCCGCAATCGATTGCCCTGCTTGGACAACACTGTTCGTGGTGATTGTGGACAGCACCAGCTGATCCACAGCATTCACGCTGTCGATAAAAGCTTTATTCAGCTTCGCCAGCCCCTGGATCGCCGACTTCAAATTGACTTTGCCTTCATTCGGCTCCGTCAAAACCACATTCGCCCCGCGAATAGCCTCAGCCATGCGCAAGGCCGCTTCATCCTCGTGCAGATAGCCGGGCTGCAGCTCCATCACATAAATATGCTCCTTGCCTATGCTGAGCAAAGCCGGGATATCGGACTCCTGAATCTGGTGTCCTTTACGAAACAACCGGCCCTTGAATTCGCCGGGCAAAATCTGCGTCAAATCATGCGGCAGGATCATGCCCACCGCATCTTCAACCTTCACTTCGCGCAGCATCGTTTCATGTTTCATCAGGATGATCCCCTTCCTTGCTGCCGGTCAGGATGCCGAGGGCATGAGACAGCTGGTCGATAATCGCCATCAAATTTTCCTGAACGCCCTTCGGACTGCCAGGCAGATTAATGATCAGCGTCCGCCCCCGAATGCCGGCAACTGCGCGTGACAGCATAGCCCTCGGCGTCTTCTGCATTGAATACATCCTCATGGCTTCAGCGAATCCCGGAGCTACACGATCAACAACCTGGAGCGTCGCTTCCGGTGTTATATCTCTAGGCGCAAGCCCTGTTCCACCAGTAGTCAAAATCAAATCGGCTTGGTAATAATCCGTCATCTCTATCAATGAGGCCATAATTTCATCCATCTCATCCGGAACAACCCGATACTCGATGACCTCGCCCTGAAGCTCCTCTTCCACCAGCTCACGGATTACCTGTGCACTCGTATCTTCCCGTTCCCCTCGAAAACCGCGGTCACTTGCGGTAAGAATCGCAACCTTCCAGCGCATCAAACTCACCTCTTCTCTCTTTTACTTTAACAAAAATAGATTAAGAAAGTGTTTCTTTTCTGTAAAAATCTCCGCTTTTACCTCCTGTCTTGGCGAGCAGCATCGTAGAGCTGATCACCATATCCTTTTCCACAGCCTTGCACATATCATAAACGGTTAGAGCGGCCGCAGATACGGCGGTCAAGGCTTCCATTTCTACGCCTGTAGGCCCGGTCGTGCGGACAGTAGCTTCTATGTATAACTCATTTTCACCATTGTCGGTAAATTGAATATCAACGCCGGTCAGAGCAATCGGATGGCACATGGGAATCCACTCTGAAGTTCGTTTGGCGGCCATAATACCTGCAACCTGCGCTACGGCCAGAACGTCGCCTTTTTTAAGCTTTCCTTGCTTGATAAGCTCCAGCGTCGTGCTTTTCATCGTAATAATGGATGTAGCTGTGGCGGAACGCTTCGTTGCCGCTTTATCCGAGACATCGACCATGCGGGCGCGTCCTTGTTCATTAAAATGGGTTAAATCAGAGGTAGATTCCATTAACTCGCCTCCTTAGAGTTTTCGTAGAAAACTTACTTCGTAAGCATCTGCCATGTTTCATTTATGCGCTTAACGACTGGGCTGCTGCAAATTCAAGGATTCCGTGATCAAGCCATCCAGCCGAAAATCATGCCAAGAAACTGGAACCTCCGGGACAACCTGCACATCAAAAGCTGCGGCGACCGAGTATGGCCTGTCGAGGCCGCGCGAGCTATATAACTGCATGAAGCGGTCATAAAAACCTCCGCCATAACCCAAACGGCCTAAATCCGTGTCAAAAGCAAGCCCTGGCACCAAAATCATCGAAATCGATAAAATTTGATCCTCCATTGGCAAGTCCACTTTGGGCTCTCTGATCCCCCATGAGTTGCTCTCAATTTCGCCGTACCCGTTAACAGCATGCAGAACGAAACTGCGGGTTTCTTTGATCACTCTGGGCAAAAGTACACGAATGCTTTCCTTCCAGCACCATTCCATAAAAGGAGTGACATCCGGCTCAGAACGAAAGGGCATATAGGTAAACACGGTTAGCGGCAATATCCGCTCTTTGGCCAACGCTACCAGCTTTTGATTAATGATCCTTTGCTTGTCGGATCGTTCTTCAGCGGTCAGTAATGCGCGTTTCTTTTCGATTTCCTGGCGCAGCTCGATTTTTCGCTCTCGGATGTTCATTCGCTTCCATGCCCTTCCTGGAGAGTGGTTTTTTTCATTTTATCATATGGAGTTGAAAAACTATACTTTTTCCAGGTTATACAACCGAATGCACAGGACTACCGCCTACACATCTGCCTGTACAATAGTGTATACTTGTGAATTAATGCTTCATGTAAATGATAGTCGAGGGAGGCACTTCCACATGCTTTTGCAAGTATCCAACGTGTCCAAAGGATATGGGGTTCGAACGATACTTTCCCAAATAACCCTGCAGATCGAGGATCGTGAGAAAATTGGTCTCGTCGGTGTGAACGGGGCGGGTAAATCCACGCTTTTGCAAATCATTGCCGGCGAGCTTTCCTATGACAGCGGGAACCTGTTCAAGGCCAAGGAAACCAAGATCGGATATTTACGCCAAAACAGCGGGTTGAACACGGATAAATCCATTTGGGACGAGCTGCTCAGCGTATTCACCTCTCTACTGGACACGGAAAAAGAGCTGCGAGAGCTGGAAATGCTTATGGCCGATCCCAAGCTCATTGAGGATGAGAAATTGTACGAATCGACAATGAACCGATATGCTGTCAAGTCGGAATGGTTTCGAGAGCATGGCGGGTATGAAATTGAAGCGCGTATTCGCGGGATTTTGCATGGAATGGGCTTTGGCCAATTCTCCCCAAGCACACCCGTGAACACACTCAGCGGCGGACAGAAAACCAGGCTTGCATTGGCTAAAATGCTGTTGGAAGAGCCGGACCTGCTCATGCTGGATGAGCCAACCAACCATCTGGATATCCCCACCCTTACCTGGCTGGAAAGCTACCTGCGCAGTTATCCGGGCGCGATTCTTGTCGTATCGCATGACCGCTATTTTCTGGATGCGCTGGTCACTTCCATTTATGAGATTGAACGGAACTCCTCACGCCGATATACGGGTAATTATTCCCGCTTTATAGAGATTAAAGAAGCCGAGTTTGAAGCGCAGATGAAGCAATTTGAAAAACAGCAGGATGAGATAGCGAAGCTGGAGGAGTTTGTACAGCGCAATATCGTGCGTGCCTCTACGACCAAACGGGCGCAAAGCCGCCGCAAGACGCTGGAAAAGATGGACCGTCTGGATAAGCCGCTCGGCGATTTGAAGCGCGCTTCCTTCTCCTTTGAGATTGAGCAGCAAACGGGCAAGGAAGTTCTGCAGGTCGAGCAACTGGCGCTCTCCTATGAGGGCCAGAAACGGCTGCTCGAAGACGTATCCTTTCAATTAAAGCGAGGTGAAACCGCAGCGCTGATCGGACCTAACGGTGTCGGGAAATCGACGCTGCTCAAAACACTAATCGGACAGCATAAGCAGGACCGGGGCAGTTACAAGTGGGGCGCGAATGTGAAGATCGGCTACTACGATCAGGAGCAAACCGGGCTGAACCCCGCTAACAGCGTGCTGGATGAGGTTTGGAACCAGTATCCGACTTTGGAGGAAGCGCGCGTTCGAACCGTTCTCGGCAATTTCTTGTTCAGCGGCGAGGATGTGTTCAAGAAAGTAGCGGCACTCAGCGGCGGGGAGAAAGCCAGAGTGTCTCTCGCCAAGCTGATGCTGCTAAACGCAAACGTACTGATTCTCGACGAGCCGACGAACCATCTGGATCTGTACAGCAAAGAAGTTCTGGAATCCGCGCTCATGGACTATGAAGGAACTCTGCTGTTCATCTCGCATGACCGATACTTTCTGAATAAAATGGCGGAAAGCATGCTCGAGCTGACACCGTATGGCATAACCGGCTATCTGGGGAATTATGACGATTACGTGGACAAGAAAGCCGAGCTTGCGGAGATCGAGGCAGCCCGCCTTGCAAAGGAAGCGGCGAAGAAAGCGGTCGGTTCGCATGGCGCGCAAGCAAGCGCCTCTGCAACAGGCGGGGCAAACGCCGGCAAGGACGCCAAGCGCGAAGAGCGCAGCCGCCAGCGGAAGCTGGAGCAGCTGGAGCTGGACATCGCCCGGCTGGAAGACGAAGTGGCCGCCCTCGAGGCGGAACTGGCCGATCCGGCCGTGTACAATAACTATGTGCTCGTCCAGGAGAAAACGACGGCCGCCGAGCACAAAAAGACCGAGCTGCAGGGCTATTACGAGGAGTGGGAAGCCCTCCTGTCTTGAAGCTGCAGCAGCTCACACAGCAAAGCCCCCGTATCTTGTTGGTACGGGGGCTTTGGCTGTGTGGTTGTGGTGCAAACATGCACCTAATTCAAGGTCGAACTGCAGAGTTGCTGGAATAAGGTGCAGAAACGCACCTAGGTCCGGCTGCTTTAGAAGCTTGAACCAAATATGGTGCAGAAATGCACCTGGCTCCAGCTACTTTAGAAGCTTGATCGAAATATGGTGCAGAAATGCACCTGGTTCCAGTGAGTTACATTAGGCAACAGGATGAGATGCATTACCTGCATCTAAAATTGCCAACAAGCCTGCTATCTATAGAACCAAATGTAAATCCTACATCCCAAGTAGCCAATCTTCCTTAATTTCCAACGATTTCGGAAATTTAGATGTAGGTTTTGCATCTCAGCAGCACATTTACAGGTCAAATCAGGAAACTAGATGTAGGTTTTGCATCTCAGCATCCTTGTACAGCCGAATTTGGGTTGTTTGTGAGAGAGACATGCATGGGGGCAACAGGATGAAATGCAATACCTGCATCTAAATTGCCAACATGCCTGCTTTCTATAGAACCAAATGTAAATCCTACATAATTTGGACCGACTGTTGTTCATAAATAAATGTCTAGTCAGCACGAAATAGCCGCTTTTCTCGAATGACTGCCCACCACCACCACCACCGTGGTCTTTCGAGTCGCTTTTTCAAAGTGAAAAGCCTAAAAAGCTTTTTCTGAGATATCTACAATTCGACAATGCGCATGATTCTGTCGAGAATCAAGACTCCCCACTAGACAGGTACATAACAAACTTTAACAATCACCTCTTGACATCGAACTTATACACACTTTCCACAAAACCATGAAAAAGTTATCCTTTTTCATAGTTATTTACAATCCCTTCATACACATGCTTACAGCAAATCTTATCCACAATATCCACAGGGGGTGTGCATAAGTTGCATCAGTTACTCACATCTCAATTTTCTTTACGAGGTTGCCGATTTTGTAAGAACGGCTGTCTTTTGCACTCTGACGGCTTGGTTGCATGCGGACACGAAGGCTTTAGCCACAGCTAACAGCACATCTTGATCAATGCTGGAGTTTTTATACATTTGTCCGTTGACGGTGATGGTGACCTCTGCTTCACCGGTTGCTTTTTCCCCAGTTGATAAAGATTGCAGCTCCATGTCCGAGAATTCCACTGGCATCGGAATGGCCTGCTTCAAGCTGTTGACAATTGCTTCTATCGGACCATCCCCCGTTGCGGAGTAAATGTGCTCCTCGCCGGTTTGATTGTTGCGGATCGTTACGGATGCCATCCTGCTGCGATCGCTGCTGCTCACTACTTGCATTTGAACAAGGGTGTAAGCTTCTTTTTGTCCATCTGCGGTAGACCCGACAAGCTCCATAAGCTGATCATCGGTTACGACCTTTTGCTCATCGGCCTTTGCCTTGAATCGAATGTACAGTTCTTCAAGCTCTTCCGTATTTAGATCTATGCCAAACTGGGTGACCCTATGCTTCAATGCATGTCGGCCGGAGTGCTTGCCCAAAATGATCATGGAACGGGGAATGCCCAGTTTTTCGGGATCCATAATTTCGTAGGTGTTTCGATTTTTCAGTAAACCGTCTTGGTGGATACCCGCTTCGTGTTGAAAAGCATTACGTCCCACAATGGGCTTGTTAAACGCGATTGGAAAATGCATGATTCTGCTGATCATTCGCGAAGTGTTGAAAATCTCCTGAGTTACAATGCCCGTTTCCACACCCATGGTTTCCTTGCGGGTTTCAATAGCCATGACCAGTTCCTCCAGCGAGCAATTCCCCGCTCTTTCCCCAACACCGTTGACTGTAACCTCTACATGGGTAACGCCGGCAGCAATCGCCGACAGACTATTGGCAACCGCCAGCCCCAAATCATTATGGCAATGCGCACTGTATTCGACATTCTCACCACCACGAACGCCTTCTCGAACTCTGCGGAACATCCTGCCATATTCCTCCGGCATCGCATATCCGACTGTATCGGGAATGTTCAAGATGGTTGCGCCCTCGGCAATAACGGCTTCCAGCACTTCAAACAAAAACTCTTCTCCGGTTCGTGTTGCATCCATCGGCGAAAATTCAATTCGATCGACGCGGCTTTTGGCGTAGGCGACCATGGTTCTTGCCATTTCAACGACTTGCTGACGGGACTTGCGCAGTTGAAAATCAAGATGAATATCCGAGGAAGAGAGGAACAAATGCAGACGGCGCTGTGCTGCATCCTGTGTCGCTCTAACTGCTGCGTCAATGTCCGCTTTGATCGATCTGGCGAAGCCGCAAATCTCAACGGTTTGAAGCTCTCTGGAAATTTGCTGAACCGCATGAAAATCTCCAGGACTCGAGATTGGAAATCCCGGCTCTATCGTATCCACACCGAGCCTCGCAAGCTGCTTGGCAATGCGAATCTTTTCTTCCGGATTGAGCGATGCTCCCGGTGCCTGTTCTCCATCCCTGAGCGTCGTATCAAATATGCGAATGCGTTTGTTTTCCATGTTCAATTTCCTCCTCTATAGTGGTTTAAAATATAAAAAACCCGCCATCTCTATAAAAAGAGACGACGGGTTGTTCAACCTGGCGCGGTACCACTCTTGTTGGCTCGACGATGCGAGCCCGCTCTAGACTCTCACCGACGGCATCCGAATGGACAAATTCATGCATCCATGCCTTATCCGGCGAGAGTCACCCGATCACGGAGGTTACCCGTTGATGCCTAACCGCCAATTAGCCGCTCAGCATTACCGCTCCCAAGCGAGTTCAAGGCCCCTGCAGTCTGCGTCGCATCCATTGGTTAAAGCTGACTATGTTACTTTACGTAGTTCGCTTTAACTAAACCCGCAGCTTTCTGTACTGTTGGGATTGCCTTTACTACTCTTGATCTTTGCGTTTGTTATATGTTTTTGAGTATCAAGGATAAGCGTTACGCCTTCCTAAATACGAGAACAACCAAAAAAGCCTGCCATCTCTATAAAAAGAGACGACAGGCTACAGCCTTCCGCGGTACCACTCTAGTTGATTCAGGCTTCCCTGAATCCGCTCATGCACCCGTTCACGAGGGTCAACCGTCAAGACCTACAGAGAGAGATCGCATGGATCCATTTCTTCGGCCTTACCGCTCCAAGGCGAGTTCAGGTGATGTTTCGACTGCGTTGCACCTATTCCTAAAGTTGACGATACCTCTGTCCGCTTTAGAAAACCCGCAGCTCTCTGCACGAAATCCATCTTCCTTACTGATCCCATTCATAGCGTTTATTAGATATTGTACATGATTATAGTATGCGTTTCATTCGATGTCAATACGTCAAACGTTGATATTAGCAATCCATAAGAAACCTCCACCATTTACAAATGATAAAATTAAGGTGTTAAAATTATGCTGGATTTGGAGGAGAATCGATGCAAACAGTACGTTCAAAGGACGGTACGACTATTGCGTTCGACAAGTTTGGCCATGGACAGTCGATCATCTTGGTAGGGGGTGCATTGAACAATCGAAACACCCCGCCAGTAGGCAAACCGCTGGCAGAACTCCTATCTGCCAATTTTACCGTGTTCGCCTACGATCGACGGGGTCGTGGTGCGAGCGGAGACACGTCGCCCTATGCGGTCGAGCGTGAGATCGAAGATTTGCAAGCTCTCATCTTGGAGGCTGGTGGAGCAGCGAATGTGTTCGGCCTCTCCTCAGGTGCAATTCTCGCGCTTGAAGCAGCAGCTTACGGGCTGAATATCAAAAAGTTGGCGTTGTTCGAGCCGCCTTTTAATGTTGTCGACAGTCGTCCCCGAATATCGTTTGCGCCGCACGTAAATGATCTGATAGCTTCAGGCCGCCGGGGGGATGCGCTCGAATTCTTCATGACTAAGGTCGTGGAGATACCTAGCGAGGTTGTTGCCCAATTCCGCAACGCTCCGATGTGGCCTTCTCTTGAAGGTCTGGCGCATACGCTCGTGTATGACCTCACGATCGTTGGGTATGGCTCGTTGCCGACCGAGCGAATCAACACTATCCTAGCTCCCGCACTGTTGATAGTCGGTGGGACAAGCCCTTCCTGGATGCGCCAAGCAGGAAAAGCGGTCATGGATGCCCTTCCACATGGGCAAGTTCGAATCCTGGAAGGTCAGAATCACTCTGCAGGACCGGAAGCCCTGGCACCCGTGTTGCAGGAATTCTTCGAAGACTGATACAAATTAAGGATGCATCGCAATATGGTCGGCGTAACCTTCAAAGTTATACTGGGATCAAAAATAATAACGGGGGTGCCTTGACAGGCTCCCCCGTTATTATTTATTTCACCCTTCGCCTTCTTTTAAAAGAAACTCGTTATATTCCAACGCTAACTCAACTATCCTGCTTGTTAATGAACGATTGTTCTGACTATGCACTCATCTAAGGTAACTATTTCTTCAAATGTTCCCCGGATTTGAAATCATGTGTGAGTAACTGCAAAACATACAGTTATTTCTCTAACAATCGTGATTCTGGATGATGTAAGTATAAAACCTGCAGGTAATTCGAGTCAAAACCTCCGAATAATCAAAAAAAGCAGAAAATAACTGTACATTTTGCAGTTAGCTGTCCAAAAAAGAATCATTCCTGCAAAATGAGATGTACTTTTTACAGGTAGCAGGGTAGACAGCAGTATCCGATTCCTAATTAGAGTACATAGTTAGAAAAGAAAATTTGGTGGCAAGCAGATTAGCCATGTTTTGCTACTTATTGCGCTTCAAGGGGCTCAATGGCTCTTTGGAGAGGCTTGCTCATCGCAAGCTACCACTGCTCCAAATCGAGCTGTGCCTCTGCTTTTAAATCAAGCGCGGCGTACTCCCGCTTGTCCCATTTCAGAAATGCAGCTGCGCCAATCATAGCTGCATTATCTGTGCATAGGCTCAGCGGGGGCAGCAGCAAGGGCACCTGCAGCTCGGCGCAGCGCTCCGCGAGCTTGCTGCGCAACCCCCGATTGGCCGCGACACCGCCGGCCAAGAGCAGCTGCTTCGCTCCGTATTCACGGACGGCGCGGCTGGCTTTCTCGACAAGAACCTCGGTTACGGATTCTTGAAAGCCTTTGGCGATTTGCGCGGTTTGCACGGCCTCACCGCGCATTTTGGCCTGATTCACTACGTTCAGTACAGCGGATTTTAATCCGCTGAAGCTGAAGTCGTAGGAATCAGGCTCGAGCCAGGCACGCGGCATGGTCACCGCGTGCTCGGCTTCGTGGGCGAGCCGATCCATGTGCGGGCCGCCCGGGTAGGGAAGGTGCATCGCCCGTGCCACCTTGTCGTAAGCCTCTCCGGCAGCGTCGTCGCGGGTGCGGCCGATAATATGGAAGCGGCCCGGGGCTTCCATGTGGATCAGTTCCGTATGACCGCCCGATACAACCAAGGCGATCAACGGATATTCCAAATCATGCGTCAGCTGATTGGCATAAATATGCCCGGCAATGTGGTGCACGCCGATCAGCGGCAGTCCCAGTGCACTGGCCAGTGCCTTGCCGGCCATAACCCCAACCAAAAGAGAGCCCACCAATCCCGGTCCCTGAGTGACGGCTATCGCTGATAATTGCTGGAGCGAAACCTGTGCCTGATCCACAGCCTCTTCAAGGATCCAGGTTATGGACTCCACATGCTTACGCGAAGCAATCTCCGGAACGACACCTCCAAAGCGCTGATGGGTCTCAATTTGGCTGGAAACCACGTTGGACCGAATAATGCGGCCATTTTCAACAATGGCCACAGAGGTATCATCACAGCTTGTCTCAATAGCGAGTATATACACAGGCTCGTCCTGACTATCCTCATTCCCGTTCTTAGCGGGCTCGTCACGTCTATCCTTACTCCTGTTCCTAACAGGCTCGTCCTGCCTGGTATCATTACGCTCATTCTTCATAGTGTTTGCGCTTCAGTCTTCCGGACTGTCCCTTCTGTACTTCGGCAGGTCGGTCCACATGATGATCGCGTCCTCCCGATTATCGGTATAATAGCCTCTGCGTATGCCCGCAGAAGCAAAGCCTAACTTATCATACAAGCTTTGTGCAATATGGTTGGATGCACGGACTTCAAGCGTCATGCGCTTTGCACCCAGATAGCTTGCCGTCCGCATGAGCTCTTGGAGCAGGCGCTTTCCGAGCTTCTGTCCCCGGTACGTATTCTTAATGGCTATGTTGGTGACATGGGCTTCATCCATGATGAGCCACATACCGCCATAACCGGCAACTTCACCGCTTATATCCAGAATCATATAATGGGCGAATTGATTGTTGGTGAGTTCGTTATGAAAAGCACCCGAGGTCCAAGGTGTGGCAAAGGCCTCCTGCTCAATTTCGCATACATGGGGAATATCCTCATATCGCATGGATCGAAATTCAAGAGCAGACTCCGGCCGCTGAAAATGCTGCTGCTCCATTTCAATCTTCCCCCTTCTGTGATTTGGCTGACAGATTCACTTCCGCTTCTGTCAGCTGTGCGTAATTTGGAACAAAGGTATGAACTTCCTGCAGTTCGCCTTGTGACCATTTCGGATAGGCCAGCAAACCTATATTCACAGCCGATAACAAATGGGGAACCACTAAAACTTCACCTATCCATTCCTCATCAAAGTTGGCAAGCATCGAGGCAAAGCCCTCTGTCTCACCTACAAAAACAAGGCGAGCAGGAGCGCCCCATTCCGTTTTCCCGGAAACATTTCGCCGCAACCCAGCATCATCTGCCAGATTCGCGATTTGCTCCAGCCATGGGTCCATCACCCGAATGGTATCTGGAATCAAAACTCTCCAGTGGTTGTTTAAATCGAAATGGTCATCCGCTGCTTCCTCGGGATTCCACTTGCCGCGGCTCTCATAAATGGCTGTAAATGCCTGTCGTCGCCGGGCATCCATGAGTGGAATGAACCAGGTGGTTCTATCCTGAATCACATTTGGGTTGCTGTCGAGAGCAGCCACGGCTTTCGCCCCAGCGCTCTTCCCGCCAAGCGCCATGGCTTCCAGGCTGGAAACGGCAATTAAAGGCAAGCCTAATGACCAGGCAAACGTTTTGGCTGCGGTAACCCCAATCCGGACTCCCGTGTAAGATCCCGGTCCTTTTCCTACCGTAATCGCTTGCAATTCTTTCGGTTTTAAGGCCAATGAAGCCAACAGTTCCTCGATGTTCGGCAAAAGTCCTATGGAATGATTTCGGTCCGCGTACGTACTCAGCTCTCCAAGAGACTTACCCTTCTCCAAAACGGCCACGGTCAAAGACGATGTGGAGGTATCTATAGCGAGTAACGGTCTGTAGGCTGCGGCACTATTTTTCAATATATCGGTCATTGTAAAATTCCGTTCTCCTTCATTTTCCGGCACCAGCTGAGATACATTTCTCCATGCGGTACAATGTGAAATAATCGCTCTTGCTCACCCATTCGCTCAATGGTCAAGCTAAGGCGCTCCACCGGCAGTAAATTTTCGATTCGGCTGGACCATTCGATGAGGGTAACTCCTTCCCCATAGAAGTATTCCTCCAACCCCAAATCCTCGGCTTCCTCCTGCGTTATGCGGTAAACATCCATATGATAAAAGGGAAGCTGCGCCCCTTCATATTCCTTAATAATGTTAAATGTGGGACTGTTTACGATTTCTGTAATCCCCATTGCTCTGGCGAGCCCTTGTGAAAATCTGGTTTTACCCGCTCCCAAATCACCATCCAAAGTTAGCACAGTGCCTGGAGTCAGGAACAAGGAAAGCTGTTTAGCCAGATTTTCGGTTTCATTTTCACCCGAGGATTTGTATCCATAGACCGCCTTATCCAGCTTCCTCATTCCTTCAATTTCTTATTTCCCCTATTATAGCCGCGCAAAAGTGCCTTAGCAACTTAAGGAAACACAAAAAAAGTTATCAAGCTCCATCAAAGCTCAATAACTTCAACGTTTATTCTTCCAGTACCGATTCCGCATCATCCATAGTATCTGTGGTGGAGGCATCGATAAGTCCGTTATTCTCGGTTACATAGCCTCCCCCCAAGCCTTCATTGACCATTCGGTCAATATCGATGAAGTGCTCATCCCTGCCTTCAACATTGTGATCCTGCTGCGGTTTTACAGAGTTCTCCAACTTAGACACCGGTTTCGTTTTTTCAAGCTTCTCCAGCTTAGACACCTCCTTTGTTGCTGCCTGTTTCACTCTGATTATTTTCTCCGCCCCGTTTAAAACCATTCCTGTATTTTTTTCGAATACCGAGCACCTAATATGGATATACTAATCCGAAAGGACTAATGAATGAGGGAGGCTTTTTTCATGCATACCGTCTGGAAAGGTGCCATCAGCTTTGGGCTCGTCCATGTACCCGTCAAGATGTTCTCTGCTACGGAAGATAAGGATATTTCCATGCGTTATATCCATAAGACCTGTATTACCCCTTTGTCCTATATCCGCAAATGCCAGACGTGTGACAAAGAAGTCGACTGGGAGGAAATCTCCAAGGGCTATGAATATGAACCGGGTCGGTTTGTGCTTTTCGAAAAAGAGGAGCTTGAACAGGTTAACGGCGAGGCGAACAAAGAGATCAAAATTCTCGATTTTGTTCATTTGACTGACATTGACCCGATCTACTTCCAAAAAACCTACTACTTGGCTCCAGGGGAAACAGGTGCAGGCGCTTATAATCTGCTGCTGGAATCGATGCGTCAAACGGGGATGATCGGCATTGCCAAAATTTCGATCCGCTCCAAAAGCTCATTGGCTGCGATCCGAGTCATTGAGAATTGTATAGCGATGGAAACTATTTTTTATCCGGACGAGATTCGTTCCATTACCCAGGTGCCCAATTTACCGGAAAAGGTCAATGTCCAGGAACGTGAATTGGATATGGCCAAAATGCTCATTGAGCAGCTATCCACGACCTTTGATCCGGAAAAGTACAAGGATGAATACCGCGGCCGGCTGCTGGAAGCTATCGAACATAAAGTCGCAGGCGAAGAGGTGCAGACCGCTCCGGAACCGCATCGGGCTAATGTCATTGATCTGATGGCCGCCTTGCAGGCTAGTCTTGATGCAACCAAGAAAGAAAAGGACGAACCTGCCGCCCGAAAGCCAAGAGCCAAAACGAAAAAGGAAAAACCGCAAGAAACTGTGTCATAACGTTGCTCTTGAGAAGGGCTGACCCCCATGCGTCATAGCGTGATTGTATTCACGCTGATGTGCCGGGATTGGCTCTTTTTTTGTTGTTGTAATAAATTTTTGTTTTTTTGTGGAAAATAATCCTCGATAAGGAGGTGGCTGCAGGATGGCATTCGCAAAAAAGGGACTGCTGGAGCTTATTTTACGCTTTCGCGGACAAGGAGAAGGCCAGGAAAACGCCCCTTCAGAGGCAGCAGATGCCTTGGATTATCATTTCATCGCAGAGCTTAAGAAAACTTCATTATCCCCGTCTCTGGATGCTAATTACCAATTTCTGAAACAGCTGTTCGACGATTGCTCGGACGTGGTCATTCGGGAATTTCAAATAGATGAAGCCGTGCCTGCATTGCTCGTGCTTGTCGACGGCCTTGTCAACTCCGAGCTGGTTAATCAAGCTATGAAGACATTAATGGTCCTGGGCGATGATGAAACTGACATTGAGCGGATCCTGGGAAACATACTTCCCGTATCGCAAACGCAAGTCACAGATAATTTCGGGGATCTGCTTCAAGGGGTGCTTAGCGGGGATACCTGTCTGATCGTTGAGAACAATACGAAAGCGATCCTCATGGGTATGCGCGGACCAGAGAAGCGCGCTGTCGCACCACCGGATACAGAGAGTGTTGTGCGTGGGCCAAAAGAAGGCTTTGTGGAGAACCTGCGCACCAACACCTCGCTTATTCGCCGAAGGCTCAAGACACCTCGGCTGAAGATGAAATCGATGACCGTAGGCAGGGAAAGCAATACTAGTCTGGTCATCGTGTATTTGGATGACCTAGCGATGCCTTCTATGGTGGAAGAGGTCGTCAAGCGGATCCAGAGGATTGACATCGATGGTATTTTGGAATCCGGCTATATTGAAGAACTGATTCAGGATGACGCCTACTCTCCGTTTCCACAAATACAAAACACGGAGCGTCCTGATGTGGTTACCAGCGGCTTGCTTGCGGGAAGAGTTGCCATCCTCATAGACGGGACCCCATTCGCTCTCTTGGTTCCTTTCGTGTTTGTACAGATTTTGCAGGCAAGCGAAGATTACTACGAACGGTATCAAGTCGCCACATTACTTCGTTGGCTGCGCTATTTATTTTTATTCCTGTCTCTAACCACTCCTGCCTTGTATGTAGCCATCACTACTTTTCACCAGGATTTATTGCCCACCACTCTCATGCTCAGTGTTGCAGCCGCTCGAGAGGCGATTCCCTTTCCCGCGTTTGTTGAAGCCCTGATTATGGAGATTACCTTCGAGGCATTGCGCGAAGCAGGGGTACGGCTGCCTAAGGCTGTTGGCTCTGCGGTCAGTATTTTGGGCGCCCTTGTCATTGGACAGGCCGCCGTTCAGGCTGGCATCGTATCTGCTCCCATGGTCATTGTCGTTTCCATTACCGGTATCGCTTCCTTTACGATACCCCGCTTTAACGGAGCGATTGCCGTTCGCATGCTGCGCTTTCCTGTTCTATTTGGGGGAGCCCTCTTTGGGCTCTACGGTATCTTTATTTGCATGATGATCATGATTGGACATTTAGCCAATTTGCGCTCATTCGGCGTACCGTATTTGTCACCCATTGGCCCGTTATCTATGGGAGATCTCAAAGATGTAGCCGTTCGTGCGCCATTGTGGAAAATGATAGAACGTCCCGCCTTCCTGCCCGTTCAGGATACTCAGAGAATGGACGCGGAGATGGTTAGCCATATCTCTCAAGATGGCGGAATGTCTGGTGATGACATCCTGCATAAGTTCAAGTCCAGCGAGGAGGAGGACAACTAGAATGCGGTCTTCAAGAATCTTGATTCGGCATTTGTTTCTTCTGGCTTTGCTGCCGATTCTACTAAGCGGCTGCTGGGATCGGACCGAAACCAACGACCTTGCTTACGTGATATCCACCGCCATTGATTTGGAAGATGATGGAAATGTGCGTATCTCTTTTTTGATGGCGCTTCCGGGGCAAATGGGCGGCGCCACCGGCGGCGGCGGAGGCACAGCCGGCAAGAAAAGCTTTTACGTAGATTCAGAAGTAGGCACCACTGTGAGGGACGCCACAAACCGGTTGCAAAAAAGGACCTCACGGAAGATTAATCTAGCTCACCGCCGAATAGTTGTGATCGGAGAAGCTGCTGCCAGGCAACGAGGGATTTATCCAATGTTTGATTCAATTCCCCGGATAGCCGAAAGCCGTATGAGCTCCTTTTTGGTTGTAGCCAAGGGCAAAGGTTATCAACTGCTCAATGCTCAGCCTAAATTTGAACGCTTCTCGGCTGAAGCAATTCGCGAGCTGGCCAAGCCTCCATTGACCATGAGATTATCGACGAAGGACGTTGGCTTAACGCTCAGCATGGGAAGTGATCCCGTCATCGCCTACATGGAATTGGCCAAAAGCCAAAAAGGCAAAAATCCAAGCGAAGAAATACAATGGATCGGCTATGCGCAATTTCAGGGTGATAGAATGGTTGGAGCTTACCAGGATGAATCCGCGATTGCTCTGACTTGGTTGAAAAATAAAATCATGGACAGCACGATCACTTTTCCGATGCAAAAAAAAAAAGAAATCAGTATTCGAGTCGTCGATGGCCATTGCTGGGTGACTCCAACTCTGAACAACGGTCAAATTTCCTTTGATGTCGACATCCAATTAAATGGGAAAGTCAGAGAGGATTTCTCAGGGCAAGACTTAAACAAAGCCTCTGCCCTGCAGAATGTGGAAAGCAAATTTTCCTCCTATGCCAAACAATATATGCAAAAAGCTATAAAACAAATGCAGGAAAGCCAAACAGATTCCGCTCAATTTGGCATGAGGGTCAGGGAAAAGTATCCTCTTGAATGGAGGCAAGGCTTGAAGAACAATTGGCGGGAGCTGTTCAGCAAAGCGACAATTTCTATCCACCTGAATACCTCGATTACAGAAACGGGACTGATCAATCAAAACATAATAAAAAAAGAGGAGGCTGAGATGCCATGAACAGCATTTTTGTAACCAGTTTTGCTTTCGTCATGTTCTTCACATGCCTTAAAGATTTGCCAAAACTGCAAGCAGGCAAAACTAGCCGGAAAATCTTATACGGGCTTATTTGCCTCACTACATTGGTATTATTGATCTGCAGACAATTCCACATAAATGTTCCCATGCCTGCGCATTTTTTTACAAATACAATTTCCCCATGGGTAATCCGGATAATTGGGATTTAGCCTTGGGGCAGAAACGGAGGGGCTTATGGACCATGAACAGATTCTGAATCAAAGGCAGCTTGGTTGGCTGACAGCTTCAATCATTTCAAGCGTCGGTATGATGTTCCTGCAAAACGTATTGATTCGGATCAGTGAATCAGATGCTTGGTTGAGCTTTTTGATACCGATGATTTACATATTTCTTATTGCTGCTTTTTTCGCTTATTTAGCGAAGAGATTCCCTCGGAAGCATATTTTTGAAATTTCCATGCTGCTTTTGGGACGATGGGGAGGCACCTTCATAAATGTGTTGATGTTGTTCCATTTCTGGATGATCCTTATGCGTGATATTTCCTTATATTCCAAATTTACTTCTACCATTTTATTGGAGAGAACCCCTTTTGAAGTCTTGACTTTACTGCCATGCCTAGTGCTTATGTACTACGGAAGAACAAGCATCGAGGTTACTGCGCGGGTCAACGATATTTTCTATCCGCTGTTTTTTGTTTCCATTGCGATGATGCCGATTCTTTTATCCAATGAAATGTCTCCGGGACTCCTGAGACCTGCTCTCAGCATGCCGCCTCTGAACATTTTGAAAGGAAATTTTCTTGCCTTTGGCGGAGCCGGAGACGTCTTTGTGCTTGGCGCCTTCTTGCACACTTTGTCTAATTCCAATCAGATTCGCTCCTCAATCCGTCATGGTGCTTTCCTGGGTACTGGTTTACTTATTACGAGCACTTTAATGATTATCATGGTACTGGGTCCCAAGATGCCGGGCAACTTCTTATATCCGGGTTTCAATCTCGCGCAAATGGTCCAAATTACTGACTTTCTGGACAGATTGGATCTGATCATGTTAATCGTCTGGTACCCGACGCTCATGTGCAAAATGTTGACTGCCTATCTCGCTTTATTAATCGGAATCAGCAGCTTGCTGAAAGAGAGAAATTATCCGATTTTCAATAAGCCCGCCGCTTTATTTGTAGCGATCACATCTCTGTTTTCTTTTCAAAGTGCAACGGATCTTTTCTCTTACTCCAACTATAGCTCTGCTGTCATTACGCTTGGATATCAGCCTTATGTGATGATCATTTTGATGATCGCGGTTCGAACTCGCAAGCGGCAGCTTTCCGAGAATGAACAGCGCAGTGAAACTGTCCCTACAACTAAAACGAGTACAGGAAAGGCTCCCGGGTCGTGGCTGTCCCGCCTTTCTTACAAGAGCTGGCTGCGGATCAGCAACGGTTTATTGGCGCTTAGCTTCATTCTCGCAGCTATTGGGCTTTTTTATGGCCGTACCCGCCCATCTCTTGGTTTTGCATTTGCAGCAGGATATTTGTTATGTCAAGCTTTATTGATTTGGTCGACCTACAGGGAGGTTACTAAATTGAAGCAAATCGAGAAAATGAAAAACGTGCCTGCAGCAAGCGCAGACACGAATATGTAAGAACAGTTATAGCGGAGTGTTTTGGTTCATCCGGTTTTTGGCGACCTTCAGATATCCGTACATGTTCAGGTACTCGCTGTCCGGAGCAAACCGCAGCCTCATCGATCCAGCCGACTCAAGGATGTAAGGCTTAAGCGCAGCTGCACCGCCGCCGATCACATAGAAGCACTGGATATCCGGGTACTTTCTCCAGCGCTTTTTGATCATTTCGACCATGCGCTGAGCGGCTCTGCGGAAGTAAAGATCAACAATCGGCCGAATATCGACCTGGCCTTCTCCCACAAGCTGAATCGTATATTCCCGATTCTTGATTCGCTGCACCAGCTTCGCCCGGCTCGGGAACGCATACCCATATGCATCCTCAACGTCGCGTATGATCGAGTCCAGGTAAGTGGCTATGCCGATTTGCTCACCGTGGCTAAAATGATTGTCGATGGCCATCCGCTTCACCACCGGGAAATCGGTGGTCAGCGCGCCAATCTCACACACGCCGATAACCCCATAATAAATCTCTTCATCCTTCACCTGCAAGCTGTCGTGAGTGGCAAGATGGAACAACGCAGCCGCGCCTTCTATGGAAATCACGGATTTGCGTATGCACACTTTAATCTTGCGGTTCTTCAGCTGCGGCGTTGAAAGGAATGTCACTTCATGCTCGCCGACCAGACGCTGCTCGAACTGCTGATTGTACTTGGCATAAGCGCGAACCGGAAGGCCGGTGCCGAGAAAATATTCAATTTCATCGGTATTGCCATAGTTTCCGCTATTGTAGGCTTGGCTCATCAGACCTTGATAAGCCAGCGCCGTTAGCGCGACGATCAGCGCCTGTTCGGAAAGTGCCTTATTATCGCTTTCTTCCAGCTCTACATTATCTTCATGTTCCATCGCCAGCACGCCTACGAAATAACGTTGATTGCTTTGCGCCAATGCATGGCTATGTATCATCACATCCAACGCATTGAGCGCTGAATCTTCTTCTTGTAAAATATGCCTTTCATATCCCGGAGCCACAATGTTCGGAATTACCAAGGGCTCTCTGGATCCATCAAGAACCAGCTTTATGCTGTCGTTACCTATATCAATTCCTGCCAGCTTAATCATATATTCCTCCTTGTGTTATACCGTAAGTCATCTATGTATAACTAAGTAATTTCGCTTATTTTGCAGAAAATCCTTCCTGCTTCAGCTTTTTTTTCGCAATTTGTCGGGACAGGGAGGTTTCTTGACGAATAATGGCGAATACTCATAGAGTTGCTTATGCCAAAATCAACCAAGAGAGAGGGAACCCATGAATCTGAAGTGGACTAAAAAGAAGCTGACAGTCGTAGTTATCCCTGATGTCAACCAAGCTGTTGTCAGACTTCGCATTCCGAATTTCTTGCCCTACGCTGCCGCCGTCTTGCTAATAGCTTTGATCTCCATTTCTTTAACGATGTCTTACTTACATATGCATTCCCTGAGCACCGCCTACGAATTAAAGTCTGAGCTTGCTCTGATCAACAATGAACGAAACGAAACCGTAAACTCCAAGGAGCAAGCCATTAGAGAGCTGCAAAATGAAGTGATTACGCTCGCCAAACAAGCGGAACAAATGAAGACCAAGGTCGCAGAGATGAAAACGTTCGAAAGCGATTTGAAATCCATCGCCCAAATTGACAGTCCAGCTCAAGGGGGCAAGGAAACACCCGCGCCCAAGGGTGCATCCACAGCTGCGGCTATAGGTGAGGGCGGGAGCTTGATTCCGGTCACACAAGATGAGATCCTGAAGCTTGGCCAACAAACAGAGGTGGACATGGCAACACTTGGCAAAGAGATCGAAGTGCTGCGTTCGAACCTCACGGTAACCAAGCAAAAGGTTGAAGAAAAGCAAAGCTTGCTTCGGGGTACCCCGACCATTTGGCCAACGACTACAACAACCGTAACCTCCAATTTCGGCTATCGAAGGGATCCGTTCACCCAAAATCCGAGCTTTCACTCCGGTATCGATTTTGGCGCCAGAGAGAATGATCCTGTCTACGCCGCTGCGGATGGAACCATCCTCACAACAGGCTCAGACAGCGCCCATGGCAATAACATTGTGATCCAACATCCTGGCAGCATCCGTACATGGTATATGCATTTGAATAAAATCAATGTTCATGTTGGCGACAACGTAAGCAAGGGACAAACAATTGGCCTTGTTGGCTCTACAGGAAGAAGCACAGGACCACATCTTCATTATGAAGTTATCAAAAATGGAACCAGTATAGATCCGACTCCCTATTTACAATCACTCAGAAAGGATGATCGATAATGTTTAAGAAAAAAGATTCACCTATTAATCCGAATACGACAGACACCTTGATCGGTGAAGGCTCAGTATTCGAAGGTCGCATACGCTCCGAAGCAAGCATTCGTATAGAAGGCCATATCACCGGAGACATTGAATGCGCCGGAGATGTCATTGTTGGCGAGAAGGGCGTTGTCAAATCGAATATTTCGGCCAGAGATATCATTATTGGTGGCAGCGTTCATGGTAATATGGTGACCAAGGGGAAGCTGACCATCACCTCCACTGGCTTGCTTCATGGCAACACAAACGCCGCTTCATTTATTATCGAGGAAGGTGCAGTCTTCCAAGGCAGCAGCAAAATGGAGCCGAAAACCGCCAATAGCGGATCTTCTTCCCATGACACTGAGTCAGGCAATGGTAACAAGCCCTTTTCCGCTCCTGGAGGCTATAACGGAAATTCTGTCGCGCTTTAAAACCCACACACATCCACTCGTTGAAACTGCCTGCAGCATGATATAATTAAAGCAATCGGCATGGATAGGAGATAGATGAGATGAAAGAACAGACGATCCTTTTTGATCTGGACGATACCTTGATTCACTGCAACAAATATTTTGATTATGTCATCGAACAATTTGCGCAGATTATGGCCTCTTGGTTTAAAGATTTCGACCTTAAAGCCGAAGACATCAAGCAAAAGCAGCTCGAAATTGACCTGATAGGCGTCAACCTTCATGGCTTTTTGGCCAATCGATTTCCGGAATCCTTCGTTGAGACCTACCGCTGGTTCTCGTCGCATTACAAACGCCTCATGATGCAGAAAGAAGAAGATCTGCTGCTGCAGCTCGGCCATACCGTATACGAATTTACAGCAGAGCCTTACCCCCAAATGACTGAAACCCTGGATATTCTGGCGGGGTCCGGACATCAATTGTATCTTTACACAGGCGGAGACGCATCGATTCAGATGAAGAAGGTTCAGGACACCGGGTTGGACGCCTACTTTCAGGATCGCATCTTCATCACCGTGCACAAAGACAACGAGTTCATGGAGTCCCTTTTGCGCACTCACACTTTTGACCGCAACCGCACATGGATGGTCGGCAATTCCATTCGTACCGATGTGCTTCCCGCGCTGCATGCCGGCATTCATTCCATCTACATTCCCGCCCCAGTAGAGTGGCAGTATAATGTGGTAGATATTGACATCGCACCCAAAGGCGCCTTTTACCAGCTGCCTTCCCTGCAGGAAGTACCTGACGCGATTGGCGATTATATACAGAAAAAAGCGAGCTCCCTTTAAGCATTTAGGGAATTCGCTTTTTTTTGTGTTCAGACTGGCAAGAAGATTTATGCGGCTACATCACGTTTCTTGAAAATGCTCCAGGAAAGAACATTAAAGATAACGAAGTAAACGATAAGCACGGTGATAGAGAATCCCATGGACATGCCATCCCGAAGCGGTTGACCTTCCAGATATTGCGTTAGATCCGTGTTGGCAAACAGAAAATATTTGCCCCAGCTGTAGCGCATTAGCAGCATGGCGATCACTTGTCCTGCAAACATGATAAAGATACTGATCCCAATGGCCAATGAAGCACTTCTGAAAACGGTAGAGATCATGAAGGCAAGAGTTACAACCATCACAAGCTCAACCAGCTTATAGGCATAAGTAGTAAACACATGGAACACCAAATTGCTTTCATGAACCGTACCGCTTGAATCGACACTCAAGAAAGGCATGCCTATATCATGAAATCCATTTAAAATTCCATTCACAAGTACGGCGCTTATAAATAAAGTGAGAAGTAACACAAGCGCAAAGAGCAGAGTGCTTATATACTTCGACAGCAAAATTTTGCTCCTGCTGGCCGGGCGTATCAAGAGAAGCTTAATCGTACCCCAAGTGAACTCTCCAGCAACCATATCACCGCAAATGATGACTGTGAAAAGAGTTATAATTTGCACCAGATTGGCCGCGTTCATCACTCCGCCCCAAAGTGTAGTTTGCATCGAGGGAATGTTGTGCTCAAGCGAGTATTGGTCTAGCTTGAGGGCTTTTTCGATTTCTGCCCTGGCTGTTCTCGGCAAGTTCGGATCCTGCAATTGTTTTTGGTTTTCTTGAATGGATTGCTGGTAATTCGATTTCCAATCGGCCTTGCTGTTATTTCCCCTGTCATAATGGCCCAAAATGGATACCATGCAGCAAAAAGCAACGAGCAGCAGCAATAAAATCCAGGTTCGCAATCTGCGGTACACTTTCATATTTTCATTTTTCACAAGATTAAGCAATTTGATCACTTCCCGTCATTTCCAGGAATTTGTCCTCGAGTGTTTTCGAAGTCGCTTGAATGCTGTAAACCTTGATGCCTGCCTGAACCAAAAGCTTATTCACTTCTGCGATTTGTTCCTTTTCCAGTAGGAGCAGGATGCGGTTCCCTTGAACGGCTATGTTCAGTTCCTGCATCATTTTATCCAAATGCTCTTTCGCCGTCTGTGCCTGATCAACCTCAAACATCACTTCTGCCATCCCGTCTTCCCCATATTCCTTGATCAGGCGCACGTCGATGAGCTTGCCGTTTTGAATGATCGCCACCCTGTCGCACATAAGCTCCATCTCGGAAAGCAGGTGACTGGATACAATGACGGAAATCCCATCCTCGCGAGTCAGCTTCCGAAGGTGATCCCTCAGTTCTCGAATTCCTGCCGGATCCAACCCATTGGTAGGTTCGTCCAGAATCAGCACAGAGGGCTTGTGGAGCAAGGCCTGCGCAATTCCGAGCCTCTGGCGCATGCCGAGCGAATAGGTTTTGACTTTGTCATCGATTCGATTTTCCATCATGACCAGGGAAACTACTTCTTCTATTCGTTCTTTGGTAACGCCTGGAATCATCCGTGCATAATGGACTAAATTTTGATATCCTGTGAGAAATTTGTACATCTCCGGATTTTCAACGATTGCCCCTACATGGCGGATGGCTTTTTCAAAATCTGTGCGGATGGAGTTCCCTCCAATCCATATATCACCGGAGGTTATCGACATAAGGCCAACCATCATGCGAATGGTCGTGGTCTTTCCTGCACCATTGGGACCCAGAAATCCGAATACTTCTCCGGGCGGCACATCGAAGCTAAGCTTGTCAATAATCGTTTTACTGCCGATTCGTTTGGTTATTTCCCGGATTTGAACGATCGGTGTTATCTTTGAGCTGGACATACTTTCTCTCCTTCATGACTGCGCTAATAAGTTTCAATGTAATCAGCATACCAAGATTGACAAAAAGTTCCTAGTGAAACGGGTCATAAAAAGTCATAGCAAAAGTCATAACGCTCATATGACCTGAAACACTACTCGAACCTGGGAATATTAGATACAATAGCATAAAGCGTTATGATAACCTGCTAAGGAGATCCATGATGGTCCAAAGAAAACAATTTGAATGGGTAGACTGGTCATTATTTGCTATCTTTATTGGTTCGTTTGCCGTTAATGTTCTTTTTATGGCAACTTCACCAAAGGAGTTTGAGCATACCACCACACAGTTTTTACTCGGGGCTTTCACTGCAGCCTTCGCTTTCCCGATGATTTTTTGGCGGCCGAATTATGTGAATCCTGTATGGTTTCCGGTTGCAGTCCTGCTTTCCATTGGCTCTGTTCAGCTTTATTTGACTTGGCTTACCCAGGTGAGCTACGGTATCCTATATTGTCCCTTGATTGTTGTCGGATACTTGTCCGACCGTAAGAATGCCTGGTGGACAGCTCCAGTCTTCATCTTGGGCTTTCCGATTGCTTCCTTTTTTCTGATTCACGGTGGACCTACACTGATAGGCTTTGTCTTCAGCATCGTCAACGGGACGCTTTTCTTCGGGATCGGGCTTGGAATACAACGATTCCAAAATACGATCGACAAGTCGAAAAAGCTGCTTCAAGAAAATCAGTACCAATATCAGCTTATCCACCAGCAAAATAAAGTATTGGAGCAGTATGCGAATCAAATTGAATACCAGACTCTCGTGGAAGAGCGGAATCGAATGGCTCGTGAGCTTCATGATACCGTAGGGCATACTTTTACCTCCGTCATTATGGGGATGGACGCAGTCTCCTATTTAATTGAAGCCTCTCCGCAAAAAGCGTTGGAAAGGCTGGATATTCTTCGTCATGTAACACGCAATGGTTTGGAAGAGGTGCGGCGCACCATTCATCAGATGGCTCCCGTAGGTGACGATTTGCTGCTCTCCTTGCAGCTGGCCGGACTGGTCAATGAGTTTGCTTTACATACGGGAACAAAAGTACATGTGGAGACGAGAGGAACCGAATATGATCTGCCCAAGCAGACGAAGCTTACTTTTATCCGCTGTTTGCAAGAGGCCCTCACCAATGCCAAGCGGCATGGCAGCGCTTCTACCGTTCATGTGGTGCTGATCTTCCAAGCCAACCGGGTTGAACTCAGCATCGAAGATGACGGAGAGGGAACTAATGAATTTAAAGCAGGCTTTGGCATCACCTCCATGCAAGAGAGGATTTCCGCATTACAAGGCATGCTTCATGTGAAATCCGCATCAGGGAGAGGAACGACCGTGGTGTGCTCAATTCCAACTCGTCTTGAGGCATACCGTGAGGCATAACCACAGGCATTTACGGTGTCAAGCTAGCTAGCTTGGACAGCGTTTAAATAGCTGAATTCGTTCCATAATGATACAATAAGAGAAGAACACGCAAGGGGGATACCATGAAAGAGATCAAGCTGCTGTTGGTCGATGACCAGGATTTAATCAGAGAGAGCCTGCATATAGTACTGGACATGGATCCCGAGATTAAAGTCGTGGGATTAGCGGAAAATGGTGCTGTCGCTTTGTCCCTCTGTGAGGATGATCAGCCTGATGTCGTTTTGATGGATATTCACATGCCGGTCATGGATGGTGTGGAAGCAACTCGACAACTTAAAACCAGATGGCCTCAAATTCGCGTTATCATCCTGACCACCTTTCAGGAAGTCAATTATGTGGTGGATGCTCTAGGTGCAGGAGCGGAAGGATATTTGCTCAAAGCCATACACCCCAAGGATCTTGCTGCTGGTATCAAATGGGTAAGCCAAGGCGGTACACTGATTCCTCAGGACGTCGCCAAGCTGCTTGTAAAGCAGCTGCAAGATGATAGGGCCCAGGGCTCTGCCGGGGGAACCGTGCAAGCAGCCTCAAGCTCGGGCGATGCCGCCATCCGTTCAGAGGCTTATGGACTTAGCGACCGTGAGCAGCAGGTTCTGCAGTGTATCTCAGATGGACTGAACAACAAAGAAATAGCGGAAAAGCTCTATCTCTCGGAAGGGACCGTCAAGAATTACATCTCCAGCATCTATTCCAAAATGGATGTCAGGGATCGCATTCATGCCTCCCGCAAAGCTCACGATGAAGGCATGCTGTGACAAGCAGATTATGGCATGCTGCGAAGCTGTAAAGTGGCGATTTGCGGCGATGGCGATATAGTGTTGAGTCTCCCGAGATAAAGGATACCTGGTTGCGATAAGATATACATAACTAAGGGTTGTCCCTCAGCTAAATTTATAGCTTTAGGGACAACCCTTTTACTAGATTTCATGGATGAATACAATTAGTCCAGCATTTTTTGAAGGAGTGATTTTTTCTTTTTGCGGTTCCGACCATAGCTTTCAATGCGGGAGAACGTTCCGGGCTCCGGAGTGGGAGGCACAACCGTTTCAATCGCGGTCGAGGCATGAGCAGCCGCAGCTTCCATCAAAGCTGTTTGCTGCTGGATCTGATACTCAAGCGCTTCAATTCGAAGAGTTAAAGATGAGACAGCTTCTTGAAGACGCGTAATGACAGCTTGATTCAAAGCTGCTGCAGTTTCCTCGGAAGTCTTTTCGTCAGTTCCGGCGCTGCTGACTTCATCATCGCCGCTCACAAAAGCTTCTTTTGCTCCCAACTGTTCTCTTTCCTCTGGCGTCAATAAGGCATTCAACTCAGCGGCAGTTATGAGATTCTCGCTTTTCATGGGTTCACCCCTGTCCATTCCATTGGGCTGCCAAGCTTTAAGCGAGCCCTATGGTCCTATTGTACCTCATAATTCATAAATATTCACTGTATTTGCTCATGAATAAGGATGATTAATGGAACCCCCCTGAGGCTCTGACGAGCAGAGGATCTTAATTTGCCGTTTAATATTTAATAAGGTTAAACTCAGGTTTAATGACTCCAAAGTCATTATTTTTCCCAATTCTTTTTGTGCAGCGTGCTACAGTGATCCCAATGTCCTAATTCGGAAGGTTTGGTTCACTAGTAATGAGCTTTCGATCACTATGGCAAGTCACATTAAGATTATGCTGAAAAATACTGAGGCTAGGTTTATTGATTGTGAGTTTAACCTCATTAACCATTAATTGCCGATCAATACAGCCAACAAATGGCAGCCTCAGAAGAGGTGTTAATGTTTCCTACGTGATGGGAAACAGCGCTATTGTGATTTAAATCATAAAAAAGAAAGACCATCGATACTTTCTCGACAGTCCCGGGTGCCCGCCTGGGGGCTGTAGCCCGTTCGGGCTCTCTGGAATGATTTATGAATTATGGAAGATTGCTTGAGCCCATCAAGTAACGGTCTACTTCACGAGCTGCCTCACGGCCCTCATTGATTGCCCATACGACAAGGCTTTGGCCCCGGCGCATATCTCCGGCTGCGAAAATGCCTTTCACGTTCGTAGCGAATTTGCCATGCTCCGCTTTGGCATTGGAGCGCTCATCCTTCTCTACTCCAAGCTGATCGAGAACTGTATTCTCCGGTCCCATGAAGCCCATGGCGAGCAGCACCAATTGTGCTGGGTAGACCTTCTCGCTGCCCGGAACTTCTGCTGGTACGAAGCGGCCTTGGTCGTCTTTCTTCCACTCGACCAGTACCGTATGCAGCTCCTTTACGTGCCCATTCTCATCTCCCACGAATTTCTTCGTGTTGATGAGATACTGGCGCGGGTCTTGACCCTGCAGTGCAGCCGCTTCCTCTTGGCCGTAATCCATTTTATATACCTTCGGCCATTCCGGCCAAGGATTGTTTGCCGCTCTTGTATCCGGAGCTTTAGCCATGATCTCAAACTGCGTAACACTGTTTGCTTTATGGCGAAGCGATGTGCCGATGCAGTCGGTACCGGTGTCGCCGCCGCCGATGACGATCACATCTTTGCCTGCAGCCGAGATGAATTGTCCATCCTGATGCTTGGAATCGAGCAAACTCTTTGTGTTTTTGCTAAGGAATTCCATCGCCAGATGGATTCCCTTCAAGTCTCTGCCTTCGATCGACAGATCACGGCCCTTAGTGGCTCCGCCGCAAAGCACTATAGCATCGAATTCTTCTTGCAGCTTCTCAACCGGATAGTTGACACCGATATGCGCGCCTGTGACGAAGGTTACACCTTCTGCCTCAAGTAAATCTACACGGCGCTGTACATATTTCTTGTCCAGCTTCATATTCGGAATGCCATACATCAGCAGTCCGCCAATGCGATCCGCCCGCTCATACACGGTCACCCAATGACCGGCTTTGTTTAACTGTGCAGCAGCAGCCAGTCCCGATGGACCTGAACCGACTACGGCTACCTTCTTGCCGGTCCGAATTTCCGGAGGCTCCGGTACGACCCAGCCCTCGGAGAACCCTTTATCAATGATAGCTTTCTCAATGCTTTTGATAGTCACCGGTGTATCATTCAGGCCTACCGTACAGGAGCCTTCACATGGAGCCGGACACACACGACCCGTAAACTCGGGAAAATTGTTCGTCTTATGCAGACGATCCAGCGCCTCTCTCCATTGTCCGCGATACACCAAATCATTCCACTCGGGAATCAGGTTATTGATGGGGCAGCCGGCAGCCATGCCGCTGATCAGCTTGCCCGTGTGGCAAAATGGAATGCCGCAATCCATGCATCTTGCGCCCTGCGTTTGCAGCTTATCGTCCGGCAGAGGGGTGGTGAACTCCTTCCAGTGGCTGACACGCAAAAGCGGAGAGGCATCGGTTGCTACTTCACGATTATATTCCATAAATCCGGTAGGTTTACCCACTGTGCTTCTTCCTCCTTAGAGTTTTGCTTTAGCAAAACTTACTTCGTAAGCGTAATCTTGAGTTTTGCTTTAGCAAAACTTACTTCGTAAGCATTAACTGTATAAATAGATAATGGCATTAATTTCCACCAACACGGGAGACATCCTTCATGTTCTCTTCAAAAGCGACCATGACGGCTTCCTGCTGGCTGAGCCCGGAACGTTTAACCTTCTCAATCGCATTAAACATGCGCTTGTAATCCTTCGGAATGACCTTCACGAACTTCCATACATATTCGTCCCAGTGGTTCAAAACACGGTGTGCCACTTCACTGTCGGTGAAGGTGGCATGATGCTGAATCATCGTTTTCAGTTCATTCATCTCAAAAGCTTCTTCCAGCTGCTCAAGGAAAACCATTTCCTTATTCGCTTTGCTGCTGAAATCGCCTTTCTCGTCAAGCACGTAAGCCGTGCCGCCGGACATCCCTGCGGCAAAGTTACGCCCTGTAGGGCCAAGAACAACGACACGGCCGCCTGTCATATATTCACAGCCATGATCGCCAACGCCTTCAACTACAGCGCGTACACCACTGTTACGGACGCAGAAGCGTTCACCAGCTCTACCGCGGATATATGCTTCGCCATCTGTAGCCCCGTAGAAAGCGGTGTTCCCGATAATCACGTTATCTTCGGGAACGAAGGTGGATTTGTGAGGCGGGAAGATCGCAAGCTTCCCTCCGGATAAGCCTTTGCCGACGTAGTCGTTGGAATCTCCTTCGAGCGACAGTGTAATGCCCTTCGGCACGAAGGCTCCAAAACTTTGACCGGCAGAGCCGTTAAAGTGGATGCGGATCGTATCGTGAGGCAGCCCTTCCGCACCGTACCGGCGAGTGACTTCACTGCCGAGAATCGTGCCCACCACACGGTTGATGTTGTGAATCGGCAGAATCGCATTCACATGCTGCTTGTGCTCAAGCGCAGGGGCAGCAATGTCGAGCAGCTGCGTCATATCCAGGGAGCGCTCGAGGCGGTGGTCCTGCTTCATTTGACAGAAACGGCCTACCTCGTCGCCGACATTCGGTTGGTACAGAAGCGGCGCTAGATCGATGCCTTTGGCTTTCCAATGCGCGATGGCTTGTTTGGTTTCAAGCACATCCGTGCGCCCTATCATCTCTTCTATCGTGCGGAAACCCAGCTCCGCCATAAGTTCACGCACATCCTGCGCGATAAAATTCATAAAGTTCACGACATGCTCCGGGTCGCCGGCAAATTTCTTGCGCAGTTCCGGATTTTGGGTGGCTACCCCTACCGGGCATGTGTCCAAATGGCACACGCGCATCATGATACAGCCCAAAGTAATCAGCGGAGTTGTGGCAAAACCGAACTCCTCGGCACCCAGCAGCGCAGCGACAACCACATCGCGGCCCGTCATCAGCTTGCCGTCGGTTTCGACGGTGATGCGGCTGCGCAGGTTGTTCAGCACCAACGTCTGGTGCGTCTCGGCCAGCCCAAGCTCCCAAGGCAACCCCGCATGGCGGATGCTTGTCTGCGGGGAAGCACCGGTGCCGCCGTCGTAGCCGCTGATCAGGACAACGTCAGCCTTGCCTTTGGCTACACCAGCAGCAATCGTGCCTACACCCACTTCCGATACCAGCTTGACGCTGATCCGGGCGCGCGGGTTGGCATTTTTGAGATCGTGGATCAGCTCCGCCAAATCCTCGATCGAATAAATATCGTGATGCGGCGGCGGGGAGATCAGCCCCACACCGGGGGTAACGCCGCGGACTTCCGCGACCCAAGGGTACACCTTGGAGCCCGGAAGCTGTCCGCCTTCACCCGGCTTGGCGCCCTGCGCCATCTTGATCTGAATCTCGTCCGCATTGACGAGATAGTTGCTCGTCACGCCGAAGCGTCCGGACGCGACCTGCTTGATGGCGCTGCGGCGCAGATCCCCGTTCTCGTCCCGAATGAAACGGTCCGAGCTCTCGCCGCCTTCGCCGGTATTGCTCTTCCCGCCGATGCGGTTCATCGCAATCGCAATAGCTTCATGCGCTTCCTTGCTGATGGAGCCATAGGACATGGCTCCCGTCTTGAAGCGCTTGAAGATCGAAGCCGCCGATTCGACCTCTTCCACGGGAATCGGCTGGCGTCCGCCCTTAAAGCTGAGCAAGCCGCGCAGCGCCATATGCTTCTCGGAATCGCGCTGAATGAATTTGACGAAATTTTTGTACAGCGCGTAGTTATTAGTTCTTACTGCAGTTTGCAGCGCATGAATCGTTTCCGGCGTATAGAGATGCTCTTCGCCGTCTTTGCGCCACTGCAGATCACCTCCTGTATCGAGAACGCGGTCAACGCCTTCCTGCTCGGAGTAAGCGCGCTGATGGCGGAGTACACTCTCTCTCGCAACCACATCGATACCGATTCCGCCAACAGGTGTATAGGTCCAGGTGAAATATTGATCCACAAGCTCTTGGCTGAGTCCGATAGCTTCAAAAATTTGCGCACCGCGGTAGCTTTGGATCGTAGAGATGCCCATTTTGGCCAAAACCTTCACGACGCCTTTGGTGACCGCCTTGATATAATTGTAAACAGCCTTTTCATGATCCATGCCCACAAGCATATTGCGGCGGATCATATCGTCCAGCGACTCCAAGGCTAGATAAGGATTAATCGCACTTGCGCCATAGCCGAGCAAGAGGGCAAAATGGTGCACTTCACGAGGCTCACCGGATTCGATGAGCAAGCTCACTTTAGTCCGTGTCCCTTCGCGGATTAAATGATGATGCAAGCCCGAGGTCGCAAGCAGCGCCGGAATGGCTGCATTTATCTCGTCTACACCGCGATCCGTGAGGATCAACAGGTTGGCGCCATCCTGGATGGCTTGATCGGCTTCTTCATAAAGAGCAGCCATGGACTTCTCTAAGCCTTCAACACCCTTGGAAGCTATGAACAGCATCGGCAGGGTTACCGTCTTGAAGCCATCACGGTTTAAATGACGCAGCTTGGCTAATTCCTCATTTGTCAAAAACGGCGATTTAAGCCGAATTTGGCGGCAGCTCTCCGGTTCCGGATGAATCAAGTTCCGCTCAGGTCCAATGGTTGTGCCTTGCGCAGTAATAATTTCTTCAAAGTTAGCATCAATCGGCGGATTCGTGACCTGCGCGAATAGCTGCTTGAAGTAGCTGTAAAGCAACTGCGGACGATCCGATAATACGGCAAGCGGAGCATCAGTCCCCATCGATCCGACCGGATCAACGGCGGTTTTGGCCATAGGCTCCAAGGTTTTGCGAAGCTGCTCAAACGTATAGCCAAAGGCCAGTTGGCGCTGCAGCACGGTCTCATGATCGGAACCGGGAACAGTATCCGCTTCCGGCAGATCCTCCAAGCTCACCAAGTGCTTGTCAAGCCATTCCCGATAAGGCTGTTCGCTGACGATTTTACGCTTGATTTCATCATCCGATACGATCCGGCCTTCCACAGTGTCGACAAGCAGCATGCGGCCAGGCGTCAGGCGCTCTTTGTAAAGGATTCGTTCCGGAGCAATATCAAGCACACCCACCTCGGAGGCGAGAACGATCAGATCGTCCTTCGTTACATAGTAACGGGAAGGACGCAGTCCGTTTCGGTCAAGCACAGCCCCAATGAGGCTCCCATCTGTAAAAGCAATGGCCGCAGGTCCGTCCCACGGTTCCATCAAAGTGCTGTGATATTCATAAAATGCCTTTTTGTCATCATCCATAGTTTCGTGCTTGGACCACGGCTCCGGAATCATCATCATCGCTGCGTGCGGCAGGGAACGTCCGGACAGCATGAGAAATTCCAGAGTGTTATCGAACATCTGGGAGTCTGATCCATCGGCATCAATGACCGGCAGGATGCGCTTTAAGTCTTCGCCAAACAGGTCAGATTCACAAATGGCTTGACGGGCGTGCATCCAGTTTACATTGCCGCGAAGCGTGTTGATCTCGCCGTTATGAATCAAATAGCGGTAAGGATGAGCGCGCTCCCAGCTTGGAAACGTATTCGTACTGAAGCGCGAATGCACCAGCGCCAAAGCAGATTCCACATTGGAATCTTGAAGCTCCAAATAATAAGAGTCTACTTGCTCAGGAGTCAGCATACCTTTATATACGATAGTTCTGCTAGACAAGCTGGAAAAATAAAATTGGACGTCGCTATACTGTTTAATGATTGCGTTTTCAGCAAGCCTGCGAATAATATAAAGCTTGCGTTCGAAATCCAGATTCGTTAGAACATCATCGCTTTGTCCAATAAAGGCCTGACGCACAAAAGGCTCGGCAGACTTGGCTGAATCTCCCAAAGAGCTGTTATCGACTGGAAGTGTACGCCAACCGAGGAACTGCTGGCCAGCTTCTTCGACAATCTTCTCCACAATGTTTTCGCAGACTTGGCGCTCCTGAAGATTCTGCGGCAAATAGACCATGCCTACGCCATATTGTCCTGCAGCAGGCAGCTTGATGCCGTCCTTACTGCTCACCGATTGAAAATATCGATCAGGGATCTGCATTAAAATGCCAGCGCCATCTCCTGTATTGCTTTCACTGCCCTGACCGCCGCGATGATCTAAATTGCAAAGCACGCGAAGTGCTTGCTTGACAATTTCATGTGACTTGACGCCTTTGATATTGGCCACAAACCCAATACCGCAAGCATCATGCTCAAATTGGGGATCATAGAGCCCTTGTTTGGGGGGCAATCCGCTTCTTCTCATGGTGTATCCTCTCTATCCTAATAAATTTTGTCAATGCTTTGTCCGATGTATGCTTTAAAGCGTTAAAACCTTTATGTTATAAATCCACCTATTTCCATCGAAAAAAAGGAAATCTATGTCTTCATATTTTTTATATTATATTAACACTTGAAGTACCATAGATCAATTTAAAAAAATTAGAAAATTTACTTATTGACGCTAGGCTTCTCATAGGAAGGCCTGCGTTCATCTATGACCTCGTTCACATCAAATAAAGGCAGCAATCTTTTCTTTTGATCGTGAAAAGCTATCCCGTCGATATGGCGTCGGTCCATCCTTACACTGTCCGTGCTTACCATGAGATAGGGCGCCGGCCCCACAGAACAGAACATGCGGAATCCCGAATCTAGCAGGAATGTATATTTCGGATCTCCCGGCAAAACTTTGCTGCCAAAGGGAAATATATAAATATTGGTTGGACCTATGAGGGGCTCAACTTCTTTAATCCAGCGCGACGTGTCTTTGGAAAAGCGATCGAAGGTTACTTTTGCCGCATCCAGATGCCCGTAACCATGTGAAGCAAAGGTCCATCCGGTATCTTTTAATTGTTGAATAACAGGTAAAACCGCTGCTTTATTTTTCTCAAAATCAGGCGAATTGAGTTGGTCCGTTCTGTATCCCAATATCCCCTCATACCCAGTCAGGGCGATAGTACCCTTGGCTCCATCCACCGAAAAATCAGGATGCAGCTTCACAAAATCGTCGAGGATCGGAATGATTTCATTATCGCGTGAAACGGACTCTTCACCTTGGGGCGTTACTGAGTAAGCAGCTATTTCCCCCTGTTTATCGAGGACAAGCCGAAATACATTTCCGTTTTCACGCATATACGTATAGTAGTTTAAATCATCAATGGAGAGAACGAGCGGCTTTTTGCCAGGAGGAAGCTTTAAAGATTTGGATTTGATCTCCGTTTTGCCTGCATTTTGCTTTTCCTCATATAGGGAACGGATATCAATCAGCACATACTGCTTGGCGTATAGAGAGTCCAGAATTTTTTTGAATTCTTTTACGGTAACAAACCAGTCGTCATATCCCTTGGACAGCGAATCCCCGTCAAAAGCAAGCTCTGGATAAGCGATCAATGGATGAAAAAAAATATGTTCAATCTGGCCTTCATAGGCAACCGTGGGGATTTGCGCCGGCGGCTCCACTTTCAATTCATTGCCTGGTTCAGAAGCGAGTTTGGAATTATGTTCTGTAAGCAAATCTGGCGGGATGCTCGATGGCGTTACAGACGGCGTTGGTTTTCCTGAATGGCTGTTATGAGCTGTGAACCACATGAATGAAGAGATTCCTAATGCAAGTAAACCCAACGTAAACCCGACCATTATTTTCCCGGAAAAAAATTTCATAAAACTTGCCTCCCCCAATATTATCCATTTATATAGACGCAGGGGTCCCAAGACCGGTTCACTCCCGTTATAGCAAATATTTGCGATTTCATGTTATGATTACGTAAACAACAAGTTTAACAGCTAGAATCCGCGAGCTAGGAGGAACCTAGTTTGAGCCTTGAACATACCTTTACTTCGGGCCGTATTTGGGAGCCGCTCTATCAGTGGGAGAAGCATCCTCTTCCCGTAGAGGTCGAGCTCTTTCAATCGGCGCCGGTTCGACGTTTGAAATTTTTATTTCATTTCGGGGCGTCCGCTCTGTTCTCGCCGATTGTTCATTCACGGTTGGAGCATACTATTGGAGTCTGGTCGCTGATGGTTCACTTTTTTCCAGATAAGCCGCTGCTGAGAATAGCCGCACTGCTGCATGATATCGGCCATTTGCCCTTCTCGCACGCTGTGGAGAAAACGCTCGGCTTCGATCATCACATGAATACGGCTGAGCTGATCGAAAGCAGCTGTATTGCAAATATATTGATCAAACACGGTGTGTCTCCTGCCTCCATCATTTCGATCCTGAATGAAGACAGTCCGTTATCCACCCAAACGCCCTTGCTCGGACTGGATCATCTGGACAGCTTTCTGCGAGATACTTTCGCTGCGGGCCAATATTTGATACTTCCTTCGGAGCTTGTCAGAAAGCTTAGCTTTCGAGGTGACTTTTTGGAGGCGGAGCTTGATGCAGTCATTCCTTTGGTCACGGCAATCGTGAATGATCATCATATGTTTCTCCAGCCGAAGTTTCTTGCGATGGACGCTCTGCTTGCCAAAGCCGTCGTTCATCACTGCGAGGCTCATCCCGGCGCGAGACTGCTGCTTCCCGGACTTGTGGACCGTGAACTGATTCAAGAGCTGCAGCAAAGCAGTGATGCTATTGCAAGGGACGTCATTCAAGTGCTGCAATATGAACCTCACCGGATATTGATCAGTGATGAGCCCGCTAGGGGAAGCATTCAGGTAAAGATCTGCAAGCTGTACAAAAAAGAGCCTCTTGTCGATGGATTGCCCGCTTCCGAAGTCATACCTGAAGCAGCCGACAAGCTTGCAGAGCTCAATCATCTTGCCGCCTCTTATTTTTTCACTTATTCATAACTCAAGCAGCATCTACAGATAGAGAGGAATGTCACAGCTTTGGCTAAACTTTATTTTCGTTATGGCACGATGAACAGCGGCAAATCGATTGAGGTGCTTCGAGTAGCCCACAATTATGAAGAACAGGGCAAAAAAGTTCTGCTTTTCACCCCATCCATCGATGACCGCTTTGGCATGGGAATGGTCAAATCCAGAATCGGCATGCAAAAAGAAGCGATCGTGGTCGATGAACATCTCGATATGAGAGTTGTGGCTGCTGCAGAGAGACCGAACTGCGTTTTGGTCGATGAAGCTCAATTTCTTCAACCCTACCAAGTTAAACAATTGATCGATATCGTGGATGACCTCAACATTCCAGTGATGGCCTATGGACTCAGGGCTGACTTTCTGGGCCAGCTGTTTCCGGGCAGCAGTCAATTGCTTGCCGTTGCCGATACGATTGAGGAAATTAAAACAGTATGCTGGTACTGCGACAAGAAAGCGATTATGAATATGCGCTGCAAAGACGGCAAGCCCATTTTTCACGGGGAACAGATTCATATTGGCGGCAATGAAAGCTACATTCCTGTTTGTCGCAAATGCTATGCCTCCAAAAAAAAAATCTTCCTAGAAACTTTGAAGGGGTTATCGCTCTAAAATCGCCCCAAGGAAAGGTGAGTTTCTTGCGTAAAAAACGAATTTTGCTTTTGTCTGAAGGATTTGGCAAAGGACACACTCAAGCTGCATACGCGCTTTCAGTAAGTATTCGGCAGAGCTCAACTGAGGTCATAACCCGAGTGATGGAGCTCGGCGCTTTTTTACATCCTACGATTGCACCCTGGATTTTTTCGGCCTACCGCCGGACCGTGACTTCACAGCCCCGGCTTTACGGCATGTTTTACCGCCGTCAGTATAAAAAATCGTTAAATCGCGTTGCGGGGCTTGCCTTACATCGTATTTTCTATAACCAGACCAAAGCAATCATCGCCCAATTGAAGCCTGACATTATCGTCTGTACGCATCCTTTTCCCAATATTATCGTCTCCCGTCTCAAACGAGCCGGTCTTTCCACTCCTTTGTTCACGCTCATCACGGATTATGACGCTCATGGAACGTGGGTCGATTCCCAAGTAGATAAATATTTGGTTTCCACCGATGCCGTGAGAAAAAAGCTGCTCGATCGTGGAGTCCCGGGATCACATATAGATGTAACGGGAATCCCCGTTCATCCCAACTTCCGCATGGAGCACAGCAAGGAACCGATTTTGCGGCAATTCGGGCTGAGGACATGCCAACGGTCATGATTATGGGGGGCGGCTGGGGTGTTTTCAGCAAGGAAGAAAAAGAACGGCTAGTGACCTACGTCTCCAACTGGCGCGACTCCATCCAGTTCCTTTTTTGCCTTGGCACCAATGAAAAGGCGAAGCAGCAGCTGCTTGAGGATAAAACCTTTCAGCATCCGAATATCCATCTGATCGGCTATACCAATGAAATCAGCAAGATTATGGATGTATCCGATCTGCTGATTACGAAGCCCGGCGGCATGACCTGTACGGAAGCGATGGCCAAAGGTATTCCGATGTTGTTCTTCAATGCCATTCCCGGTCAAGAGGAAGAGAATTGGCACTACTTCGAGGAACAGGGATACGGACAAATGATCACCTCTCCGGAGATGGTTAACCACTGGTTCCGATTGCTGCTTGAACAGTATCCGTCCATGGTTCAGCGCCGATACAATATTCGCAATCGATTGCAATTTCAAGATCAGGACAGCGTTCAAGCGATTATGCAATACTTGAAGCTATCCGCAAATCGGACTTACATAGAAGAATCGACCCAAGCACCGCTCATTCAATGGTACTGACCATGGATGAGGTGGTGCTTTTTTTGTTGATCAGAGCGAATCCTGCAAAGAAGCAGTCCTAAAAATGTGGCATGCACCTCGCCTTTGAAGAATACAATCGAAATAAGGAGGTTTTTAAACAATAAGATTTTTTTACGGAAAAGTAGGTGATCGATTGAAGTTGATCTGGGGGAAGAAAGCATTCACCTTAATGATCATTCCTGGCGCGAACCGTCGTACCGTAAGAATCAAGCTTCCGCAGAGCAGCCTTTATCTCGTGCCCGGCCTGATGCTGCTCGTTCTGGGCGGGTTCTGTTTTACGATTTATTGGCAAAATGTTCAATCCATTCAAACCAAAAACTCCCTGCAGCAAGCCTATAGCGGACAAGAGCAAAAACTCACAAGTCAAATTGCGGATCAAAACAAGGAGCTGGTGGAGCTTCAAGCGAATCTGATCGAGATGTCCCATCAAACAGAGGCATTTCAGGCCAAGCTTGAGGAAATTAAACAACTCAGGAACGTCGCAGAACTGATGACCTCTTCAGAGTCTGCCCATAAGGAAAAAAGCCAGCATGTCGGCGGGACAACCTCCCCCGTTACCCCCGAAAATGCTGCAGCCCTGGCAACAGGCACCAAGCAAGGGCTCACGCTGTTGGTACATGATATGAACGATATCGTTACAAGTTTAAAAGAATCGGAAAAACAGATTGTGGAGGCGCAGCATCTGAAAAGCATAACCCCTACGATCTGGCCGATAGCTTCACGCACTATTACCTCGGGCTTTGGGATTCGCAGCGATCCCTTCACGCAGAAACCCAGCATGCATACCGGTCTGGATATCGACGGCGAGCTGAACGATCCAGTTTATGCGACAGCTGAAGGCACAGTGCTCCTGTCCACTTGGGATACCGATCACGGCAACCATATCGTTATCGATCATACCCGAGGGATTAAAACGGAGTATCTTCATTTGAACAAAATGCTGGTCAGCCGTGGAGCGAAGGTGGTTAAAGGCCAATTAATCGGGCTTGTCGGCTCTACCGGCCGCAGTACAGGCACTCACTTGCACTATGAGGTCCGTGTCAACGATGTACCCGTAAATCCGCGGCCCTATCTTCTTAGTGATAGAAAGGATGAACCCTAATGCTTGGAAACAAGAATAAAACGAATCCCAAAACAACCGACACACTGATCGGGGGATGCACCATCTGCGAAGGGAAGGTTATCTCGGAAGCGAGCCTTCGCATCGAAGGCCAGATGAACGGAGATATTGAGTGCGCCGGAGATATCACCATCGGCGAAAATGCCGTGGTTCAATCCAGCATTCACGCGCGTGATGTTATTTTGGCAGGCAAGGTGAATGGCAACATCCATACCAAGGGCAAGCTTACCGTATTGAGTACCGGTGTCCTGATCGGCAACATCGATGTGCGCTCCTTTGTTATTCAGGAGGGCGGGATTTTTCAAGGAAGCAGCATGATGAACCTGACTGCTCATGGGGCTGACCTGGCGGGCAGCGGCAAAGTCGTCGATGCCATTGCCCATAAGCAGAAAAATGAGAAGTCGGCGGCTGCAGCAGGCGGGTAACTAATTCGATAAAGGAACACAAATATAAACAAATGGAGCTGCCTCTAAGGTCTACAAGACCTTTGAGGCAGTTCCATTTTTGCATGGGACGATTATAAGGGTTTAAAACAAAAGCTTTATTCCGGCCAAAGCTAATCCAATGAAAAAGCCGCAGATGGCGCCGTTAACGCGAATCCATTGAATATCCCCGCCGATCTTGTCTTCCATCATTTCAATCAAAGTCTCGTTATCCAGCTTATCCAGATTTTCTTGAACCAGCTGTCCGATTTTGCTGTGATTTTGTTCCAAATACCCGATGATCCGCTGCTGAATCCAGGCTTCTCCCCGCTGCACCGTTTCCGGATTCTCTTTGATCGAATCCACCAGCTTGGTTAGAAGCGGAATCACATGAACCGGAATAAAATCCGGCCGTTCCACGAACTCCTCCGCTTGCTTGCGAAGCCGCTGCATAAGCTGAACCAGCTTATCCTCGATAGCAAAGAACGCAGGCAGCTGCGCCTTCCAAGCCTCCAGCTCCGCCAGGAGCGTCGGGTTATACTCCAGCTTTTGCAGCTCTGAGCGTATCGCCTGGAGCATAGACTCACGTCGTGGGTGATCCAAAGTGCGAAGCTGCTCCGTATAAGAAAGAATGAAATTCTGCAGGATGGAGCCGAGCTTTTCTTCATTGACCATGCCGATAAAAGCATTCACGGCAAACTGCATGAATCCGTTCGTCTGCAGACCTTCAAAAGCCTTTAGCGCCATGGCCCCGAGCTGCAGCTGGGTCTCTTCCTTCGCCGCCCATGCATCGACTTTGTCGAGGATAAAATCAAACGCCTTCTCATCATAGTTATGGGCGGTAATGCGCTCTACAATCGTGCGAAGCAGGCGGGACGTATCCACACCCTGGATCGCTTTGTCAATTTCCTTGGCTATGACAGGAACCAGATTCTCCAGGTCAACAGCCTGAATAGCCTGCCTGCTCAGATGGACAAGTCCTTGCTGCAAAGCCTCATTATGGAAGTTCTTTTCAGCCAGCTCCAAGCCTCTCTTCAGGAATTGAATCTGCTGGAGGCGCATGCTAATCGTCTCTTTGGAGAGGAGCTGATTTTCAACAGTTGAAACCAGCGCCTTGGTAATTTTCTCTCTATTGTTGGGCAGCAAAGCCGTATGCGGAATCGGAATGCCGAGCGGATGGCGAAATAAGGCCGTGACGGCAAACCAGTCCGCTAGTCCGCCGACGACTCCTGCCTCAAAACCACCCTGCAGCAGGATTTTCATCGTAGAGGGTTCAAGCGGCAGTGTCGCTGCAAATCCTGCACCCATAATACCCAGGGATATGGTTGCAATATGTTTAACTTCATCTTTCATTGACGTATACATCTCTTTCTGCTCCAAATTTAGGTGAAGCGATCAGCAGCTGGAAGCATACTTGTATTTTAGCATAAAAACCTGCATTGTCATTCCTTCCCGACACTGAAGCGGTTTATCAGCTCTGCCTTATCTTATCTTATCTTTTCCCTTCCCACTCCAGATAAAACTGCTCCAGAAACTGCTCCATGAAGCGGTGCCGCTCCTCGGCCAGCTGCCGGGCGTAGCCGGTGTTCATCAGCTCCTTCAGCTTCAGCAGCTTCTCATAAAAATGATTGATCGCCGTATCATTGCCGCTGCGATACTCTTCCGCCGTAAGCCGCTCTCTTGGCGGCATGGACGGGTCATGGATCGGGCGGCCCTTCCATCCCGAATAAGCAAACACGCGCGAGATGCCCACCGCGCCTATTGCATCCAGACGGTCGGCATCCTGCACGACCTGCCCTTCCAGCGTGCGCATCGGCGGCCGCTGCCCGCCCTTGAACGACATCGTCGCAATAATCTCCAGCACATGGGCTGTCGATTCTGCTCCTGCGCCGCTCGCTTCCAGCCATTCCCGCAGCTCCCTCTCCGCGGCTGCCGGGTCGGCATTCAGCTTCTCGTCGGCTGCATCGTGCAGCAGCGAGGCCAGCTCGCATACGAACAGATCCGCCCGCTCCTGGGCAGCGATCGTTTTCGCTGTCTGTGTCACGCGGTAGATATGCCACCAATCATGGCCGCTGCTGTCCTTCCCCAGCTTTGTTTTAATAAACGACTCAGCCTCATCCAATATCGCTCTCTCCTGAGCTGCTTTCATCTCTTTTTTCTCCTTTTTAGTTCGGTGTTGGTTGCAGTCGTATATTTTTGGATGATTTTTTTAAAATTCCTGCCATATCGATCCTCCAGCTTAGCACCCGAATCCTGCTGCAGCTCGTGGAGCACGACATCCTGAAAGAAGCTGTGGATCAGCAGCTCCACCATAGCGGGGTGCTCGGTAATTACAGCCTTTGTAGGTTCAGATCCGCCCCTTGTTCCGATAATCGCGAGATTTCGGTCAAGCACAAAAGAAAACTTTCTTCCGGAACCTTCCTGCCAAGCTTCGTCCCGGACATGAGGGAATACCTGAATCCCGGGCAAATCTGATGCACCTACTGCAGATACAAGGATTCTCGCCCCCTGCTCCACCGCTTGATTCAATGCCTTCGACCATAGCTTTGCTTCCTCGGACCATAAATCACAGAGCGCTTCTGTCTTCACTTTGCCGAGCTCTGCGCGGATCCGCTCCAAAACCTTGGCGTCGCCATCTACAGTAAAGTATTCAGTCCGCTTCGCATCCTGCTTGGGCATATGCTCTTTGACATAGCGAATGGACGCTTTAAAATGGGCTTCGATGGTATCTGCGATCTCGTCGATTGAAATGGTCTGATACAAGGTCGGCTCTCCTTTGCTTTCAAGAACGAAACCCTTCTCCACCAGCTTCTGTAAGGCGGCATACACATTGGATCTGGAAATTCCCATCCTCTTGGCGATTTCATAGCCGGTTATCGAGCCCAATTCCGAAAGTACATGCAAGCACTTGGCCTCAAGCTCCGTAAAACCAAATCTTCGCAAATGTTGAAAAAGCTCTGTTGCTGCTGCCAACACACTTTCCCTCCCTCAAGTTCATACAAGTCCGATCCATAGTAGTAATTAATACAACAACTTTAGTACAATCTCGTGCTATTTACAATTTCCATAGACCAAAACGCCCTCCAGGATTTGTAAAATCCGAAGGGCGGCCTTCTTTGTAAAACTTTATGGACATGGATCATTTGCGATTCATGAACATTTCCTGGTTATAAAACTGATAGCCGTTTCTGCCTTTGCCTTTTACATGGTAGAGTGCTATATCGACCTTCTTCAGAAGCACACTGTAGTCTTCACCATCCGTTGGATATAGGGCAATTCCCATGCTTATCGATGATTGAAACTGATTGCCGTCCAGCTGGTACGGTTCCTCGATACTCTGGAAAATTCGTTTTGCCACAGTTTCCACACTTTGGACCGAATCCATTAACGGAAGTAAAATGGTGAATTCATCGCCCCCCATTCGTGAGAACAAATCCACTTCCCGCAGACAGCTGCGTACTCGATGGGAGAAAGCTTGAAGAAAAGCGTCGCCCACATCGTGTCCCATGGTATCATTAATAATCTTGAAATCATCGAGATCCAAATAAAGCAAAGCCATCATTTTTCCGGTTCGCTTCGCATAAAGGATTTCTTGATGCAAATGCTCTTTAAACCGTCTGCGATTCGGAAGTCCCGTCAGAGGATCGTGGTAGGCCATAGCTATAAGCTTAGCCTCCTGTAATTTTTTGACGGTAATGTCATTGGACATGAAGGCAACTTGATAAATCGTCCCGTCGGGGTCCCGGATTGGAAGCGCCAGAGTTTCAAACCAAAGCCAACTTCCATCCAGAATCTGAAAGCGGAACTCCAGCCTGCCTTTTTTGCCGATTTGCACGGCATTGTGAAACAGTTTGCGCATGTCGACCCGATATTCCGAATCCACTCGAGCAATGAGATCATTCACTTGGGCAGGAAGAAAGCCGATATTCTTTTCATGTGAGCTGGAAGCAAAAAGAAGGCTGCCAGTAATATCAAACAGACATATTGCGTCCCAGGCATCCAATACCATTTGGCGAAATAATGGCTCAGTTTGAGGCCAATTGAACCCTTGAAATTGAGTGAGATCTTCGCTGTACAATTTTACTGCCTCCATTCGCAATTTTCCTGCAAGCATTTACAGAGGCACGGCCCGCTTTTTGCTTCATTGCTTCAAGCTTCTATGCTTCCTTTGTTCCCATTTTCTTATTTAAATCCATTATATGTAAACTTTTAAAGGTTTAGGGATATACAAAAATTGACAATCACAGCGTAGCACTCTATGATAAAATTTACATAAAGAATTGATAAAAATTAGGTCAAAAGGAGCAATTTTTGATCCCTGCAAATCTTTTATTATTTGACAGCGTTTTTATATATAGAAACAAAAATATAGAAATTATTGAGATATACGGTCTATAATAAGAACAAGTATGTTTTTAGTACGTTGTTTAGGAGGATTCCACGAATGACAGGAGAAAAAATACTGGTTGTTGACGATGAACCGGAGATCGTGGAACTTATCAGCATCTATTTGATCAAGGAAGGTTTTGAGGTCATCAGCACAGGAAATGGGCAGCAGGTTTTTGACTTGGTGCTGCAGCACAATCCGAGCTTGATTATTCTTGATATTCTGCTTCCCGGCATGGACGGTATTGAGGTATGCAGACAATTGCGTAAGACCTATAATATGCCTATTATTTTTATTTCCGGGAAAAGTGAAGATATTGATATTATTCTTGGACTCAGTATGGGCGGAGACGATTATATGACCAAACCATTCAGTCCCGGCCAATTGGTAGCGAGAGTCAAAGCGCACTTGCGGCGCTATACCCTAAACGACCAGAAAAAGGATGATCCGCAAATCCTTAAATTCCCTGGTCTCGAAATTGACCTTGTCAGCCATATTGTCAAAGCAGGCAAACAGTTCATTTCGCTTTCCGCAAAGGAATTCGATTTGTTGACTCTGCTTGCTAAGACACCGAACCGGGTATACAAAATTGAGCATTTGTTTGAATTGATCTGGAGCCTGGACAGTCTGGGAGATCCCAGAACGCTTATTGTTCATATCAGCAACCTGCGTAAAAAAATTGAGCCAAATCCGGCAGAGCCGCGCTATATCATCACAGTAAGAGGTGTTGGTTATAAGTTTAACGGTTTTTTTGTTTAGGATCTCATTCTAGTGAAACCAGATCGTAAGCCAATCAGATACTTGCTTGTAAACAGGTACGGAAATGGCAGCGATCAGAAGTGAAGGCAGCAGATTGGCGACATTGATTTTCTTGATCAGCAAAATGTTAATTCCTATCCCGATGATCAGTATTCCGCCTACAGCCGTTACTTCTACAATGATGGCGTTCAATGAAGCATCGCTGATCATTAGCGTGATGAATGTGGCGGCAACAGCGATAGCCCCCTGGTATAGCAAAACAGGTACTGCAGAAAATATGACGCCTATGCCCAATGTGGAAGCAAAAATGATAGAAGAAAAGCCGTCCAGCATGGATTTGGTATATAATATACCATGGTCGTGCCTGAGACCGCTATCAATAGATCCGATAATAGCCATGGCTCCAATGCAGTAGACCAAGGTCGCTGTTACGAATCCTTCAGCTATGCCGCTTTGGCCAGCGGTTTTGACGGAGACTTTCCCCACCTGCTTTTCCAGCCATTTACCCAGCTGCTGCAGCCTCAATTCTATGCGCAGCCATTCTCCCAAAATACCTCCAAGCACCAGACTGATGATCACAATCAAAAAGTTATTGGATTTAAGAGCCATTGTAATCCCAAGCACAACCACCGCTAGACCGAGTCCTTGCATCACCGTATTGCGCATTCCCTCGGAAATGCGCGGCAGGAGAATGCCGAGCAATCCTCCCACAATAATGGCAAGCGCATTTACGATCGTCCCCCATAGTGCCACTGATGTAACTTCCTCTCTATCTTGCTGTTGCTTTTTATTCTACACCAATCTGACTTGGGCGAAAAGCTTAATTCCTAATCCTTTATGATATAATCAGATTGGCAGTTACCAGCCGTTACCCTTGCAGGATTGAGGAGAAGACGCATGAACGGAAAACGGATCACGATTGTAACCGGAGGAATTATTGGAGACTGGGCGCTGCAGGAGCTTCGGCAGGCGGACTTGCTGATCGGCTCCGATCGGGGGGCCCTATTCCTTGTTCGTCAAGGCTTTAAGCCGGATATATCACTCGGTGACTTCGACTCGGTTTCCGATGATGAGCGCGCCGAGATTCAAGCGGGAAGCAAGGACTTTCTCAGCTGCGATCCGATTGACAAGGATTTGACGGATACCGAGATGGCCTTCCAATGGGCACTTGAGCAAAAGCCTGCCGAAATCAAGCTTCTCGGCGCACTGGGAACGCGGTTTGATCACTCACTCGCTAATATTCATCTGCTGCGACGAGGATTGGAACATGGCGTTTCCTGCAAAATCATAGATGCCTACAATGAAGTCGTTTTAATCAATAGTCTCTCTGTGATCACCAAAGGGAGATTTACGCATATATCCCTGCTGCCCCTTAGCCTTGAAGTGACTGGGATTACACTGCATGGATTTGTTTATCCCCTCCGGAATGCCACACTCACCATTGGACAATCGCTGGGGATCAGTAATATTCTTCAGCACGAGCAAGGACGCATCGAGCTGGAATCGGGTTATTTGCTGGTGATTCAAAGCAAGGATCCCGAATGAGTATCCCGAACAAGAATCCCGGTTAGGATCTTGCTTCTTCCTTGATGGCCTTGAGCTGCTTCATGACATCATTCTGGCCGCGGCCGAAATAATCGTGCAGCTTGGAGTATTCCTGATATAGCTTCTCATAAACCTCAACATTCTCCGGAATCGGCTTGTAGGTTTCATTGCGCACTCTGGCCATCTTCCGGGCTGCATCTACGATCGAATCATAGCCGCCCTTGACCGCCCCTGCGGCAACGGCCCCAAACATGGCTGCACCCAGCGCAGAAGTCTGCTTGGAATCAGCGATCTTGATTTCGCGGTTGGTCACATCCGCGTAAATCTGCATCAGCAGCTGATTGCGCTGCGGCAGCCCGCCGCAAGCATACAGCTCATCAACAGCGACGCCGCTCTCCTGGAAGGCATCCACGATTTTGCGCGTCCCGAAAGCGGTTGCTTCAAGCAGCGTGCGGTAGATCTCCTCCGGCTTGGTGAGCAGCGTAAAGCCGACCATTACTCCGGTCAGATCGGTATCCACCAGCACCGAGCGGTTCCCGTTCCACCAGTCCAGCGCCAGCAGGCCTGTTTCTCCAGGCTTGTAAGCGGAGGCCCGCTGCTCCAGCCACTCGTGGACGCTGATGCCTTCCTTCTCCGCTGCTTCCTGCACATACGCCGGGACGGCTTCTTTCACGTACCACTGGAACATATCGCCGAGGGCGGATTGCCCAGCCTCATAGCCCAGGTACCCTGGGATGATCCCGTCTTCCACTACGCCGCACATGCCCTCCACATGCTTCTCTTCCTTGCCTAGCAGCATGTGGCAAGTGGATGTGCCCATCGCCATGACCAGCTTGCCTGGTGTGACTACACCAACGCCCGGGACAGCGGCATGCGCGTCTATGATACCTACGGCTATGGCCGTTCCCGCTTGCATCCCGATGAGCTGCGCCATCTCTTCCGTCAGCTCTCCGGCTTTGGTGCCAAGCACAGCCACATCGCCGCGCAGCTTTGTGGCCGTTAAATCTTCAAGCCGAGGATCGAGCGACTTGAAGAATTCCTCGCTTGGATAGCCATCCTGCTTATGCCAATTAGCTTTGTAGCCAGCTGAGCAGCTATTGCGGACAAAGCTGCCGGTCAGCTTGCTAATGACCCAATCCGCGGCCTCGAGGAATAAATCGGTCCGATTGAAAATAGCGGGTGCCTCGTTGAGAACCTGCCATATCTTCGCGATCATCCATTCCGATGATATTTTGCCGCCGTACCTTGGCAGGAACGCTTCTCCGCGATCCTCGGCAAATTGATTGATCAGGTTCGCTTCATCCTGAGCGGCATGATGTTTCCATAGCTTCACCCAGCTATGGGGATTGTCCTTCAGCTCGGGCAGGAAGCAGAGCGGCTCGCCCTGCGCATCCACCGGCAGCATGGTGCAAGCCGTAAAATCGATGCCTAGCCCGATCACATCGGCTGCATGGATGCCTGACTCCTTAATCACCGCAGGTATGGAGCGCTGTAACACTTCTATGTAATCGCCAGGGTGCTGCAGGGCCCAGCCGATATCAAGCTTAATTCCTGATCCAGGCAGTGTTTCGTCAATGACATTGTGGGGATAAGGCGTGACATGATCCGCAACCTCAGTTCCATCGGAAAGATCTACGAGTACCGCACGGCCGGATTGAGTGCCGAAATCCACACCTATCGCATATCTTTTGCTCATCTTTAATCTCCTTTTAATTATTTCTTGCTTACATTCAAAATGGATTCCCTGATCCGAGACCGATCGAATGGTTTGACGATGAAATCCTTTGCCCCGGCTTGCATGGATTCCATGATTAGATTGAAAGACCCCATTGACGAGCAAACGATGATCTTCGCCGAGGAGTCTAATTCCCTAATTCGCTTGATCGCTGTAATCCCGTCCATTTCCGGCATCGTAATATCCATTATGGTCACATCCGGACGGTATTTCGTATAAGACTTAACTGCGGCATAACCATCGCCTGCTTCAATGGCAACTTCAAAACCCATTCCCTCCACAATCTCACGGAGAACCGTTCTTAAAAAAGCCGCATCATCAACGATCATTACCTTCGTCATCCCGTCGCTTCCTCCAAGCTAAGTCCATATCTATCACGGGGAGTCCCCGACTTAAGTCGAGTATATCATACAGCTTAGGTCCGTTTCATCCAAACGTTTAAAAAGTTACCCTATGGATATAGGCTATACAGGAGAAAATCGCATCGTCCATAATTAAAAACTAATAAATAATGGTATAATAGGAAAAAAGGAGTGCACAGTCATGTATCAAGCGAAAACGAAAGTGCTTATTCTCTCCGGAGACTTGGGCGACGGACACCAGCAAGCAGCCAATGCGCTTATGGAAACTGCCAAGCTTGTTCAACCTGACGCGGAAGTCACTATCATTAATTTTATGGAACTGGCCCATCCATATTTACATACGTTTGGACGGTATTTATTCGTCAAAGGGGTAAAAAATTTCCCATCCGTTTACGGCTACCTCTACCGCAAAACACGACATTCGGATACGCCTTCTTCCGTGCTCAAGACATTTAATCTATTCAGTGTGGGCCGTTTGTTTAAATTGCTGGAGGAGCTTCAGCCTACTGTCGTCGCAAGCACCTTTCCGCTGGCTGCCTACGCGATGTCGCTGCTAAAAAGCAAAGGCTTAACGGCCGTTCCAACGGTTACCGTCATCACGGACCATACCGACCACAGCTACTGGGTGCATCCCCATACAGACCAATACATAGTGGGCTCCGAACACGTTCGGACACGTTTAAACCGGATAGGTATCATGGATTCCCTTATTTCGGTGACAGGCATTCCTGTGCGTCCGTCCTTCAACCAGACTTATGAGCGGGAAAACCTCCGTGAAAAGTATGATCTACATCCTTTCCTTCCTACTGTACTTATTATGGGCGGTGGGTACGGAATCATTGACAAAGGAATCTCAAGCTTGTTAAAGAGCGACAAGTTCACGGAGCAAATGCAGTTCATCATTGTCTGCGGGCGCAACGACAAGCTCAGGCAGCAATTGATTGCGGAAGCTGAGCACTCGAAGCATCGGATTGTGGTCACCGGCTTTGTCGATCACATCTATGAAATTATGGCACTCGCCGATTTAATCATCACCAAGCCTGGCGGTTTGACGACTTCGGAAGCACTGACGCTTGGCATTCCAATGCTTCTTTATAAGCCTCTTGCCGGACAAGAGCAGGATAATGCCGCTTTCCTGCTTGAAGCAGGAGCAGCTATGCAAGCAGTGGATGCCGTGGATTTGCAGATCAAATGCTCGGAGCTTATCCGGCAGCCGAAGCTGTTATTTATGATGAAGCAAAATGCGAAGCGTATCCGATCGGTGAATTCAGCTTATCAGGCTGTGGAAGTAATGCTGCAAACCGCGCAAATGTTAACGGATCAAATGGAGTATTCTCATGCATGAAAATTAAATGCGAAGATCACGCCTTTACCTGGTTGATCATTCAGCACTTCTATCCGGACTTGATGCAGGTCCGCGGTTCTTTTGACGATCATCATGCCGAGCCCGAACTTGCCGCCTTTCCCCTTTTGAAACGGCTGGAACAGCATGGCTTTCGTATCCTCGGAAATCGGGGGACCGTCGTTGCCGATCCGCAACACGGTGCCCTCTACTGTTTTCATAAGATCCATACGGATTTCCGACTCCGCATATCGAATCTGATTATCGATCAAATTTTCCATTGCGATCATCCACTGCTCATCGTAACCGTGAATCAACAGTGGAGCCAGTTCCACGTGCCAGACGAGCTCCGGTCTTTTCCACCTCAACCGCTCCACAGTTTCTTCAATCACCTGCGAAAGATCAAACTCCACCTTATCCGGACCCGGATGGGCCCGCAAGTAATCCAGCTTCGTTAGATATAACAAATTTTGTACACGATGCTCGAGCCTCAGGGCTTCTTGATCAATCACCTCTATGGAGCCTGTCAAGTCGCCTTTTGGAAAAATGCCTTCATGAATAGCTTCGGTGTAGCTGCGAATGACCATGATTGGTGTTTTCAGCTCATGCGAAATATGCTGCAAAAAGCTTTGCTGGGCTTGATCCTGCTGGACCAGCTTTTGTCGCATCGTCTCAATGGAGGACGACAGCTGCCCAATTTCATCGCCGCGAATCATGGGGACCAGAGGTTCATGCCAATCTCGATCCGCTATGCGCTTGACCTGTTTAACCATAAGACCCAAGGGCTTCGATACATATCGGATCAACCACATGGAGGGCAGCCAACTAATCAGCAGAATGAGAAGGATCACATAGAGCAGCTTGCTGTAGAGCGCTTTAACCAGCTCTTTCGAATAGGTATCCCATAAATAGGATAAGATGTAGGAAGTTTTGTTATTGATGGTTACTTTTCGAATCTGATACAAAATGCTGGAATTTTCGATTTGCATCTTGTAGCGGGCAGTTTCTTCCTTTTGCGCCATGGCTTCAGCTCTGAAAGCCTCCAATTGCTGAGGGGAAAAGGTGCTGCGCTGTCCTCCTTTTGCACCGCTCGGACTGGTTGGCTTTTGATCCAAAATAATATGCCGAACCGTGCGAAAATCCTGTTGATCGATTTCTCGCTCCTGAGGTGTTTGAAACGGAGACTCCAGGCCGTCGCTGAGTACATTGCTCTGCGCAGCATCGATTGTCAAATAGATCTGATTGGTAAAAAAGCTTCTGAGAGTAGTGGGTAGCACCAGGAGCATTACGATGGAAAGAAGTAGGATAAATGAAGCGAAAACGAGCCATATTTGCCAGCCCAGCGGGAGCTTTCTCACAGGACCACCATCCTGTACCCGTAACCATACATCGTTTCTATGCGAAGCTCAGGCAATTTTTTACGCAGACGGCGAATCAAGTCATCCACAACCCTATCGGTGCCAAAATAATCATCGCCCCAAACCTGCCGCAGCACTTGTTCTCTGGAAAAAGCCTGGCCTTGGTGGTTTTTAAACAGCAGAAGAATGTCGAATTCTTTCGAGGTGAGATCCACCATGCCGTCAGCATCCAGCACCATCCGCTTCTGCTCATCTATGGTATAAGGTCCTAGACCACTCAGCTCTGCAGACTGCTCTTTGATCAGACCGGACCCATAAACCCGCTCCAGCAGCCTTTTCACTCGAATGACCAGTTCTCTGGGCAAAAAAGGCTTTGGCAAATAGTCATCGCTGCCCATTTCCAGCCCGATCACTCGATCCAGCTCTGCATCTCTGGCTGAGATAAAAACCACCGGTGTTTGGGAATATTTCTCCTTAATCTCTCTAAGCAGAGAAAAACCGTCCGTATCCGGCAGCATAATATCGAGTATCCACAAGTCTGCGGGAATTTGCATAAACGGTTGTATGGCCTCTCCTGCGGTAAAGGAAAGGACCTCCCAGCCTTCTTTTTGCAGATAGGTGGTGAGTACCTGATTCAAATTAACTTCATCTTCAACGAGATAAATGCGGTATGCCATTTCAGTCCACCTCCTGGTTGAATACATTCTGGAAGCAAGCCAAGGATTCCTGCTGGAATCCCATGGGAAAGAGCACATGGATGATCACCATGCGCTCTGATTGCCCGGCAGCTCTTTTCCTAGCGAAGGTACACTTTGGATTAAGTGAATTATTTAGCTGCAACTTCTGTTTTAAGCTGAGCCAAACGATCGTTAAGCTTTTGGTTTTCGGCTTTCAAGTTCTCAACCAGTTTAGGGAGGACTTGTGTCAGTTGATCCGCGCTTCCGCCGTTTACAACCGTTTGAACTGCTGCATCGAAGGAATCATTAAGCGCTTTTTGAGCAGTTTTTTGAGCTGTTTCATCTGCAGGAGATAATTCCTTATCCATCTCGTTTGCAGCTTTAAGCGCCTTGATTTGTTCATCTGCTTGTGCTTGAGTAAGCTCGCCACTTGTTACTTTTGCTTTGATGGCATCCACTTTTGCTTTCTCGTCCGTACGTTTTTGAGTCAGCGCTGCCTTGTTGGCAGTCGTAAGATCCTGGATTTGCTTGCTGATCGAAGCCTTCTCGTCGTATGCCGCTTTGATGGCTGCCGCTTGATCCGGCGCATATTTCTCAGCTAGCAGAGTCAAGTACTCTTGGCTGTGTACACTACCTTTGACTCCGCCTTTTTCAATGCCGCCGCCCATGAAGCCTTCTCCGCCGCGTCCTTTGTCGGAGCCGCCTTTGTCATGACCGCCTTTGCCTTTTCCTTTTCCTTCATGAGTGTCAGCGGCTTCCGTCGAATCTGCTGCAGGTGCAGTCGTTGCTGCCACGATGGAGGTTGGCGCTGGCGATGGGGATACCGATGCTGCCCAAGCGGACACACCCGGTATGGCGACTACTACGGCTATTGCTGCTGAAATCCAAACTGTTTTCTTTTTCAATATTAACATCTCCTTTTTTATGTTGCTCTCTTGTCTACCTCCCTACAATAACTCCACATTTTGGTACAAATATCACAACATTATGGGAAATTGTGTGAGATTACGTTTTGTGAAATGGCAAATATTTGAAACTTCCCTTGATCTCCTGCGTCTATTTATAGGGACACATTAGCAAGTAAGGGAGTGAATGGCTTGAATTGGATGATTTATACTGCAGTTATTTGCCAACTAAGCTTAGGTTTATTAATAGGGTGTGATTGTGAAAACCCTAACATTGTAAGCAATTCTATAAACATTGAATCCTCATCTCCTGCACTATTGCCGTCATCACCAACCTCAACATCCAATTCTATCCAATCCTTACCTGCAACCACGCCTGCTCTATCCACACAATCAGCCATTCCAGTCAAAATTCTTAATATGAAAGGAAAAGAAGGATGGGCCTTAAGTAAGCAAGAGCTTCTTTTTACGACAAATAAAGGTAATAGCTGGATTGAGAAAATACCAAATGGAATTACACCGGAAGAACTATTAATCGACGCAGCATTTGCAAACCCTGTAAACGGTTTTGCCTTTTATCTGAGAAATGGCAAGAATCCAACACTCCGAACTGCCCATCAAACGATAGATGGTGGAGGGAATCTTACTGGGTGGGAGATCGCCGATCTACCTGCCAAAGAAGCTTGGGAAGTCTCGCCTGACGTGAAGCCTTATGTTTTCCTTGCGGATTATAATCCGAATTGGGTTCTCCTTACTTCAGGACCAGCATTGGGGCTGATGAATAAATCCCTATTCCAAACGGCAGATCATGGAAAATCATGGATTCGTGTTGCCGATATCAGCAATCAAGTCAGCGGCTACCCAAACGGGATCGCGTTTCGAATACCAAAAGAAGGGTGGATTACTGCCACAAATCACGGACAAAGCTTTATCCCCTTCTATCGAACAAAGGATGCCGGACTGACATGGGATATTCAGCCTCTTGCTATTCCTGATAAATTTAAAAATGGTTATGCAAATACATATCAAGTTGTTTTTGATCAAGAAAATGATCATCACGGCATGGTTACCGTTGAATTTGTTCAAGATGAACAAAGAACACTTATTCCATATGAAACTATAGATGAAGGAGCGACTTGGAATCCGATTCCGTATATCTTGCCCGATCTACAAGCACCCCCTATCTTCCACTTTGACGATCTAATCAGAGGCAGCGCTGTATCTTTGGATGGATCAACTCTTTATACAATCGATATGTACAGTAAAGAAGATTGGAAATCAGTAAAACCTAATCTTTCCCTGAAACAGATTTCCCAGTTATATATTCGTGACGATGGAATGGGTTGGTTTTTAAGAAACGGAAAGATCATGGTCACTTCCGATGGCGGAAAAACATGGACTCTGCCATAAATTGAATAAACCCTAACTCACCATTCAGGGTCTTCTTGTCATTAAATAGCTTGTTTACTTTACTCTCTGTATGTGTATAAAGAGAATATAATACACGCGGAGGGCGGAAAGAGTATGGCTAAGCATCAGCGGAAAGACAAATGGATCGATTACTTTGAGATTGCACTTTATGCACTTGCTGCCATTTGCTTTGTTTATTTTCTTACTCGGGGGGTTCGCTCGAAGATCCTTGAGCCTGTTTTAATCGTTGTCGTTTTGTTAATCCTTCGAGGCGTAGTCAAAATAACCAAAGCAGAATTGTTTCCTGCCTTGCGATTATCCATATTGCTTTTTATTTTTGTTACGATGTTTCTCGCTAATGAGTTTGGTTTCTATGGGATTATTCCCGAATTAGATAAAATCGAGCATCTGTTTTCCGGTCTCATTCTGTGCTTCGTCGGGCTGCTTATCTATAAAAAAATGCTGAGTAAGGAGGAATCTGCCCAGTCTCACCCCAAAATTGCCCTATGGTTCAGCTTATTTTTCTCGGTTGCCATGGCAGGATGCTGGGAGATTTACGAGTACACCACAGATCATCTCTTTGGTCTCAATTCCCAAAGAGGCAGTCTTGACGACACCATGTTGGATATCATTAGTGGAACGATCGGGGCAGTCTTAACGACCGTTTATTTAGCCTATAAAGCAAAGCGAAAGGATCTGCCTATTTAATTCGCAGCTCACATAAATCATTCATGCTTTTACCGATGTTTGTTCTTTTGTTTCAGAAACACGGACGGATTCCCCAAGCCTATAAAAGCCTATCGCGCTCATGGCTACGACCGCCATGGTGAGGAACAAAACCTTTCCGTTGTATTGACTGAGCAGTATCCCGCCGATCCACGGACCCAGGAAATGTCCCAGGCTGCTGAAGGTTTGAGCTCCGTAATAGGTTCCTCGCATGCTCTCCGGAGCTATTCGGTCAATAAGCAGATTAGTTGAAGGATAAGTCAGCATCTCTCCAAAGGTGAATATGATCATGGAGATTATGAAGGCAATCCAACCCGTAGACAAGCCGAATCCGACATTGCCCAGTGCAAAAAAGATCACTCCAACCGTTAACACAGTTAGGGGGGAGTGCGGACTCGCCCATTTGGTAAAAGGAATCTGCATAACGACGACTGTAATAGCATTAACGCTCATCATGACAGCAAACAAGGTGATTCCATCAATCAGCTTATTCCCCACATATTGGGACAGCGTTACCGTCATCTGTGAATATCCGAGCGCAGTCACGATACCACCGAGAAGATAATACCTGAGTACAACATCGCTTTTCACCACTCTCCAGGTAGACAGGAAGGTTGTATTGGCTTTATGATCTCCTTCGATGGTTCTAATTCCGAATTTGTTCAGCAGGAAGTATATGCCGCAAGCATAGAAAAGATAGACACAGCCGGTAATGATAAAAGGAAGAGTGCTGTCCAAGGTCGCAAATAAAGCGCCGAGCAGCGGACCCACCGAAACTCCGATATTAACGGCCAGATATCTCAAGGAAAATACTTTAAACCGCTTTTCTTTCTCGGTCAGGTCCGCCATTAGCGCCTGGGAAACAGGTTCATAAAACGACCGGCAGAGTCCATTGAGCAGACTGAGCAGGAAGAATATCAGAGCACTTTTAGCAATCGCAAAACCAAGAAATACAATGCCCCATCCAAACAGCGCACCGAGAAGAATTTTTCTGCGTCCGAATTGGTCGGAAAGGGCTCCCCCAACAAACCCTCCCAAAGTTCCAGCCAAAGAACCAGCCCCGATCACCAGGCCAATCATAACAGCACTCATATCCGTCTGCTTTACCAGATAAATCGCAAGAAAAGGCAAGCTCATGGAAGAGGCCAATCTCGCAAGGATCGTTCCAATCAGCAGAGAATGCACGATCGGATGATAAGATTTCACAAAGGAAAGAAATTGGTTATACCATTTGCTGGTTCTCATGAAGGAGTCTCCTGAATTTATTTGCTATTTCAACCTCTTCTTTACCAATAACGCTGCAACTCCCAAACAAACAAGAGCTAATATCCCTGCATAAGCCTTACTATCAATTTTGGGTGAAGCTGCTGGTTTTGCTTCCTGTTGGATGTCTTTGGGCTGCTCTGTTTGCAAGTTCGTCTGTACTGGAGTTGGCTGAGGAACCGCAGCTTGTTCCTTTGTAGACTCGGGATTCTGAGTTTCCACCGGGGTTGGCGTCGGTTTCTCAACAGACTTAGGTGAATCACCGTTATTTTTGGATACGAAGCCAGGATTAACATTGCTTTGAAAATATTGTTCTATCCCATTAGCCATTCCACTTGCCAGTGATTGTTGGTAGCTTGCCGTTGCCATTTTTTTATCTTCATTTACATTGGACAGAAATCCCATTTCGACCAGGATGGTAGGTACCTTTGACCAATTGAATCCGGCTAAATCGCTTCGTTCTACAATGCCTCTTGAATTTGCTTTTGTTTCCTTGATCATCTGTTCCAGCACCTTGGTCGCTATCTTTTTATCTTCTTCCGCATACGGAACTTTTGGGGATGGATATAAAACAGAGATGCCGTGAGCGCTGCTTTCAGGGGATCCATCTGCATGAATCCGGATCAACAGATCTGCATTTGCCATATTGGCCATCTCCGCTCTTTCCCTATTGGAAATGGTGACGTTATTGGTTTCACGAGTCATAATAACTTGGAAACCGCGTTTTTTCAGTTCGTCCCGAAGGAGCAAGGATACTTCCAAATTTAACTTATACTCAGGTTGTTTGGTTGAAATCCCTGTTGCGCCGCTGGTTGTTTTTGGTTTCATTACTTTTGAATTGGGACCATCGGGTTCCCGACTGCTATCCGCTTTTTCCTGGTGGCCTGGATCGATCACAATAATTGGAGGTTTATCAAAACCTGCGAGAAAAACAAGACTCAGCATTGAAAATAACAGCAGCAATAATTTACTTGGATGTGGATGTACCATTACAACACCTCCCGATGATGATTGTAACTTATAGAAATAAGGAAGTCACTAATCTGGAAGAATTCCCCTAGTAAAATTTCCATGCTTACTCGGCAGTAGCCCGCCGTTTTCTCAGTTCTCCATTGATGGCAAACAACAGTACAAGACCTATCATACCACATGCGAAAAAAACCACTGCCATTGCAGCCGGAGGGAACACACCGCCAACGACGACTGCCAAACTGGACAGCATCCATGCGCCCCGGTAATGAAAGCCGTAAAGGGCCATATACGTACTGCGTGCATGTTTGGGCGGAATATCACCGAGAAATGCCTGCTTGACGGGCACGTACATGACTTCCCCGAGCGTTGCAACAAGCATGGCAATCATAACAAGCCATACGCTGCTGGAATACGCAATGAAGCTATAGCCGATTATGTAAATCGCCAAACCGAAGTAAAGCACAAAGGCATCCTTCATGCGGGAGAACAGCACTCTAGCAGCAACTCCAAACAGCACAACTAGCAGCGTGTTTTCCGTGCGCAGAATCCCGATAGTATGCAGTCCGTCCACGCGAACAACCTCTCCGAACCAAGTAAACAGTCCCTGCACCGGCATACTGTCCGCAAGCCGCACACTGATGTAGTTACCCAGATGAAATTCCACCGATACCAGCAGCATGCTGGCTACGACAAATACAAGAAATACTCGATCCTTCAGCACAGAGCCGTAATTATGGAAAATATCCCGCCAGCCGGACTTTTGATTCTCGCTTGCCTCGTTCACACTTCTAACAAACGTCTCCTTGATCAAAAATAACGTCGCGAGCGTAGTTATTATGCCCATCGCCGTAAGACTTAGAAGCAGCTCAAATAAATGCTCTTTGAACAAAAAGGCGCCGATCAATCCGCCAATGGCATAGGATAGGTTATTGCTCCAATACTGGATACTGTATATGTATTTCCGCTCTTCGGGTTTACTCACGTCCAGAACCATAGCATCCGAGCTCGGGCCGAATATCCCCCAAAAGACATTGATTCCGATTATAGCCACATACGTAAACCACACGGAATGAAAAAGCGGCGAGTTGCACAAAGCGGCAACCGCATAGCTAACCATGATTCCAACTTCAGCAAGTACCATTAACTTTTTGCGTCCAATCCGGTCTGCATAGTATCCGCCTAAAAAACCGCTGATCACTCCGATCACAACGGTCATAAACAGCAGGATGCCCGTCAAGGTCGCACCGATTCGTTCCGCAAAATAAATGGCCATAAGCGGAAGAACCATAACACTCATCAAACCGCTGAAAAATTGAATAATAATCCGAATTCGAATATTAGGATGAAAATCGCGAAACTTCATTTCGTAATTCCCCTTTCCGATGTGAACACTTGCTGCTGGAAGTTTTTGACCTATGTTCAAAAACCAACCTTCTCAGTCTATCATCTCTTTGTTCAGATGAATAGTAATTAGGACGAAAAAAAAGGCAGCCCTCATTAGACTGCTCTGTTCGTGGGGGCTGCTCATTTCAACAAATACAAGTCTTTTTCTTTACTCCAATCTTTCCTGACGCGATTATCTTTTTAATAGATCCGTTGGCTTCAGGCACTTTACATGCGGTTTCTCCCACATTGACATACACTCTTCCAATCTTTTTGGCGGTTTGCATGGCTTCCTCATGTAAAGACTGGACTGAGGATCCAACCTTAATGACGAAATTGTTCATTGTATATCGCACACGGTTTCTTTCTTCGTGAATGGTTTCTTCTATAAGATGCAGCAGATCGCATATTTCCTCCAGATCCAATCTATCGTCCTCTGTCATAGATATATATAGTTAACGTACGTGCTCCAGCCGCAAGTGGCAATAAGCTCTTCGCCGGACTTCATCCATTCTCTTGCCAGCTCCAAAGCGAAGGGACTTTCTGCAGCTACACCCGCTACCGTATATTCAGATAGTAAATACCAATTCGCTTGTTTGGCCCAAGCTTGAAGGATTTCCTTTGTCATGTTTTCCGGATTCACGGAAAGTCCCGCCAAATACATGGCATCACTGTTCCCGGTATCGATACGTCAAAGGCTAAGCTTTGATCTTTTCTCACATCTTTGACCTCTTCAAATCTCCAACCTTCACACCAAACAAGGGCTCTTTCGCCCCGTGACGCATAAACGTTCTTTTTGTTTGCTCCGTACCCATCTCTTCCAGGTTGTTCATAACTTCCTCTAAAATCATATCCATCACCCTTGACATCATACTATGGAAATAGGTACTCTAGCTTTATTCATTCAGGAACTAGTTTCATTATACCAAAGGAGAATGTTCAATGGGACCGTTCGCAAAAGATTTGCTCAAAGACAAGGTCATCCTGATCACAGGCGGGGCTACTGGTTTGGGACGTGCTATGGGAGAGATGTTTCTGGCGCTGGGGGCTCGGCTGGCTATTGCAAGTCGACGTGAGGAGGTTTTAAAAAAGGCAGCCGAAGAAATGAGCAGAGACGGGAATGAAGTGTTTTACAAAAGCTGCGATGTTCGCGACCCTGCTCAGGTTCATGACCTTGTAGATGCGGTTGAGCAGCATTTTGGCCGGATGGATGTGCTCATCAACAACGCAGCGGGAAATTTCATCAGCCCTACCCAGCGGCTTTCGCCTCGAGCCGTAGATGCGGTCTTGAACATTGTTTTGCACGGCACGTTTTATACCACCTTGGAAGTCGGGAAAAGATGGATCGAGCAAGGCATTCAAGGCACCATGCTCAATATCGTGACCACCTATGCCTCCACAGGCTCGGGATTCGTAGCCCCCTCGGCCGCCGCCAAAGCTGGTGTCCTGGCTCTAACCCGCTCCCTTGCGGTAGAGTGGGCGCAATATGGCATACGCCAAGTTGCCATTGCGCCGGGCGCATTTCCTACGGAAGGCGCTTGGACCCGACTCTCTCCAACGCCGGAGTTGGAGCGAAAAATGCTGGACCGCCTCCCGCTGGGGCGCGTCGGGAATCCAGATGAGCTCGCCCACTTGGCGGCTTATCTCATCTCCGACTACGCCGGCTACATCAACGGCGAAGTCGTGACTATAGACGGCGGCGAGTGGCTTCAGGGCGCCGGGCAGTTCAATGATCTGCTCGAGATTACCGAGGAGCAGTGGGATGTGCTCGCGGACATGACGCGCAAGGGGAAATGAGAATGAGCCCGAGAAGACATAACTGACCTTCACTGACCGAACCAGACCAGACAGCATGCGCGAGATGTAAAACCTGCAACTGATTTATTAATTTCTTGCTTTACGTGGTGTTGAGATGCAGAACATACATCTATTTTTTGGAAATAAGCTGACTTGAGCAAAATTCCCTTTTTTAGATGTAGGTTATGCATTTTGTGCAACTAAAGGTAGACTAGTTTGTGATTTTAGATGTACATTTTGCATGTGAGCTAATGTTTCGAAACCCCTAACAAAAAGGGAGCCTTGCATATCTCTAGACTCCCCTCCCCTTATGAGATTCGTAAGGTCAAAATAAAACCCTGTCGGTGTTATATGTCAGCCATGTACCAATGCTGCTCTCAATTCATTAACGCCAAATTCCAAATAACCTTTTAAACAGGTTAACATATAAACCCAGCCTTCTTTATTACCTAACAAATTAGTTCATCATCATTTTCATTAAAACCGTCTTCGTTAACTTCAACAATTGTACTCGCATGATCCAACTCTTTCAGCGTAATCGTAACGACATGTCCTTCCTCGTTAGCATAAACCCAATGGAAAACGATTTTCTTATTTTCCTCGACTTCCATTATTTTTATATCACCTTGTGCATCGTATTCATCATACCTCAATGTAATCGTCTTGCCTTGTTCCCATCTTTCAGAACTCGATGAGAACCAATAATTTCCGATTTTTGAAGGGTCAACAATGGCTTCAAATACTTCATTAGCTGGCTTAAATATTTTCAATTTCGTAAGGTTGTTCATTCAGAATCCCTCTTTCGTTCTGCAAATTGCTCTTCATACCGCGCGTACAGTTCCTTCCAACCGTATTTGACCGCATTATGTCCCGCCATTGAGGGCATCTTCTTGCCATTCAGTATTCCAGAAAGGCCTTCAAGACAAAGGTGCCATCCCGCCGCGTAGGATGGGGCTTGCTGACGGTCTGCGAAGCGGTGACGAAGGACCAGGACAGTCATGTCTCCATCACCGTTCAGCTCCCATCGCAGGATGTCGGCGCCCCACCTAAATACAAGAAGGTGCGGTGCGTTGACTTCCAGGACATACCCCTGCATTTCACCTCCTCAGGCATGTTGATGTGTGTCAGTCGTACCGCCCCGGTTGTAGTCAAATCCTTGTCCGTCATGAAAGGTCCCCAACTGGGGATCTGCTCGAGATCAGTCAATGCAGCCCAGACCTCCTCACGCGGATGTTCCAGGGTCCGTTCGAGCACAAGGACCCAGCTGTCGTCGTCGTCTCGGGTGAGACGGGGATTTTCTGAAACGTTTGAATTCATTTTGTTGTTCCCTCCCGTAAAATTTTTCTCTGGTCAAGGTGCGCGGCCAAAGCGTCAACATGCTGATTCCACGTCTTCCGATAGGCACTCAACCACTCATCTATATCCGCGAGCGGTCCGGCATCCAGAGAATAGATGCGACGTTGGGCTTCTACCTTAACCTCTACAAGACCACCTTCGCGGAGTGTCCGAAGGTGTTTGGATATCAGGGGCTGTGACAGACCGAGATCTTTGACCAGATCATTGACACTGGACTCAGACTGCAGCAGCCTGTCCAGGATTCGTCGACGGGAAGGCTCTGCTATCAATGCGTAGGTATCGGGCATTGCTTCTCACCATCCTTCCTTCATGAATTATTATAAACTATCAGTTATATAACTGCCAACGTATATAAAGTCCCTGCAATATCAACGGAACCTTTCAGACTAATCTCCCACCACTAATTGGTATTATAAGCATTTCAGGAGGGCATTATAACAAACAAAAAAGAAGAGGCTGCCCTTAATCATATACAGAGGTGTTTTTAATGGATAACTTTAAAAACTTAGATAACCAATATCGGCGTTACAAAGCACATGTAAGTATCTTTGGAACAACCCAATTTCATTTGCGTAACCCGTACATTATAGCCTGGTGGTCGGCAGCATTTCCTGGGTTTGGCCATATCTTGCTAAATAAATATTTGCGCGGATTGGCCCTGTTTATGTGGGAGGTTTTTGTTAATCATCAAGCCAAAATCAACCTGGCGATGGTCCATTCGTTTTCCGGACATATTGAACTCGCTAAAGAATCACTAATCTCCAGGTGGACGTTAATGTACATCCCCGTTTATTTATTTGCAATTTGGGACAGTTATCGAACCACAGTCGACATGAATAAACTCTATTTATTGGCTGAAAGGGAAAATGCCCCAATAAATTCCTTTACCATTGGAGCACTTGAAATTAATTATTTGGATAAACGAAATCCAGTCATGTCCGTTTTTTGGTCCATATTTATGCCAGGACTTGGGCAATTATATATTCATCGAATTATATCTGCATTTTTTTCACTGACATGGTCTATTATCTTCTTGTATTTCTCACATTTGCTCGAAGCTGTTCAACTTCTTTTCTTTGGGGAGATTAAAAGAGCAACAGAAGTGCTCGATAAACAGTGGCTTCTGTATATGCCTTCCATATGGGGGTTTGCTATTTATGAAGCCTATGTAAATACGGTCGAAAGTAACAAATTATTTGAAAATGAACAACAAAATTTTCTGAAAAAAAATTATCAAAATTCTCAATTTAGAGTTAAAAAAGGGAAAGTGGTGGGTTGATGTTACAACTTTTTTCCACCTTCGAACACTCAAATTATTTAGAGTTAGCTATAAATGAATTGGAAAAAATGGGTATAAAAAAAGAAAACATTTTTGCAGTCCCTCTAACCAATCGAAAAGTGGAGCGAAAATTATTTGACTCTCTTCATAGTTCAGATGGAATCTCCCTCATGAGCACAGGAGCAGCGCTCGGAACGGCATTCTCCGTTGTTGGGGCAAGTATCGGGTTTAAATTACAATGGGGCCCGATTTATTGGGGACTAATTGGAGCTGTTGGAGGATTCGTATTAGGATTTCTTATTGATTTGCTTATTTACAAAGTCATTAAGAAGAAAAAGCGGCTTATACGCGGGAAAAATACAGAAGTTATCCTAATTGTAGAGTGCGAGGAACACCAAGGTGATGGTGTAGAAAGTATACTCTGGCATCACTTGGCTCTTGGAATTGCAAGAATTCAAAATTAAAACTGCGGATCGGTCAATTCTACTATACGCAAATAAAACAAAAAAAAGGCGGGGATGGCCCGCCATTATTTTACGATTTCAATCGTAAGTCTATTCTTGCTAGTTGGTGCAATAAGATAAAATTTGGTTCAAATTCGCTTCTGAATCTAAAGCATATAATTTTTCGATAATGGCGTTCGTGTTGTCATCCCCGATGATTGAGGTTGTCAGCTTCTTGAACTTTCTGCACAAATGCTCATCCGTCATAGGATTATCGATGCTGCCTGTAGCATGCTCGACTTTATATTCAATGACCTGTCCGTCAATGGTCGTTAATTTGACTAAAACCTCGTCTTCTTTCATCGATTCATCGACAATCGGCTTTATTTTATCTTTAAATTCCAGTATCTTGGGATCAAACACTTTAGCATCCGTAAATTGTTCCACGGCCGCATCCCCGTCATAGAATGCAAGCGCGGCGACATGATGAACGCTATATTTGCCTTCAAGCCCTGTTTTCGGTTCCGGTTTACCGGTTAGGATCATGACATATTTGTTTACCGTAAGCTCAATTTCTTTCACTTGGGAGGGATCGATTTGTTGACCTAATGCAATACATGCATCGATAATCGGATGCAGTACAATTCCACAAGCATAAGGCTTAAACGCATTATTTAATATTTCCCATTGCGAGCCCCATTGGATATTCACAAGTTCCAGATTGTGCTGCGGAGCTAATACATTGGCAAATCCTTTTTTGGCTTCAAGAATCTGTTTGGAGCTCTCAAATCCTCTCTTCGCTAAAAGCGCGGCCCACAGGCCGTTTTGAGCCGCTTTTCCGGGATGGAACAGCTTGGTCATCGTTCCCAGCATTTCCAGGAAGCCGAAAGCCTGGGTCCCTGCAATCCCTAACGCGTAAATCATTTGTTCCTCGTTTAAATCCAATAAGATGCCTGCTGCTATCGCGGAGCCAAGAACTCCAGTCGTTGCTGTAATATGCCATCCGGAATCATAATGACTTGGAGAGATTGCATTGCCGATCCGCAGATCCGCTTCCATGCCCAATACAAATGCTCGCAAAATCTGTTTACCTGAAAGATTGAGCTTTTCTGCCAAAGCGAAGCATGCCGGAGCGATAGCGCTGCTTGGGTGATTTAAGGTAACGAGATGCGTGTCATCGAAATCGAAAACATGCGAGCTTGTCCCATTGATTAAAGTTGCCCATAACAAATCCGCTTTCTCATTTCTTCCGAGAATGGAAACTTGTTCGCTGGATTGCAGCTCCTTTTTTACATCCAAAAAAATTTCAACTGAAGTATGGCGGCTTCCGCCTATTGCAACGCCCATCCAATTGAGAATGCTTTTCTTCGCATGTAAAATAACTTCCTCAGGGATGCTTTCATAAGTAGTATTCAAACAATTGCTTACCAATTCGCGAGTAACCATATTAACCTCTTTTCCTATCATCTGTTCTCTTAACCGCTCGCTTCTGGCTTCATTAATATATCAATTCAGCCAGAAGCTCGGGCTAAGGGCACTGGTGCATCATCGCTTCGTATCGATTACTTGACTAATCCCTTTTGTTTAACAATATTCACGTAAGTCGCCATGTCACTCTTGACCATAGCGGCAAAATCCGTTGAATTCATATACTTGCCTTGAGCATTCAACGTTTTTAATTTATCAAGGAATGCGGAATCTTTTAACATTTTATCAATCGTGCTCTGCCACTGGGTAACGATGTAATCCGGCGTGCCGCTCGGTACGGAAATACCGCTCCAGAAATGCGTGCTGACATTTTTTACGCCTTGCTCATCCAAGGTAGGAACGTCAGGAAATAGCGGGCTTCTATTCTGCGAGGTTACACCTAATATTTTCAGCTTACCTGCTTTAACCAGGTTGGCTGCCCCTGTAACGTCTTGTACTGCAAGCACAACATGACCTCCGGCAATCTGCGGAAGTAATTCACCTGCGCCATTGTTGGGAACTAGATGGACTTTGGAGTAGTCGACGCCGATACTATCGAGCCACTGGATCACGCTGAAGGTTTGAACAGAAGTCACACCGGTGCTTCCGAATGTCAGCTTATCCGGATTTTGCTTCACCCAATCGTCAAAATCCTTCATGCTATTAAAGGGAGAGTCACCTTTAACAATATAGGCGAACGGTTGATCTACCACTGTACTGACAAATTTAAAATCTTCAATTTTAAATGGCAAGTTACTGTTCCCTGCTAATAGAGCCTCTGTGCTGGAACCGTTATGAGCCAGTACGGTATATCCGTCAGCCGTTCCTTTAAGTACCTCTTGCGTACCGGTTGCGCCGCCTGCTCCTGGTTTATTAACAACGTTGACAGTCTGCCCCCATTCTTTGGTTAAATATTCGGCGACTGCCCGCGAAACAAGGTCCGTTCCGCCACCAGCACCAAACGGCACGATCAGCTGAATGGGCTTAGTCGGGTATTTCGGATTCGCTTTAGGTGCAGCGGTACTGGTTTGAGAACCATTAGATGTAGAAGCCCCACAACCTGATATTACGGTTACTGCTAAAACTGCTGCTGCCAACAAAGTGCCTATTCTTGCTTTCTTCATGTCTTATTCCTCCTGAATTATATGGTTGCAAATCAAAGTTGTTTTTATGCTACGCCATCAGCTTCGGCTGCATTTAACCGTTGTCTTGTGCGTTTGATCAGAATCATGGATACACTGAATAACACGGCCGAAAGAATTAAAATGGTCAACGCAATCGGGCTTGTGAAGAAAATGGAGAAGTTGCCCGCCGATATCGACATGGATTGAATAAACGATTTTTCCATTAGCGGCCCCAGCATAAAGCAGAGAATAAACGGAACAAGCGGCCATTGAAACTTACGCAAGAAGTATCCGATAACGCCGAAAATAAGCGTCATCAACACGTCAAACAAACTGTTTCTTACTGTATAAACTCCAATGACACAAAGCACGAGAATGATTGGCTTCAGCACCCTGAAAGGGATTTGGGTCAGCTTCACCCACATTCCGACCATGGGAAGGTGCAGTACGACAAGCATGATATTTCCGATAAACATACTTGCAATGATGGTCCAAACGAAGCTGCCGTTCTGTTGAAACAAGACAGGTCCCGGCTGCAAGCCGTAAATCATTAAACCAGCGAGCAAAATGGCAAGAGGCGGAGAGCTTGGAATGCCAAGAGCAAATAACGGTATAAAACCTGAAGAACACGTTGCATTGCCGGCAGCTTCCGGCGCTGCAACCCCTTCAAGTGCACCTTTGCCAAATTTATCCGGGGTCTTGGATATTTTTTTCTCCAGGTCATAGGACAAAAAGGCTGAAACCGCAGGAGAGCACCCGGGCAATAAGCCGAGCAGAAAGCCAATAATTCCCCCTCGGAGCATTGTCGGCGCAGTCTTCTTCAGATCGGCCCTGCTTGGATATACACTCCCGATTTTTTCCGCTGAGGTAGCGGCCGAGTGCTCTTCCATTCCTTTAAAAACTTCGGAGACCGCGAACAGTCCGATGATGACGCTGATCATTTCAATTCCGGCCGATAACGAATTGTTACCGAACGTAAAGCGCATCTGTCCTGAGGACGGCCCCATGCCCACCAAGGAAACCAAATAGCCGGAAAGCCCCATAATCAAGCCTTTAACTATGGAATTTCCCGATAAATTTACAATCACGGTCAGAGTCAAAATCATGAGCGCGAAATACTCAGGGGGCCCGAATTTCAAGGCTTGATCAGCAAGGACCGGAGCAAAGAATACAAGTCCCAAAACTCCTATGGTACCGGCAACGAAGGAGGAGATAGCGGCGATCCCGAGAGCGGGTCCCCCTTTGCCTTGCTTGGCTAATGGATAACCATCCAGACAAACCGGAACTGCCTGAAGCTCCGCAGGAATGTTGAGCAGAATGGCGGTGGTGGAGCCGCCGTAAATCGCTCCATAGTAGATTCCGGCTAACATAATGATTCCTTGTACCGGTCCAAGAACGGTCGTAAACGGCATCAAGATCGCAATAGCCGGTGTCGGACCGAGTCCCGGGATCATGCCGGCTAACGACCCTATCAGAGCTCCCAATGCGGCCATCGCAAGGTTACTGGGTGTTAGAGCATGCTCGAAGCCTGATAACAGCATAAGAATAGCATCCATGATTTCTTCTCACCCCTCTCTATATATTAAAAATCCCCGTTGGAAATGGTAAATTAAGGAATCGGACAAATATCAAGTAAAAGGCCGCAGCTAAAATAACCGCGTAAAAACTGGATTTGATCCAACTGTACGAGCTCATGACTTTAAATAAGCCAACAGAGACAAGTAAAGTGCTGATGACATAACCCAAATATTTGATAACAAACCAATAGGCAAACAATAAAACGATCGTCAGGACCATTTGGATTATTAATTTCCGATTCGGGAACTCTACTTTATGGTTCTCTCCCTTGATAAAGAAAACCAGCAGCAGACCTAGCAAAATCAATGCTCCGCCGACAACCCCCGGCATCGTATGATCCCCTGCGAACGTGCTCATTCTCATCGGAGATAAGCGAATGGATTCCGATATAGCGATGGCCCCTATAATAATGCTAATCATTCCACCGATTCGGTCTGCCTTCATAATTGGAGGAACCTCCTTCCCTTTACCGTTAAATTGCGCAAATTACTTGTTGAAAATCATTAATTTACGGCGTTAAGCTGAAACAGTCTTCCCCAGCCCTTCACTTTCGATGGGTCAACACCAACCATTTCCATTGACTGCTTAACTACAACCGCGATCGTATCGTAAATCGTATGGTTATATTTATTTTCGAAATACTCAATATGGTTGATCACAGGGAAGTTCGTGCAAGGAACACTGATAGCATCCGCAGGTGAGGATGTGACATTCTGGATCATACTTTCAAGCTTCTCTTGGCTCACCGAACCGATTTGCCAGTTAACGGTCAGACCGCATCCTTCATAATGAATGGTTTCGATCCCGAGAGTTTTATATTGCTCCATGATTAACTCATTCATTTCCGGTATATAAGGCGTGATCAGATGGCAAGATTTGACATGATTTTTCTCGAAAGCATCCAATAAAGCCAACGTAGCTGTTGTAGCGGGAATACCGGTTGTTTTTGTAATCAATGCACAAAGCTCTCGATCGATATCTGCGCCAAACCAGCTTCCGGATGCTCCGTTCCAAGCAATGACATCGACATCGGCATGCGCTAACAGTTCAGCAGCTTTCAGCATCGGTTCAAAGTCAAATTGTTTCAGCGAGCTTTGTTCCAATGAAATATGAGTTACTGGAAATCTGGAATAATAGCAATCGACTTCCGGTACGTCATTTACCATCCTGGAACATACAGGTTCCACAAGAGTGTTTGACGAAGGGACTAGCATTCCAAGTCTTTTCGGCTTATCCATGTAAGGCATCCTCCAAATTCATCAATTAATAGGATTTTTCAATACTATTTGGATCTTGGCTGCCGACGGGCAAAGTCATCGGCAATCTCATCGAATGTTGCCCACTCTATACCTTCATGGCCGTTGATATATTCAATGATACGTTCGAGCATCAGAAGCACCTGCGGACGGCCGCTTACATCCGGATGGACGGTCATTGCAAAAACCGCATAATCATGCTCACGGTACACCCAGTCGAATTGGTCGCGCCACATTTGCTCGATATCTCTCGGATTGACGAAGCCGTGGCTGTTCGGCGATGTCTTAATAAACATCATCGGCGGCAGATCATCTAAATACCAATTTGCCGGAATTTCGATTAGATCTGTTTCTTGCCCGCGAATCAGCGGTTTCATCCATTCCTCAGCCGATTTTTCATAATCGATATTCGTCCAGCTGTCGCCGACCCGCACATAGTATGGATGAAAATCGTTATGCATGAGGCTGTGATCGTACTTGATTCCGTGCTTCAGAAGCAGCTCGTTAGTCATATTTGAGAATTCCCACCAAGGAGCGACATAACCGGTCGGACGTTTTCCTGTAACTTTTTGAATCACATCTATACATCTCAGAAGTACCGTTTCTTCTTGATGAGCAGTCATGGCTATAGGGTTTTCATGAGAGTACCCGTGAAGCCCGATTTCATGTCCATCATCAACAACCATTTGAATCTGCTTCGGAAAAGTTTCGATCGAGTGTCCGGGAATAAACCAAGTGGTTTTCAAATTATATTTTTTAAAAAGCTGGAGCAGCCTGGGAACCCCTATTTCACCAGCAAACAGACCGCGGGAAATATCGTCAGGCGAGTCCTCGCCGCCATAAGATCCTAACCAACCGGCAACAGCATCGACATCTACTCCGTAAGCAACAAAAATCTTTTTCTTACTCACCATCATTCCTCCTTATGCTCATTTTGCGTGCAATACAGGTTGAAACTTGCTGAAATCCACCAATTCCTGAAAGGCATAAGCCGCTTGAAGGATCAAGCGATCCTGGAAGTGAGGGGCAATGAGCTGCATCCCGATCGGCAGCCCTTCCGACAATGCGCAAGGCACACTGATGGCGGGGTGGCCGGTATAATTGAACGTTAAGGTATTTCGGGTAAAAGCGGCGTTTCCGCCAGGTCCTCGGGAAAGAAAATGTTCCATTTCTTCCACGTAATTTCGAGCTTCCTCAAACTTCGGCGCTTTCGTCGGTTTGGTCGGGCAAACCAGGATATCGACCTCAGAGAATGCGTCATCGTATGCTTTTCTTATTGTGCTGCGGACGTTTTGAGCTTTGGCATACAGACGACCATGGTAGCGCTCGTGCACATATTCGGCCAGCGTCATGCTGAGTTTAAAGCTAAGCGGCCATTCATGGCCATGGCTTTTCTTGAAGCGGCCAATCGTTGTGATCAGCGAAGTCGGATAATACGTAGCTGCAAATGCGCCGCCAAAATTAGTTTCGTACAAATATTTGGTACCCTCCAGCATGATTACAGAAGCCGGCATATAGGCATCGGTATGCATGGGAATCGAAACCCTCTTCACCTCGGCGCCGGCAAGACGCAGAACATCCAAAGCCGATAGAACGGCCTCTTCCACATCCTTATCCATACCTTCATAACCGAAACCTTCTTCTAAAATGCCGATTCTCAGGCCCTTAACGCCCCGATCCAATAATTCCGTATATTTCGGTATTTCCGGCATTACGGTTTGTCGCGGATCATAGCCGTCCGGCCCTGCCACGCATTGAAGCGTCGCGGCCACATCTTCAACCCGCCGCGCCATCGGGCCAAGGTAGTCCAGACTTGGATCGGCGCCGACAACACCCGTGTGAGGAACCAATCCGAATGTCGGTTTCATACCGACAATGCCGCAATAATGGGCTGGATTGCGAACGGATCCACCCTGGTCCCCGCCGATCGATATATCCACATAACCGGCGGCTACTGCCGCCCCGGAGCCGGAGGAGGAGCCGCCGCTGACATAGTCCGGATGATGCGGGTTCGGAGTACGACCGAAGTCGCCAACACCGACCAAGCCGCCGCCGCTGGCTAAATCATGCATGTTCAGCTTACCGGTAATGGTAGCTCCATGATCGAGCAGTCGAGTCACAATCGTCGCGTCGAAATCGGGAACATATCCGTCCATAAAGTGCGAACCAAATGTAAGCGGGATGCCGGCTACGGCTATATGATCCTTTAAGGCGACGGTTTTTCCCTTGAGTATGCCCTCATCAGCACCCTCGATGCGGCATTTGCGAATGAACGCGTTATAAGGATCCTCTTCGGCGGAAGGACGATAACCGGGATCCCGGTTCAAGTAGCGCATCGGCAAGCGTTCTTCCTCGATCCGCATTTCGTAAAACTTATTTAATCCTTCCAGTGAGCTTACCATTCTTTCCTGAACCATCTGCGCTTCAGTACGGGTAAAATCAAAGCCGAGCTCCTTGCCAATCTCCAAGACTTCTTCCAATTCCGGAATTCTTAGCATGATGTCATCTCCTAGATGGTCAGTTTTGTCAAAGCCGGTAAGCCGCTTTCTTGTTCATACGCATTCGCAAAACGGTAGACATTCGCTTCATCAAAGGGCTTTCCTATCAATTGGAAACCGATGGGCAAGCTTGATGCAGACAACCCGCAGGGAATCGAGATACTCGGAAATCCGTTTAAATTGGTCAGCCCTGTAAATCGCGTGAGGGCCGATCGGACTTGTTCCCGTTGTCCATTTATGTTTATTTCTCTTTGCTGCAGATCCGGCGGTAAAATGGCAATCGTGGGCGTTAGAATTACTTCAACCTCGGTTAATGCTTTATGAAATACATGTTTCGCAATCTCTCGGATCTGCAGTGCTTTTACATATTCATAAGCCTTTGGCTCTAAGCCCAATAACAAACGTTCTCTAACTTCCTCTTCATACTGCTCCGGACAATCCCGAAGCATATTTTCGTGAAGTGCATAGGTCTCAGATCTAATAATAGTTTGATGGGCCATGCTGATTTCATCTAAACCCGGAATATCTATCGGCCGAATTTCTGCCCCTAAGCTTTTAAAAATCTCTAATGCTTGATGGATTTGCGCTTCGATCTCCGTTTCCAATTTTTCAAAATAAAAGGACTTGGGAACACCGATAACACTTCCTTTTATCCCATGCTCCAGTAGTTTAGTGAAATCTTCGGCATCTGACTTAACGGAATAGGGATCTCTACTGTCATAACCTGATAATAAATTTAATAAAATGGCATTATCCTGAACGGTCCTTGTTATGGGCCCGATATGATCCAATGTCTGGCTAAGCGGATAAACCCCGAATTTACTTACCCTGCCGAAGGTAGGCTTCATGCCTACAACGCCGCAAGCTGCAGAGGGAATACGAATGGAACCCCCCGTATCCGAACCTATAGCGCCGTAACACAATGCCGAAGCAACCGCCGCGGCTGAACCGCTGCTTGATCCCCCGGTCATTTTCGATGTGTTGTGAGGATTTCTCACAGGCCCGAAAAAGGATCGGTCTCCCGTTGGCCCATACGCAAATTGGTGAGTATTTTGTTTCCCTATAATGATCGCGCCGGCTTGTTTCAATCTTTCCACCACAGACGCATCATGATCTGGAACAAAATCCTTGAAGATCGCCGACCCCATCGTTGTTTTTATGTCTTTTGTATAGATGAGGTCTTTAATTCCAATCGGAACGCCGTGAAGCGGTCCTTTCCAGCTTCCAGCTGCTATTTCCTTTTCGGCCTCTAGCGCAAGTTCTTTCGCTTCTTCAACTAATACGGTTACGTAACAATTTATTATTGGATTTATCGCTTCGATCCGTTTAAGCAGTCTGTTTGTTACTTCCACCGGAGAAATCATTTTTTTTCGGATCGCGTTGGATAGTGTGGATAAACTCCAATTCAATATATCTCCCTCTGGAGTCAAAACGACTTCACCCTCTCCAACAATCAAGTCTTCATTCATCTCTTGAAAATTTAGTATTTATCATCATAAATTCTTAAAAAAATTGTACATAATGCATACATTGATGTCAACATTTATTTCATTCCATGTTTGCTTTGGATTAATTAACCTTAGTAATGCATACATTGATGTAAACATTATTTCCATCATTTACTGATTAAGATTAGGATGACCTCTTAAGCCCTCGCTGATTCAGAAAATTCATCACTTCGTTCTAAAGCAATTCACCAAAAAAAACATCATAAATCTAAGCAAATTGTGAAATCGCATACATTCAAGCTTATCCGCTATATAATATTGATTGTTTTCTCTTTTAAAGATATAACAATGTATGCATTATAGTCAAGACATTATACATGAAGGTACTTAAATACTTCTAATTTACAACAGATGTGAGCAAACTATAAAGAAAAGACAAAAATCATTGACAATAACGTATGCATTGTTTAATAATTGTTTAAGAATTAAATTACCCCAAACATTCTCAGGAGGCTGAATAATGAGCGAACAACGTAAATTCAAAATTGCCATCATACCTGGTGATGGAATTGGAACAGAAGTGATTCAAGAAGGACAGCGTGTTTTGGAGCATATTGCCGAATTGTCGGGAGGTAAGCTTTCTTTTGAATTTGACTCCTTCCCTTGGGGTTGCGAATATTACATGAAACACGGACGGATGATGGCTGCAGACGGTTTGGAGCAGCTTAAAGGATATGATGCCATTTATTTCGGTGCCGTTGGCTGGAAAGATGTTCCTGACCACATAAGTCTATGGGGATTGAGACTCGCGATCACTCAGGGATTCGATCAATGGGCAAATATCCGGCCTGTTCGTTTCTTGCCAGGAGTCGAGAGCAAGCTGAATCACCCGAATGTCCAATCGCTAGATTGGATCTTGATTCGCGAGAATTCTGAAGGCGAATATGCCGGTTTTGGCGGACGCAACTTCAATGGACGAGGCCCAGGGAAAGAAGTGGCTGTTCAATCGTCGGTATTCACGGAGGAAGGCTGCCAACGGATTATCCGCTACGCTTTTGAAATTGCTCGCACTCGCAAGAGAAAGAAAGTGACCAGCGCAACGAAAAGCAACGCGCAGCAATATGGCATGGTGCTTTGGGATGAAGTGTTTGCCCGCGTGAGCAAGGAGTATCCCGATGTTGAAACCGAACAGTGGCTCGTCGACGCCATGGCAGCCCGGTTTGTGCTCAAACCGGAAACGTTGGAAGTCGTTGTCGGATCTAACCTGATTGCGGACATTTTGTCCGATTTGGGAAGTGCATTAGCGGGAAGCTTAGGAATTGCAGCCAGTGCCAATCTCAATCCGGAGGGTCGTTTCCCAAGTATGTTTGAGCCGGTTCATGGATCTGCTCCGGATATTGCCGGACAAGGAATTGCCAATCCAATCGGAACTATTGCCAGCGGAGCCTTAATGCTGAAACATTTTGGTCTTCTGAAGGAAGCTGAGCTAGTGGAGCGCGCGATTGAGGAAACCACTCGTCAAGGAAATTTAACGATTGATCTAGGCGGGACTTGCAATACTCGTGAAATAACGGATGCCATTCTCGCGAATTTGGACAAATTAGTTGCGAAGGTACATGGATAAACGGCTGCGCCGTCCATAATGACGAGCGCGTTTGTCAAGGTTGATGCGAAGCAAGATAAGTTTGGAAAAACTTATACTTTCTGATCAACTGAGATAAACCTCTATTGAGGTCTTTCGAAGATGAGTGACTGCGTTTAAAGGTAGGTTTATTCGCCAATAAGAAGGCAACAAATAAAAAAACAAGGCTGTAGTTGATTTCTATTAGAAATCTCTACAGTCTTGTTTTGTGTTTTATTTTGCAGGGATTGTTCGAAGTGCCTCTAAAATTTCGATATGGGCTCTGTGTCTATGAGACTTCAGCATTGTTTGTACAGCTTCAGGGTCTGCGGCTCTCATAATGGCTAGAATAGCTGTATGTTCCGTGATAGAACGGGTTGGTTTAGGCCTATACTTAATGGTAAATAATCTAGCACGATAAAGTTGATCCGATTGATTATCCATAATCCCTCTTAGACGAGGATTTTCAGCCAAGTCTACTATGTAGCTATGAAATTGATCGTCCAAATCTGTCCATGCTATAAGATCATCATTCTCTAGCGCCTTTTTTTGCTCCCGAATCAGGAACTCCAGGTGATTGAGCTGCTCGGAATTGGCACGACCTGTGGCCAGCCTTCCAGCAACGCCGTCCAGCACTTCTACAACCTCATAGATTTGTTGGAGGTCTTCCGCCACGATGGGTGACACGATAAAACCGCGACGGGGGATGAGACGAATCCAGCCCTCCATCTCTAATCGGACGAGAGCTTCATGTACAGGCGTCCTGCTCATGCCCAATATTTCTGCTATTTCTCTCTCTAAAACCGTTTGCCCGGGCGGAAGCTGCAGATGCAAGATGATATGTCGAACGGCTAGATAAGCTCGCTGGGGCAACCGTGTTTCTCCGCTGCTATCCAAAGCAGATAGGAATGACTGAACGTAAAGAGAGAGCGAACGGGACACTCGTTCTTGATTATTGTCATCTGCGTAGGAATCTTGATTGCTCATGAATTAGCTGCACATCCCGAGAATGATTGATTTTTAGTTAAATAGCAAGAAATACTAACAAAATTGCGGTTGTGGTGCAAATCTTCCACGGATTGTTATAATTTATCCAAATTCGCAAGGATGGCATCCGTTATTTCACGAGTATTGCAGGACCCGCCCAAGTCTAGTGTTAACTTTCCTTGACGAGTGGTTTCCTCAATCGCGCGCTCCACTAGCTCAGCTTCCTTCTGAAGACCAAAATGTTTCAGCATTAAGGCTCCGCTGGCAATAGTTCCGATTGGATTGGCAATTCCTTGTCCGGCAATATCCGGAGCAGATCCATGAACCGGCTCAAACATACTTGGGAACCGACCCTCCGGATTGAGATTGGCACTGGCTGCAATTCCTAAGCTTCCCGCTAATGCACTTCCCAAATCGGATAAAATGTCCGCAATCAGGTTAGATCCAACAACGACTTCCAACGTTTCCGGTCTGAGCACAAACCGGGCTGCCATGGCGTCGACAAGCCATTGTTCGGTTTCAACATCGGGATACTCCTTGCTCACGCGGGCAAACACTTCATCCCAAAGAACCATACCATATTGCTGTGCGTTGCTTTTCGTTGCGCTGGTCACTTTCTTTCTCTTGCGAGTGCGAGCAATTTCAAAAGCGTAGCGGATAATCCGTTCGCAGCCTTCCTCCGTAAATACCGATGATTGAACAGCCACTTCTTTCCCTGGGCCTCGTCCATTGAAGTTGCGTCCGCCAAAACCGGCATATTCGCCTTCAGAATTCTCGCGAATCAAGATCCAATCTAGCGATTGGACATTCGGGTGATTCAGCTTGCTCTCGACTCCTGGCAAGAAACGAACAGGCCGGATATTTGCCCATTGATCGAATCCCTGAGTGATCGCGAGTCTCAATCCCCATAGACTTATGTGGTCAGGAACATCTTTCCAGCCAACGGCACCGAAATAAATGGCATCATATCCTTTAAGCTGCTCCAAACCGTCTGCAGCCATCATCCGTCCGTGTTTCATGTAATATTCGCAACCCCAAGGGAAGGAGTCAAATTCAAAAAAAAGCTTACCTCCCGACAATTCGGCAATATGCTCCAAAACACGCTGTCCTTCTTGAATCACTTCTGTTCCAATTCCATCACCAGGTATGATGGCAATTTTGAATTTACGATGTTCACTCATTATTCAGCCTCCTACCATCTTGTAAGCTTTTATGTCATGCTAAAGCCATTATTAAACAATGTATACGTTACTGTCAATATTTTTTGTAGTTTCATAAGCGCATTCAATATCAATCAAATCTAGCAAGATTAAATCAAAATCAGCGATCAAAAGGTAAAATGAATATCAACTAGGACATCTTAATTATAACGTATACATTAGTTTGTGTTTTTAAAAGAAAACAAACAGTTTTTAAGATTTAAAATCGCTTTCTTTTATGCATGCACTATCACAATTTGCTTAGAAGCGAAACATTGACCGAACTAATCCTGACATGGACATGATCTTGTTAAGTACTGGAAATACAGGCTTTTATGCTCAAGGAAGCGATGACTATATAGACGATGACAAGAAGCCACAGGCTATTGCTGCCAAAATACCAGTGCCTCGAATTTGGCAAACCAAGCTTGAGCACTCTAGGTGACATTAAAGAATTATTGAATACCTAATTTATGGATTACAACATCAATAAAAATTAAACATTTGATGAAATAAATGTTGACATTAGTGCATGAATCGACAAATGATGAAATATATGTTGACATCAATGTATACATTATGTACAATTTCCCTATGAATTGTGTGTGGAATTGGGAGTTTTTCCGCATTATCTAACGCGATCCGAATAAAAACTAAACAGAAAGAGGTAAACACGATGAGCGAAACTATTTCTGAGCTTCAACTTATTATCGAGGAACTGCTTCAAGCTACCCAAGCGAGCCGGACGACCTTACGGATGGACATTCCGGAGCAAAACTGTCACGTAGATGCAGCTGCGGTTGAAGCCGCAATACCTGGTACCCGGTCGATAAAGGTCGATACCTCACTGGATCAGCGCAGAATTCCTACAGTGATGTTTCTTGAAAAGAACCTTGGTAACCTCATTCAAGACGACTGCATTAACGCTGAAGTTTCACCACCGCCGGAATTGATTCAAGTCTACGGGGTTAAAGCGCAAATGTTAGGTTCTATTGTTTGGGATAACCAATTGATAGGTTGGGTTTCGGTGCATTATAATCCAAGCACCCGCCATTGGAATGAAGAAGACGTAGCTGCACTTGAAGATGCAAAAAAACGGGTCACGACATGTTTGGAAAAATATGAATGGGTGAAATAAGTATAACCAGAAGAGGTGAACATTATGAACGAAATTATTACTGACTTTCAGCTTATTGTCGAGAAACTTCTTCAGGCTACCCAAGCGAGTCGGACGACCTTAAGGTTGGATATTCCGGAGCAAAACTGTCATGTTGATGCAGCTGTTGTTGAGGCTACAGCACCTGGTATTCCGTCTATAAAGGTCGATACCTCACTGGATCAGCGCAAAACTCCTACGTATAAATTCGTTGTAAAGAACCTTTGTAACCTCATCCAAGACGACTGCATTAACGCTGAAGTTTCCCCGCCGCCGGAGTTGATTCAAATTTACGGGACTAAAGCGCAAATGGTAGGTCCGCTTGTTAAGGATAACCAATTGATAGGTTGGGTTTCGGTGCATTTTAATATAAGCACCCGCCATTGGAATGAAGAAGACATATCCGCACTGAATGATGCAAAAAAACGGGTCATGACATGCTTGGAAAAATATAATTGGGTGAAATAAATATATTTTAAAGGGAGAGAAAACATATGAAATCCAGGAAAATTGTTGTTTGGAATGTTGTATTTATTCTATTTTTCGCTATAATGCTAAGCGCTTGTTCCAGCAGCAAACCCGCTGCATCGGGTACAACGGCGGCTCCGTCAAATCAAGCAACTGCAGCTGCTACTTCTGCTAATAAGTCGGGTCCTAACTTAAAAGTTGGTTATGCAAGCAGCGCCAACTCTCTTCCAATGGCACTCACGCCGGAAAACGCCAAAAATGTTAATTTGGAAGCCGTAAAATTCACTAACGGAACTGATGTGCTAACTGCACTCGTATCAAAAAGTATTGACTTCGGACAGGTAACTTACTTGACTTATATTACTGCTCTTGATAAAGGCTTTGACGTCGTTGCCATTTCCGGTGAGGTCAATGGTGGATCGGAACTTATTCTCGCCCCGGGGATCGATGTGAAAGCCGATGACTGGGAAGGGCTCAAAGCGGTGATCGCCGATTATAAAAAACAAAACAAGCCGTTCGTAGTCGGCAATTCCCGAGGCACTGCCCAAGACATTGAGTTGAGAGGCGAACTGGTGCAGCACGGCATCGATCCGCTAAAAGACGTACAGATTACTAACATTCCTAATCAGGCCGATCATGAGGCAGCTTTGAAAAAAGGAGAGGTGCAAATGTTGTCTACCGTCGAACCGTTCGCCTCTCAAATGCGTCTTAACAATTCCGGCAAGCATTTTAGTTATCCTTATGATACGGCAGCAGGAAACCTCGTCAATCTTGTAATAACGCGTAAGGATGTCATTAACGACCACCCGAAAGAAGTTGAAGAAACGGTTGCATCCATTGTTAAGGTAGTCGATAGTATTACTACTGACAAATCGGCATGGCTTCAAGTAATTAAAAAACTTACGTCATTGGATGACAAAGTCGGTGCTGAAGCTGTTAAAAATGGATATCCGGACTATAAAATGTACCATAAACAAACATTGGCCATTGTCGGCATGATGAAGGATTTGAAATACATCACCAATGATGTTACCGATAAAGCGGATAAGAATATGGATTATACCTTCCTATCTAAAGTGACCGGCAAACCGAAAGAACAGCTCGGTTACAACTAAACCCCCAGACGGAGAAAGGTTATGTGACCATGAATTGGAGAAACAATCAACTTAGATTCATCGTACCTTTAATTCTTCTGGTTGCCTGGGAAGGACTCTCAAGGATGGGATTTGTCTCATCCTCTCTCCTCCCGCCCCCTTCAAAAGTAATATTAGTATGGATAGATTGGATTTCAGGCACTACAGGGACATCGGATACAAACAGCGGACAATGGGTGAAAGCCGCGGTTAGCAGCGGAACACGCGTACTTGCCGGCTTTGCTATTGCGAGCATATCAGCTATCGTCATTGGTATCGCTATCGGTTGGTGGAAGATTGTGGAAAAGATGATTGAACCGACATTGCAGATACTTCGTCCGATTCCTCCCGTGTCTTGGATTCCACTTGCCATCATGTGGTTCGGTATAGCTAACAAGCCTGCGATATTCCTCGTTTTCTTGGGTTCGTTCTTTCCGATCCTGATGAACACGATTCACGGCGTTAAGAATAGCGATAAAAATTTGATCCGCGCCGCATCAATGATGGGGGCAACCCAGTGGCAAATGGTTCGTTATGTCGTATTTCCTGCGTCGCTGCCAAACATTTTCGCTGGCTTGAGAATAGGTATTGGTTCAGCATGGATGTTGAGTGTGACGTCTGAAATGGTTGCTGTTAAGAGTGGCCTCGGGTATGTGTTATGGGATTCCTACTATTTCATGAGGTATGATCTGGTTATTGCCAGTATGGCAAGCATAGGCCTCCTTGGCTATTTTTCAGACTTTTTACTTAAGAAGCTGATGGATCGTATTCTGCATTACCAAAAAAATATGTCTGTGCAGGGAATGGAAAATTAAGCTTGAATCGAGGATTGGAAATTCATCAAAGGGGGGGAACAATATGGCTTTTATCGAATTGAAGGATATTGTAAAGGTTTTTAAGGATCCAAAACGCGGAACCAATATGGTGATTTTGGATCATGTCCAACTCTCCATTGAACAACAAGAATTTTTGTGTATTTTGGGACCCAGCGGCTGCGGCAAGTCTACCTTATTGAACATGATCTCCGGTTTTGAGAAGCCGACCTCCGGAGGGATTATGATGGACGGAAAAGCCATTACCGCCCCCGGCGCGGATCGAGGCGTTGTTTTTCAGCAGCCTACTTTAATGCCCTGGCTTCAGGTATGGGAGAACATCTCGTTTTACTTAAAGCTGCAAGGAGTTCCTCCCAAGCAACGAAGGGAACGGGCACAGGAGTATATCAACATGGTTGGACTGCAAGGCTTCGAAAAACATTACCCCACTGAGTTGTCCGGAGGAATGAACCAACGTGTTGGGATTGCAAGGGCGCTTCTTTTGAACCCGTCCGTCATTTTGATGGATGAACCGTTTGCCGCGCTGGACGCACAAACCAAAATGGATATGCAGGAAGAGCTGGTTCAGATCTGGCAAAAGCATAAGATTACGATTGTTTTTATCACCCACAGTGTCGATGAAGCAGTCATGCTGGGAACCAAGGTGGCTGTTATGACACATCGGCCAGGCAAGATCAAAGAGATGATCCCCATTACTCTCGATGAGCAGCGAGATGTTACATCCAATCAGTTCAACCAATACAAGCGGGAAATTCTTACCTCTATTAAAGAAGAAGTCGCTTTGTCCAAAGCGCTGTAATTACTTCTGAATAGATCAAAAAACTAGCAGAAATGAAATTATTTAATTCTAAAATGAGGTGAACACCATGTGTACCATGTGCATGGTCAAGCGAGACCTTCCGGATCGAGGTACAACACGATTCGTTGCCAAGACGGTCGATACTCAGCCGACAAGAATGGTTCATGAGCGCATGACGCTTGATGACGGTACTTCCCTTCTTTCGTTCCAAATGGGTTGGCAGCCTGGAATCAATGCGGGTATGAATGAACAAGGGCTGGTTGTTATGAGCTCTTATCTGGGCTGGAGCAAGCCTTCCCAATTGAACGAGCCGACGAATTTTCAGCAGGATACACGAGGACTTGCCAATTTGCTAGCGCTGAAGAATCATTCCAATGTAGAGTCTGCCGCATATGAACTTAAGCGTTATTTTGTTGACAATCCCAGTTCAGTCGGTGGCGTGCACTTTCTTATGGATGAGTCCGGACAAATGGCGGTAATCGAGCATGCAGAGGGGCAAATTCAGTTCGAGCTGCTTGAAAATTCAGGCGCATTGAACTTATATTCTGCCGTCAGAGCTAACCATGCGGAGATGATTGAACCAACCGGAGTCAATGAGCAAAGAATTAACGCGGAAGACATTGCCGACAGGACCGTAAGATGCACGCAAGTGCAAGAGGTTTTGAGTCGTTTATCTGAGAATGACTGGCTTCATGATATGAAACATCTATTGGGTTCTCACCGGGACCCCGCCTTCGGGCAGCACGGCCAAATTTGTATACACGATTTCTGGAATGACGGACAGCGCAGTATTGCGCTTGACTCGCTTTCTACAAGGACTGCGCTGATTTTCGATATTTCGACAAGAACTATGATTTATTCGGAAGGTTTGCCTTCCCTCCACCAGTGGAAGTCTATCACATTTTGACCAACAAACGCCCTATTTCCACTGGAAACTAGGGCGTTTGTCTTCATTTTACAGGGATTATTCGAAGAGCCTCTAAAATTTCGATATGAGCTCTATGTCGATGTGACTTCAGCATCATTTGTACAGCTTCAGGGTCTGCGGCTCTCATGATGGCCAGAATAGCTGTATGTTCCGTGATGGAACGGGTTGGTTTGGGCCTATACTTAATGGTATATAATCTACCGCGATAAAGTTGATCCGATTGACTGTCCATAATCCCTCTTAAACGAGGATTCTGAGCCAAGTCTACAATGTAGCTGTGAAATTGATCGTCTAAATCTGTCCAAGCTATAAGATCATCATTCTCAAGCGCCTTTTTTTGCTCCTGGATCAGAAACTCAAGGTGATCGAGCTGCTCGGAAGTGGCACGACCAGCGGCAAGCCTTCCAGCAACGCCGTCCAGCACTTCTACGATCTCATAGATTTGTTGGAGGTCTTCCGCCACGATGGGGGACACGATAAAACCACGACGGGGGATAAGACGAATCCAGCCCTCCATCTCTAATCGGACGAGAGCTTCACGTACAGGCGTCCTGCTCATGCCCAATATTACTGCTATTTCTCTCTCTAAAACCGTTTGCCCGGGCGGAAGCTGCAGATGCAGGATGATATCTCGAACGGCCAGATAAGCTCGCTGAGGCAACCGTGTTTCTCCGCTGCTATCCAAGGAGGATAGGAATGACTGTACGTTAAGAGAGAGAGAGCTTGACAATGGTTCTTGATTATTGCTCTCTGCGTAGGAACCTTGATTCCTCATAAATTAGCTGCACATCCCGAGAAGATTGTTTTTTAGTTAAATAGTAAAAAGATTATAACAAAATTGCGGTTAGAGTGTAAATCATTGAATGATCTTCTTATCAAAGAACCGTGGATGATTCGGCTCTGGCTCCTATCATAAATTGGAAGGAATGGAGCGACTGAAGCAAATGCTCGGGTTCAATCGATTTCATAATGAAAACAATTTGGGACCGATGTTCAGCCTCCTGATTCGGCCATTCGAGCAAATGCTCAGGAGGATGAATGATATGCTGAACCCCGTTCAACAACACAGGCCCCGCTTCCCCGACATCAAGCAGCCCCTTCACCCGCATCACATTCTCGCCGCAAGCATAAAGCAGCATGCTGAGCCATAAACCAAAAGCGTTCCAATCAATCGAGCGGTCAAACGTTAGTGACAGTGATTTGACAGCATCCTGCAAATGCGCAGATTCCTCTTCATGCACACGACGTTCCATGACCCTTTGTACGGGCGCTGCTGCGGATTCTTTCGAAAATAAAGCTTCGCGGCTCATCTTCCCTTGTATGGAAATAATGATTTTGGCGGTCGGATTGAGTAGCGAAAGCTCTCGTACTAACGCTTCTCTCGCTTCATCGGTTACCAGATCCGTTTTTGTCACAATCAATTTATCCGCTACAGCGATTTGCTTCAACGTTTCCGGATGATGCTCCAATTGCAACCTGGCATTGACCGCATCAACAGTGGTAATAATATGTTCCACCTCATAATGGTGCTGCAAAACAGGGTCTGACAAAATCGTAAACAAAATCGGAGCGGGGTCGGCCAAACCGCTTGTCTCAATCACTACGCGCTCCAAACCCGGCAGCTCTCCATTTTGATCCTGATTGAGTAAATCCTTTAATTCTTTAATCAGATCTTCCCGCACCGTACAGCAAACACAGCCTTTACTAATAAGACGTGTCCTTTCGTCGATTTGCCGAAGTAAATGGTGATCCAAGCCCACATTGCCAAACTCGTTGACCAGAACTGCCGTCTTCTGTTGGGATTCATCCTTCAGCAGCTGCGACAGCAGCGTCGTTTTGCCGCTCCCCAAATATCCGGTAATGATGCTTATAGGTCGTTTCATACGGTATCTCGTTTCAAAAAGTCCATGAGTCCGGAATCTAGCGGGTTAAGAGGTCGGCCAATAAGCTTTTCGGCTTTGGCCCATAAGCCTCCCAAATCATGAACAATCTCCGAACGCCCTTTTTTATCACGAACAACAAATTTGGCGCCGTTCCAATCATCCACTTTCAATCCGTAATACGCCAACACTTGATTGAGCAGACGGATGCGATATTGGCGTTCCTTCTGTCTTGATCTGGAAGGATTAGCAGCCGATTTCTGGTCAGTCCAATGAGTTTGCAAAATGGATTCCCCGCATAATACGCACATAGGAATAGCTCCTTTGTCATAAAAATAATGTCCCGATGAGTAGTTCTTCTTTCAATGTTAACATACAATTTAATATTTGCACTAGAACCGGATTCAGTCTTTGAATATGATGCGTGGCTACGGATAGCAAGTTGCTCAAAACAAAATGGCTCCCGGAAGCGTACGGCGCATCCGGAGAGCCATTTTCAAAATATCGGCTTATTACAGATCCTTGCTCAGCTTCACGACTTCTTCCCAGCCCTGCTGCGGCGTCATCTTGTCGAACATAATCTGCTGCGTGATGTTGTCGTATTCCTTGTTCGTAGCGAATTTCGCCCAGCCGCCCTTCATGCCCGGACCCGGGTCGAACGCTTTACCGCCGCCTTGGGCGGTTTGCGTGATCAGGTTGATGCCGGCTTTGTCGTTGGCGTTGAATTTCGGCTGCAGGTAATCGACGATTTTCTTCGATACCGGCACGCCGCGCGACGTGCCGAGAATGTCGGCCGCTTCCTGGTCGTTAATGAACCAGTCGATGAATTTCATCGCTTCTTCCTTCGCCTTGCTGTCCGGATTGACGCTCCAGTACATCGACGCCTTCAGCCAGCCGCCCGCTTCTGCGCCCTTCGGCAGCGTCGCCAGCGCGAAGCTGCCCGGCTTCAGCGAGTCGAAGCCGCCAAACTCCGCAGCATGCGACTGCTTGATCATCACTTTCTCCTGGCCGAGCAAATCGAGCTTCGCATCGAACCCTTTATCCGACGTCGTCACGTCCGGCTGCGCCACGAAGCCGCCCTTGCGCAGCTCCTGCATCTTGGTCATGAAGTCGATCCAAGTGTCTTTGTCGTAATTGAATTTTCCGTCCTGCGTACGCGGGTAGCCTTTGCCCTTGCTGAGCTGGTACGACGAATACATCGTATAATCGGCCGTCAAATCTTTGATCAAATATTGATCCTTCGCCAGCTTCGGCTTGATGTCTTTCGCCAGCTGGAACAGTTCGTCCCATGTCTTAGGCGGCTGCACGCCGAGCTTATCGAACACGACCTTATTGTAGATCATGCCGAGCGCGTTATTGCCGAGCGGTATGGCGTACACTTTGCCCTTGTACGTCCCGGTGTCTAGCAAGGCCTTGTCCACGTCTTTCGAGTTCACGGAAGACAGATCCGCCATCCGGTTCGAGCTGGCCCAATCATTGAACCAGGCAGCATCCATCTGGAAGACGTCCGGCGTATTTTTGGCGGCGGCCTGCGTTGACAGCTTGTCGATGTAGCCGTCGAAGCTTTGATATTCCGGCTCGAAGGTGACGTTCGGGTTTTTCTTCGTGTACAGATCGAGCGCTTTGATCGTAGCGTCATGCCGGGGCTGCGAGCCCCACCAGAGGATGCGCAGCTTGACCGGCGTCTTGCCTGCCTTTGCCTGAGCGTCCTTCACAGTCGACGCCGTCGCCACAGAAGCAGGCTGCTCATTTTTCTTTACGCCGCAAGCGGCCAGCGAGGCAGTCAGCATAACTCCTGCGAGCAGCATTGTGATGGGTTTCTTGTTCATGTGCTTCGAATCCCCTTTCATTTCCTATCGTTGACAACTTCATCGTACCTGTTTCGGTTAGGAGCGCCAAGGAGACGGATGCACAATTTGTTTCAAATTTTTACGAAGTCGGTCGGGTTGCGGCCGGTATGCTTCTTGAACAGTGTTGTGAAGTAAGGGACGTTCTTGTAGCCGACTCTCTCGGCAATCTCGTACACCATCAGTCTGCCTTCGGCAAGCAGGCTTTTTGCCTTCTCTATGCGCACCTTCGTCACGTAATCGTTGAATGTCTCGCCAGTCGCGTCGCGGAAAATATTGCTCAAATAGTTGCGGGAAATGTACACCTTCTCCGCCAGGTCTGCAAGCCGCAGATCCACGGCGTAATGCTCGTGGACGTATCGCACCATGAAATCAACGGCAGTCTTATGCTTCAGATTATCGCTGCGGCTGAATCGGGCGCAAACGGAGGCTATTTTGTCCAGCGCCCACTCGCGGAACTGCAGCGGCAGCACGAGACCCGTCAGCTCCCGCTCGATGCCCTCGGCCGGGAATGCCTCCTCCAGTCCGTGGCCGGTGCCGTGCAGCGTATATTTGCAGATCGTCCACACTTCCCGGGCTACCCGCTGCAGCTCGGCGGCCGTCAGCTCCGGCCAATCGAGCAGCAGCGCTGTCAGCCGCTCCACCGCCTCGGCGGCCATGTCCTGCTGCAGGGTGCCGAGTGCCTGCGCGATTTCGTGGTAATGGCGGATCGGGCGCAGCTCGGAGATCTTGCGCCCCTTTGCATCCTCATTACGTTTATAGATGAAGATCGGGAACGCTTCGTCCGGCACGCACAGCTTCGCATGGAGCGACAGGAACGCCTCTTCCGTCGATTCGGCGATATCCTTGGCCAAGCCCTTCATAGCGCCGATGCCAATCTGAATTCGGATGCGCAAGTAGTCTTCGGCCGCGCGAATAAGCCGACGCGCGAACTGCACCGCCAGACGGCGGCTGTCGTCGTTCGGCACGTCCTGCGGGAAGCGGAGCAGCAAGACCATCTGCTGGCCATACAGTTCTACGGGCTGCACGTCGAGCCGCAGCTCCGACGCCAATTCGGACGCGATATTGGCGACGGCGAACCGGAACAAATGCCAATCTGCAGGCTTCATCCCGTCGAACCGTTCGCTGCGCACAATCTCGACGGCCGCTACGCGGTATTGCCGTTTTGCTATATCCGCAGCATCGTCCGGCCAGCTCGCACCGCCGAAACCGGCCGACCCGGTGACAAGCGCCTTCAACCGTTCCTGCTGGGCGATAGGCTCGTAAAGCCTCAGCTTGCGCTGCCTCTCGTCTGCCTGCAGCACCTTCTCCCGCTCCTGCTTCAGCGCGCCGATCGCTTTGCCGAGCACATCCTTCAACGTCTGCACGGTCACGGGCTTGCTGAGGTAGTCATCAACGTTCAGCCGCATCGCCTGGCGCGCATATTCGAAGTCGGCGTAGCCGCTCAGAATGATGATTTTGCCGTCGTATTGTTCCCTACGCAGCTCTTCGATCATGTCGAGGCCGTTCTTGACCGGCATGTAAATATCCGTAATCACGATGTCGGGCTGCTGTTCGAGGATCAGCTTAAACCCCTCCTCGCCGTCCGCCGCTTCCCCAGCCGGCTTCGCGTTCAGTTCCTGCCACGGGATAATCTTGCGCATCCCCTTAAGCACCTGCCGTTCATCATCGACGACTGCGATTGTCCACATCGGAATCACTCCTTTCCTCCCCCTCCCGGCATCTCGGTCACGAGCGGGATTCGGATATCCGCCTCAGTACCCTTTCCACTTGGAAGCGCTGTCAAATTAATGCCGTATGATTCGCCGTAGATCGCCTCGATCCGTTCCATTACGTTGCGGATGCCGTAGCCTCCCGTTTTACGCCGTTTACGGACTTTCCAGTCCGGCGGAAGTCCCTTGCCGTCGTCCGTAATCCGGATGCGCAGGCCGCCGTCTGCCCGGTCGACCTTGACCGTAATGTGGCCGGTTCTGCGGCCGTGAAGGCCGTGGAGGATCGCGTTTTCGACGAACGGTTGGATCGTCAGCTTCGGGACATAGCAGTCCGCGAACGGCTCGCCGCCTTCGATCGAATAGCGCAGCCCGTAGCCCCATTTCAGCTGTTGGATTCGGAGATAGCATTCGGTATGAAGCAGCTCGTCTTGCAGCGTAATGAAGCTGTCGCCGTTAGAGAGACCGATGCGGAACATGCGGCCCATCAGCTCCAGCACTTGGCTGATCTGCTCCTGCCCGGCTTCGATTGCCATCCAGTTCAGCTGGTCGAGCGTATTGTACAGGAAATGCGGGTTAATCATCGCTTGCAGCGCGCGGATTTCCGCTTCCTGCTGCACCTTGTACTGGCGCTCCAGCGACGCATAAAGCTCCTCGACCCGTTCGATCAGCCGCCGGTAACCGGCGAACAGGCTGCCAAATTCGTTGTGGTAGCGCGACGGGAATTCTCGCATCTTGCGGTTGTGCGAGTAAGCGTTCATCAACGCGAGCAGCTCCCGCACTGGCGCCGTGAACAGCCGCGACAAGTAGAGCGTGACGAACGAGGCAACAACAAGCGCCGCCCCGCCGACGGCGGCCAGCGTGCCTGCGAGCTTAACACTGCTGCGCATAATGTCGCGGTATGGTGTCAGCTCCACGAGCAACCAGCCCTCGCGAAAATCACGCGTCCACACCATCAGCATATCGGTATCGGCGGAAGCTTCCGTGCCATTCAGATGTACCCTGCGGTAGCCGGAGTCGGCCTTGATTTGGTCCAGCAGGCCGGCGACCGCCGCCATAGACGAGGCGCTTTCGGTGCGGAACAGCAGCCGTCCGCCGGAATCGAGCAGCATCCTGCTCGCGCCCTGCCGGTCTTCGTTCAGTGTAGCCTGCAGCGCTTTCAGCTTCACGTTCAACACCAGCGTTCCGAGCTGCGCGCCGCTGTCTCTAGACAGTTGCCTAACAAAGCTGACAACCGGCACCGTCCCTTGCGCCGAACCGACGTTATGCTCGCCGGCCCAGAGCGTATCGCTCTTCATGGCAGCAGAATACCACGGTTCCTTGTCCATCATGTTCTGGGGCAGAAACTGCAGATCCGAATTGATATCGGTAAACGTCGGTTCGTTCATATATAATTGAATAGACTGCAGCAGCGTCGAGCTGTTGACGACCGGCGCCAAATAGGTTTGGCTCACTTCGAGCCGCGTCCAATTGCGCGTGTAGTAATCCCCGGTCAGCGCCAAGTAATTGAGAAAAGGCGTGTTCATCGAAAGCGCCTGCGACGTCTGCTCGACGGATTTCAGCTGGACGTTCAGCTCCTTGCTCATCCGGTTCAGCATCCCTTGCTGGTAAAGGAACGTGTTGCTCGTTTGCGTCCGCGCAGACAATGTGTAGCTGATCCACATAATAAGAGTGATAAGCACCGTCAAGAAACCGGCGAACACAAGGAACAGCACATAATCGATTCGAAACCGGTGAAACGGGTTGAACCATCGGTTCATATTTCGCATCGCCTGCCCGTAGAGTGTCATAGGAGTGCAAAAAGACCGAGTGCAAGCCTCAGCCTTTTCCTCTAGTTTAGCCCTTCAAGCCCGTAGTCGCAATACCTTCCACAAAATGCCTTTGGGCGAAGAAGAAAATCGCCACCGGCGGCAGCACCGACACAAGCGACATTGCGAGAAGCTGCCCCCACGCAACCGCCGACTGCGTGTCAACAAACATGCGCAGCGCGAGCGGCACCGTATATTTGTCCACGGAATTGAGATAAATCAGCGGTCCGAAATAGTCGTCCCAGCCCCAGATGAATGAGAATATCGTCACAGTGACGAGCGCCGGCCTCGTCAGCGGCAGCACGATGCGCCAATAGATGCCGAACCACGAGCAGCCGTCCATTTTCGCCGATTCGTCGAGCTCGCGCGGGATGCCACGAATGAACTGGACGAGCAGGAAAATGAAGAAAGCTCCGCCCATTGCCGCCGGCACGATGAACGGCAAATACGTGTTAATCCAATTGAGAGAGTGGAACATTGCGTACTGCGGAATAAGCGTAACCTGCGACGGCAGCATGATTGTCAACAGCATCAGCGAGAATAGTGCGTTCTTGAACGGGAACGTCAGCCGGGCGAAGCCGAAGGCGACGAGACTGGCAGAGACGACGTGAAGCACAGTCGTGGCGATGTTCAGCTTGAAGCTGTTCAGGTAGAAGTACGTGAACGTATACTTCGGCAGCGCGTTCCAACCGTCGGGATAGTTGCGCCACAGCCACTCCTTCGGCCATAGCGTCGGCAGCACCAGCTCGGGCGTCGACTTGAACGTGGCGAATATCCACCACAGCACCGGATAAATCATAAGCAGGCTGAACGCGATCAGTACGGCGTGAGTGACGACGGGCGAAGCGCCGAAACGGTGTCTGGTCATTTCGCGGCTCCCCCTTCCGATTCGTAGAATACCCAGTACTTAGAGACAAGGAAGTTGATCGACGTGGCGAGCGCTACAAGGACGAGCAAAATCCAGGCGAGCGCAGACGCATACCCCATCTCGAACGTGCCGAACGCTTTTTTGTACAGAAACAGCGAATATACTTCCGTCGAGTTGACAGGCCCGCCGTTCGTGATGATGAAGGCGGAGGTGAACATCTGAAATGAGTTAATGATACCCATGACGAGGTTGAACAAAATAACGGGCGACAGCATCGGGAGCGTGATCGAGAAGAACTGTCTTACTTTTGGCGCGCCGTCCACTGCGGACGCCTCGTACAGCTCGGACGGAATCTGCTTGAGGCCCGCTAGGAAAATGATCATCGCCGAGCCGAACTGCCACGCTGTTAAAATAACGAGTGTAGCGAGCGCCGTTGTAGGCGTGCCTATCCAGTTCTTTGGCGCTATGCCGAACAGAGGCACGATTTGGTTGATGAAGCCGTCCAGACCGAAAATGTTGCGCCATAATACGGCAACCGCGAGGCTCCCTCCGATCAGCGACGGGAGATAGATGAGCGTTCGGTAAACCGCGATGCCGCGGATCGCCCGGTTCAGCAGCAACGCCACGAGCAGCGCCGCCGCCAGCTTGAGCGGCACCGAGGTGAGGACGTAAGTGAACGTCACCTTCAGCGAGTTGAAAAACAGCCTGTCATGAGCGATTTGACGGAAGTTTTTCCAGCCTATCCAGCGGGCCGGATCAAGCAGATTATACTCGGTGAACGATAAATAGAGCGATTGCAGGATCGGCCACAGCTGCAGCAGCAGGAAGCCAAGCAGCCAAGGGGATATAAACAGGAAGCCCGCGAACGGCGCGTTGTAGCGTGACAGTGCCAGGTGCAGCGCGGTTTGCCGCTTCGGGCCGCGGCCGGATTGGCGGCTCGGCTGCGTCTGTGGCTGTGGATGTGCGGCAGCTTCCGGCGGCTGGGCCGGGATGGAAGCTTGCATTGAATGACTCGTCGGAGTTGTCACATGAACCCACCTCGCGTTCTGAAAGTACTTATATCGTTTAGTATATAAGTACTGACGAAGCGCTTGTAGAAGAGAGATCCCCGAATTCTTTCACTATTTTACGAAAGCTCCGTTACGACTCGCTGCGGGCTGTAGACGACATTCCATTTTGTTGAAAATACTAATATGCTTTCGGAAAAAGCAAAGTATTTTCGCTTATCAATCAATGTTTTGGTGGTATCTAATTTCAACAATTATTTTTTCTGATGCTCATCCACTCTACAACTCTATTTTTCAATCTAACATTTTATTTTTTTTCAAACATAAAAAAGCCCGTCGGATATTCCGACGAGCCATGTCCCTTATTTATTGTCTGAGGACAATTCAATTGGTGGTGGACTTACATTCAGAGGTCATTACTCAACCGTAACACTCTTAGCGAGGTTACGCGGTTTATCCACATCATTGCCTCTTGCCAGCGAAGCGTAGTAAGCAAGCAACTGCAACGGAATCACGGAAAGCGCTGGTGACAATACATCCAGAGTCTTAGGAATCTGGAACATCGTGTCAACGGCCTTTTTCAATTCCTCTTCACCTTCAACACCAATGCCCATCACATGGGCTCCGCGTGCTTTAACTTCCTTGATATTACTGACCGTTTTCTCCAGCAAGTCACGCTGTGTGGCGAGCGCGATCACCGGCACGCCTTCTTCGATCAACGCCAGTGTTCCATGCTTCAGCTCACCGGAGGCATAAGCTTCCGAGTGGATGTAGGAGATCTCCTTCAGCTTCAAGGAACCTTCCTGGGCGACCGCATAGTCCAAGCCGCGACCGATAAAGAACAAGTCGTTATGCACGGCTATTTCTTCAGCAAAAGCTTTGATGGTTTCTGCTTGCCCCAGTATGGTTTCCACCTGTTCGGGAAGATGTCTCATGGCAGTAATGACTTCAGCAATAAACTCTGGAGTCTGGCTGCCCAAGGTTTGCGCCAAGTGCAGACCCAGCAAATAGAAGGCAATAAGCTGTGATGTATAAGCCTTTGTGGAAGCGACCGCAATCTCCGGTCCTGCCCATGTGGTAATAACGTCATCGGCTTCACGTGCAACGGAGCTGCCTACCACATTCGTGATGGCTAACACCCGCGCACCACAGCGGCGTGCTTCACGTAGAGCAGCCAAGGTATCCGCGGTCTCCCCTGATTGGCTCACCACGATCACAAGAGTATCTTTGGTGATAATCGGCGAACGGTAGCGATACTCAGATGCCACGTCGATTTCTACAGGAATCCGCGCCAGCTTCTCGATCACAGATTTACCGACCAAGCCTGCATGATAAGCAGTTCCGCAAGCTACAATATGAACACGATTGATGTCCTTAATATACTCGGGAGTCATGCTAAGTTCATTCAACGTAATCCGATCTCCCTCAGGAGAAATACGGCTGCTCATGGTATCCCGATAAGCCTTGGGCTGCTCATGAATTTCTTTCAGCATAAAATGATCAAACCCGGCTTTTTCTGCAGTAACGATATCCCAATCGACACGAAACATTTCCCGGGCAATAAAATTCCCCTCCAATGTCATTAAATCGACACCATCGCGGGTCAATACAGCCATTTCGTTGTCGTTAAGTATGAACACGTTGCGTGTATGCTCGAGAATTGCCGGAATATCGGATCCGATAAAGTTCTCGCCTTCACCCACTCCAATAATGAGCGGACTTGCAAGCCTTACAGCGACAAGTTTGTCCGGCTCATATTCCGTTAAAACACCTAATGCGTAAGCGCCGGTCATGCGAGTAACCGCTTTTTGCACAGCAGCCACGATATCTCCATCATAAATATCGGCGATCAAATGGGATATGACTTCTGTATCCGTTTCAGAAACGAAATTGTGACCTTTGGCGGTTAGTTCTTCCTTTAAAGACATATAATTTTCAATAATTCCATTATGCACGACTGAAAACTTCATCGAGTTATCCGTATGTGGATGAGAATTAACATCGGAAGGCTTACCATGTGTCGCCCAGCGAGTATGTCCAATTCCTGCCGTTCCATTTAAAGGGGTCAGTACCAATTGGGATTCCAGTACCGCGAGGCGTCCTTTGGCTTTCTTGACTTGCAGCCCGTTTTCCGTGAACACAGCTACACCTGCTGAATCATAACCGCGATACTCCAGCTTTTTAAGTCCTTCAATTAAAATTTCCTGGGAATTCCGATTCCCAATATAGCCAACTATTCCGCACATACTAAATAACCTGCCTCCCATAGTGTAATAAGCCCTATGACTCCACGTCATATGACTATTTGTCAAAGATCTTGCTCCGTCAAATTCTCTTCATTTATAGGTTCGTACACGTAAGGTCAATCTTTTTAGGTCTTTCAATGTTGCTGGAATCTTGTTTGTCCAGTCGCCCAGACATGTTTGCTTTCCCGCTTAACGGCATACATCGATGCCGGAAGGTCCCCGCCGAATGTTTCGAACACCTTCACCTCGTCAACTCGTTGCCTCCGATCCAAATGATCCAAATCGTTCCCGCGAGTTCTGGCGCTATGAATTACCTTAAAAACCACTATCCTCCTGTCCTTCCAAAGTAAAAAGATATATTAATCATATTCATTTTCCAGCTGAGATGCAACTTTTACGGCAATAAAGGGGCAAAATGCCAAAAACACAAAAATCCCCCGCTTCAGTACCAAGCCTCTGCGGGAGATTCAAATTTAAACCAGCTGTTGTTCAATCACCTGGACAATCCCATTCACGTAAGCTTCAACCTGCGCTTTATCCGGTCCTTCCGCCATAACGCGAATCAGCGACTCCGTACCGGAGGGACGCACAAGCACGCGACCGTTATCGCCCAGCTCATCCGCAACCTTGCGAATCGCTTGCTCAATCGGCTGATTGCCGCGCAGCTTGCTCTTATCCGTCACGCGAACATTGACCAATACCTGCGGATACTTCCGCATGATCTGCTTCATTTCGCTTAAGCTCTTGCCCGAATGGACCAAGGTGCCTGTGAGCTGCAGCCCTGTAAGAATACCGTCACCCGTGGTGTTGTAATCCAGAAAGATCACATGCCCGGACTGCTCGCCGCCAAGGTTATACCCGCCCTTGCGCATTTCCTCCATCACATAACGGTCGCCGACCGCCGTTTGGGTCGCCTTGAGACCGGCTTTTTCAATCCCCTTGAAAAAGCCGATGTTCGACATCACCGTAGTCACGATGGTGCTGTGCTTCAGCTTGCCCTGGCGATTGAGCGCATCGCCGCAAATGCTGAGGATGAAGTCGCCGTCGACTTCCTCGCCAAGCTCATCGACCGCGATCAAGCGATCCGCGTCTCCGTCAAAAGCAAGACCCAGGTTCGCCCCATGCTTCACAACCGCTTCGCGAAGCCGCTCCGGATGCGTCGAACCGCAGCCCTCATTGATGTTGCAGCCATCCGGCTCCGCACCCATCGTGATCACATCCGCGCCCATCTCGCGGAACACGGCAGGAGCCAGCTCATACGCAGCGCCATGAGCACAATCCAGAACCACCTTGTACCCGCCAAAGGTGCCGGATAACGTCGATTTCAAGAAATCGATGTACAGCTCCTTCGCCTCGGTGTCATCGGAAACCGTGCCGATTTGGCCGGCAATCGGTCTTGGCAATTCATCCATCGCGGCATCCATCAAACGCTCTATCTCCAGCTCCGTTTCATCCAGAAGCTTAAAGCCGTCGCCGCCAAAGAACTTGATCCCGTTATCCTCGATCGGATTGTGTGAAGCGGAAATCATCACGCCCGCATCCGCCCCGAGCCTCCGGGTTAAGTAAGCGACCGCCGGTGTACTGACTACACCCAGCCTGATCACATGCGCCCCGATCGACAACAATCCGGCCACAAGTGCGGCCTCCAGCATCGGACCTGAGATTCGAGTATCTCGGCCGATCACAACTTTCGGATGCTCTGCTTGCCGGGTTAAAACAAATCCGCCGCAGCGGCCAATCTTATAGGCTAGTTCAGCTGTAAGCTCGCTGTTGGCAACTCCTCTGACTCCATCTGTTCCAAAATATTTACCCATTATAGAATGATTCCCCTCATTTTCTTATACATTTTTGGTTCCGCTGATAGCGATCTCCCGTATGGTGTCTTCTATGGTGCCTTAGTAGGGCTAGGACTAGGGCTGGCAGAAGGCCCTGCACTCGCTGGTGTTTTACTGCTGATTTCTACGGTAGCCAGAATGTCCTGCAGCGCTCCTTTTTTCACAAAGGAAGGAAGATTAAATGAAACTAAAACGGGATGCTGTCCAGGCGGCAAATTGCTTACATCAACGATTGCCTGTACATCCGATGCCTTAATCACATCAATGATTTTGGGTGCACCTTCAACCGTTATATTCAATTTGCCGGTATCCGGCGTAATCACCTTGGTGTTGAATCCATCATTTTGCCCAATAATTGTAATCGGTATATTTTCCAGCGCTTTGGTCACCGATGGGACAATTTCAACCTGAATGGACACCTTCGCCGGATCCACCTGAGTGATTTTATTAGCCAGCAGCGGAATATCCAGGATATACTCTTTAGACGCGCTCACGTTCTGAAGGTTCAATGCTGGTCCTTGATAAAATTCCATTTTATCTACTACATCCTGTTTGCCGTATACGGTTACTTTATCAGGAGTCTGTACAATAGACGCAATAGCAAATCCCTTAAGCGGGTCACCTGTGATTTTCAGCTGTAGAGGAATGGTTTGAAAAGGGCTGGTTATCGGCACCTCCACATCAACCACCTGCGGATTCATGCTCACCGCTATTTCTTTGCCATTCTTGTCATAAGCGAGCAGCTTCACTTGCTTGGTAACCGCAGCATCTGCTTTATCCACAGACACCTCGCCGCGTACAGTTTCTATTTCCGATAAACGGCTGGTAGGCGCTGTGATGTACACTTTGTTCGGCTTAACAATAGGCTGTCCGGCCTTGAGTCCGGCTGCCGGAGTCCCCTTTACATTAATGACTACAGGGACTTCTTTCTTTTGCTGCTCTTCGATCACGACGTGAACGGTCCGGGGAACGATCACGACCTCCAAGGTAGTCGGAAAACCAACCGGAGTCAAGGCCAGATCATGCTCGCCTTTGCCCACTTTAGTCAGATCGAGCTCAACCCTGTAATTGTTGCTGGTCGTTAACTTCTTGACTTCAGAGTCCTTGCCTCTTACAATCACCTGCACATTCGATGGCGAGACAGAGGAAACATAGTAAAGAGATTCATCATATTTTTTCGTTATGGTCACATTATTTATCGTTTCTTCCCGATTGCTGATCGAGGTGGTGGTTCCGGTTCCGGTTTTCTGGTCCATATGGACGACAACCCAAAGTAAAATCCCAATCACCAGCGCGATGACACGCACCACATTCGTATTGCGCAGCCATTTATCCATTCGAACGACCCCTCCATTTCAAGAAAGGGTTCTTTTCATTCGTTTTCGTTTTGGGCTTGAGCTCTTCAAACAGCTTAAACACCAAGGATTCTTCCCTCATGTCTCGTAAAATATGGCCGTTCATCGTCAAAGAAACCTGGCCTGTCTCCTCGGATACAATGATGCACATGGCATCGGAAACCTCGCTCATTCCAATTGCAGCTCTATGCCGAGTGCCAAGCTCTTTGCTGATAAAAGGGTTTTCCGACAGCGGCAAATAACATCCGGCGGCCATGAGCAGATTCTGGCGTATGATCACCGCTCCGTCATGCAGGGGCGTGTTGGGAATAAATATATTAATCAACAGCTCAGCACTGATCTTGCTTTCAATGGCGGTGCCGGACTCCACATAATCCGTGAGCCCCGTCTCCTTTTCAAACACGATCAGCGCTCCGATCTTACGTTTCGACAAATAATTGACCGCGTGAATAACATCACCGATCCGCTTGTTGATTTCCTCGTCGCCCTCCGTTGAAGATCGACTGAACAGTTTGCCTCTTCCGAGCTGCTCCAAAGCGCGGCGAAGCTCCGGTTGAAAGATGATGATGATCGCAAGAACCCCGAATGTAAACGCCTGATTCATCATCCACTGCAAGGTGCTGAGCTTAAACCAGATACTGATGACCCACGTGACAACCACCACGAGGATCCCTTTCATCAACTGTATGGCTCTTGTTCCGCGAACAAGCAAAATGAGTTTATAAATGACATAGCTCACGATTACAATGTCAACACCATCTTTTATCGAGAAGCCCGCGAAGTAATCCATTCTCTTATCCCCCAGCGATTCGGCCGCCTTTTCTTACTATTTCTCTATACATAGATCATACCATAATCCGTAGAATTGTTCTATTCGCCAACATCCATGCAAAAAAAACCTCCATTTCCTTGGAAAGGGAGGTTTACTTGGAAGACGAGGTGAATTGGTGCACCAATTCACCAAGTTTGTACCAAATCCAGCCAAACGCTGCGTCCACATGTGTGATCTGACCTGATATATGTGCCGTAGATGCCAGGTTCAAGGACCCGTCGATGACGACCAGGTTGCCTTTTACATCCCCCTGCACCTGCAGTTTTCCGCTCTGCACAATCAGATTTCCATTTACGGTATGCCCCTCGGGGACAATCACTGTATCTCCTTGGATAATTACATCCTGGAGATCGGTTCCTTTCACCATCAGCTCTCCGCCCTGATTCCACATCGACATAAAGCTTGCAAACATAACGGCTGCGAACACGACCGCCACAGAGGCTGCCGGATGCCTGCGAATCCACTGTGTCCAAGCATTGCGCTTCTTCACGGGAGGCAGACCTTTCATGATCCGCTCGGTTAAATCATCTGGTACACCTGCAGGGAGGAGCGCACGCGCCATAGCGTCCGTTCTCTCCAATTGTTTAAATAAGGCGTGACAATCGGTACACCCGATAAGATGCTCTTTCAACTTTAACACTTCCGGCCCCGATAAATCCCCATCCAGATAATCGTGCATGAGCGGGAGGGCTTCCTTACATTTCATAAATAACCCACCCCTTTCTTCAGCATCACTGATCTGTGCAAGTAAGTTTAATACCATACGTTTTAATAACCAAGATGTTTCAAAAAATAATGAAAGCCTTTAATCCTCGATTAGGCTCGGATCCTGCTCCAGCTTCTTGCGTAAGTATTCCCTGCCCCGATGCACCCTGGTTTTTACGGTAGTCACGGGCATATCCAGGACATCGCTGATCTCCTGCAGCGACATATCCTGCAAATACCGCAAGATGACCACGGATTTATATTTCTCAGGCAGCGCATCTATGGCCTTGCGGATCTGAATCTGCGTTTCAGACAGGATCATCAGTCTTTCCGGTGTTTCCTCATTTCCAGGCAGCATGGAATAATAATCATTGCCTTCGCCGTCCGGCATCTCCGCATCGAGTGAATAGGCGGAATGCTTTCGTTTGCGCAAGCGATCGATACAATGATTCGTTCCAATTCGAAAGATCCAGGTAGAAAATTTCTGCTGCTCATCATACCTATGCAAGTTCGTATATACCCTCAAAAAAGTTTCTTGAACCGCATCCTCAGCCTCATGCTTGTTGTTCAACATACGGTAAGCGAGATGATATATTTTATCCTTATACAGATCCACCAGTTCAGCAAAAGCTCCCCGGTCGCCGTTTCTGGCTAATTTGGCCAATCGTGTTTCCACAGAATTCACTGAAATTCCTCCAGCTTCTTAACGTTCATTCCTTACAATTTTTGCGATCTCTGCCCTGGATCTCTTCTCGGACAACAAAATGCCTGCAAGAATAAGGATCATGCCCAGCCATTGAACGAGCAGTACCGGTTCTCCAAGGAGCAAAAATGCGGCAACAATCGCTACCGGAAGCTCTATGGATCCTAACATAGCAGCAAGGGTGCTGCCGATCCTGGGGATTCCAACATTGAAGGCTATTGTGGGAACCACTTGTCCGAAAAATCCGAGCATCAGACCCCAACCCAATAATTGTAACGTATTTCCATCGAGAAATATATTGGGCGGATAAACAAGATAAATCATCGGAATCGCCGCGGTGATCATGACCGCCGATTTCATGAGCGGAGGAAGATCACTTTTGACCTGCCCCGTCATAAACAAAAACAAACTATAGGTCAATCCGGATAGCAGCCCGAACAGAATACCTTTACCGCTCAACTGACTCCAATTTGCCCCAAATATATTAACGTCAAGCAGCGTCCCGATCATAATAACAATTATAGCCAGAGTTTCATTCGGTCTCGGTAACCGCTTTCGGGCTATACAATCCATGGCAATCGTCATCCAAGTAAACTGAAACAGTAAAACAATCGATAAAGAGGCATCCAAATGCGTTAATGAACTATTATAAAAAATAGTTGTTAAAGACAGCCCAAAAATTCCGATGCACGCCAGTTGGATCCATGGACCCCGAAATGGGTTCACCCACGATTTTTTGTTGAAAGCCACAAGTATCCAAAGCATCAAGGCGCCTGCCGTTATCTGCGCAACTGTAATTTGACCATCCTTGAAGCCTGACGCAAAGGCTATTTTAATAAAAGAAGATAAAATGCCGTAGCTTGAGGCTCCTATAATCACCAATACGACAGCTATCCATCGTGCGTTAACCATACTGTAAAGCTCCTGTCCAAAGGTCGCGCGGCAAGCAGAGGAAAAGCCGAGATATCCCCTGATGAAGACACTCGACTTTGTACTCAGGTCTTGTCGTAGCTTGGCTTGGCTGTGATGAATCAGCCTGTATTTCTCAAGCCCGCGGCTATTCCGTTAATCGTAAGCAGCACTTCTCGAAGCAGAATCGCGTCATCTTCATCGCGATCACGCTGTTCCCGAAGCTCCTTAATTAATTCCACCTGCATATAGCTGAGCGGATCCACATATGGATTGCGAAGTCGAATCGACTCCTGGATAACAGGCACGTTATCCAGAATCTCCTTCTGTCCGGTTATCTGTAAAATCAGCGAGGAGGATAAATCATATTCTTCCTTAATTAATGTGTAGATACGCTCTGCCAGTTGGGGTTCCTTAACCAAGCTTCCATATTCCTTCGCAATCAGCATATCCGATTTGGCAAGTGCCATCTGCACGTTATCGATCATGGATCGGAAGAAGGACCATTCTTCGTACATTTGCTTCAGGATTTCCAGGTTTTCCGGTTTGTTTTGGTAAAAGCTCTGCAATCCGCTGCCCGCCGCATACCACGCCGGCAGCAAATAACGGCTCTGCGTCCATGCAAACACCCACGGAATCGCTCTTAGATCTTCAAATCGATCGCTATTTTTACGCTTGGATGGCCGCGAGCCGATATTCAGCTCGCCAACCTCCGGCAGCGGGGTTGATTCCTTGAAGAACGTCAGGAAGTCTTCGTCCCGGAAGATCAGATCCTGATATTTCGTCTGGGCATGCTGCGAAATCCCCTTCATGATCGATTCCCACTTTACATCGGATTCATCGATCTGCGGATCGTGGGCAAGCGTCGCCGCCTTAACCAACGCAAAAGTTGCCTGCTCCAGGCTGCGATACGCAATACCCTGCAGCGAATAGCGCGAAGAAAGCACCTCACCTTGCTCGGTGATCTTGATGCCGCCGCCAATCGTTTCTGCAGGCTGCGCCAGAATACTGCGGTTTAGCGGCATGCCCCCGCGTCCCAGCGCGCCTCCGCGTCCGTGGAAGAACTTCAGCTTCACGCCGAATTTCTGGGCGGCCTTTGTGATGTTCTGCAGCGCCATCCGAAGCTCCCAGTTCGCCGTGATCACGCCGCCATCCTTGTTGCTGTCGGAATAGCCCAGCATGATCTCATGCAGCGGCGCGGCAGGGTCCAGAGTTGCCCTGTAGGCCGGAATGTCGAGCAAGGTTGTCATAATCTCAGGCGCTGCATGCAAGTCGTCAATGGTCTCAAACAGAGGTACGGATTGTATCGTACTGGTTACAGTGCCATCAGCTTCCTTGCGGTAAAGCCCGGCTTCTTTGGCAAATACCAATACCTCAAGCAGGTCACTCGCTCCTGCCGTCATACTGATTAAGTAGCTTGATATACAATTCCGTCCAAACTCCACTTGAGCTCGCTGCACGGTTTTATAAACGTCCAGGCACTCCTGCGTGTTCTCCGAATATTGCAGGTAAGGAGATGTAATCGGTCTAGGCTCATCCAGAAGGGAACTGAGCAAGGCTACTTTGTCATCTTCAGAGAGCTTATTATAGTCTGAAGCAATGCCCATTTTCGCCAAAATCTCCGTCATGGCCATTTCATGTTCTTTGCTGTGCTGCCTGATATCCAAAGCCGCCAGGTGAAAGCCAAACAGCTCGGCCTGGCGGATCAGCTTTTTGATGTACTCGTCCGCTACATAATTCGCGTAGTGACCGCGCAAGCTCTTATCCATAATCCGCAGATCCTGAATGAATTCATCCGGATTGTTGTACTTTTGCGAGTCCGAAATCGCCGGATTTCCGGTGTTATGAATTTTTTCTATCATATAAGTAACCTTAATCCGATAAGGTTCCTTTTCATTACGCCAAACGTCCTGGGTATTGCCTAGAGCATCCCGATCCTTTTGGATCGACTCGAGCAGTTCATCGCTGACGTTGACAATATTTTTGCTGAAGCTCATTTGCTTCACGGTTTCCTTCAGCTGCTCTTCATATTTCTGCAGGGCCAACTGACGATGCAATCCCAGTGTTTCCCAAGTTACTTTGGACGTAACGGATGGGTTCCCATCACGGTCTCCGCCAATCCACGAGCCAAACTTCAGGAAGGATGGAACATGCCACTCTTCTTGCGGATAATACTTGGATAAGCAGCGCTCAAGTTCGAGATACACATCCGGGAGAACGTTAAACAACGTCTCATCAAAAAAGTAGAGGCCATTTCGCACCTCATCAATGACTGTCGGCTTACGGTCACGAAGCTCATCCGTCTGCCACAAATTAAGCACTTCTCCCAAAAGCTTCTCATGAAGCTGCTCTCTTTCGCGGTAAGTCAAGGAAGGATCATCAAGCTGCATTACATCGCTCGAAATGCGCAAATTGATATCGAGCACAGCTCTGCGCATAGCTTCTGTAGGGTGAGCCGTCATCACCAGCTCCAAGGAAATAGTCTGCAAAATTTCCTGCACTTCATCTTTCGGCAGGTTTTGATGCTTGAGCTCCTGAACCACACTTTCAATAGAGCCCGGTTGAATGGATTCTCCTGAGGTGCGCTCGTAATCCCGCTTACGGCGAATTCGATGATTTTGCTCGGCAATATTCACCAATTGAAAATAAATCGCGAATGCACGTATAACCTGGTGTCGAATTTCCGGATCCAGGGAACGAATCGTATGCTTGAATTCCTCATAGATCTCAGGAACATAATGCGCTCTTAGAGATTTGCTCATTTCCCTGATCTTTTCAACAACATCCAGCAGATCTTGACCACCCTGATGAACCAAAACTTCTCCTAAAATCTGGCCTAAAAATCGTACGTCTCTTCTCAGCAGGTTATTGGCGGTTTGCTTTTGTAACGAAGCACCGTTCTCTATCATTCTCTCACCTCATCTAGACATGGCCTTGCAAAAACTCATTCCTGTCATTTTACCACAATCCATAACGAGGATACAGAGTGCATGAAAAAAACATAGAAAAAGCACCCCAAACAATTGAGGTGCTTCTGCTTAATGAATTCGATTTATCATGGTTTATTATTACTAAATACCTGTATAAACTGGATAGCAGCTGGACCTAGGAGAACAATGAAAATGCTGGGGAATATAAACAGCACCAAGGGAAAGAGCATTTTAACCGGCGCCTTCATCGCTTCTTCCTCAGCCCGCTGCTTCCTCTTCTCGCGAACCTCATGCGACTGAACGCGCAGCACCTGCACAAGTCCGATCCCAAGCTTTTCCGCCTGCAAAATGCTGCTGATCAGCACCTTCATTTCGTCGAGAACGAGCCGTTCCTTGACTCCGGTCAACGCTTCCCTCCTTGTCTTGCCGAGGCGAATTTCCTCCAAGCATCGCCGAAATTCCCCCGCCAGGACACCCTCCTTCTTCGCGACCATCTTGCTGATCGCCGAATCAAAGCCCAGTCCCGCCTCCAAGCTTACGGTTAGTAAATCCAATACATCCGGCAGCTCCCTAAGTGCGAATCTACTTCGCTGCCTTGTTTTTAATTTCAGGTAATAGCCCGGCAGAAGTAAAGCGGCAATGAAGCCTGCAAGTATAAAAAGAATCTTGAAGCCTATTCCCACTCCCAAAATGAAGCTGTAACCGCCAAATAGAACGGGAAGCAGGATCAGCAAAGACAGCTGCAGGATTCGATAATCAATCGGCGACATGTTGAACGGCCGTCCGGCCTGCTGCAGCTTATGCTCGATGCGGGTTTCCTCCCAGCCCTGGAGCCTGCGGGTAAAGCTGCGGCGAAGGGGTCGGAACAGATTTTTAAGCAAGTTGCCAAGAGCAGATTCACTTTTCACAGCAGCCTCATCTTGAGCTTCCATGCTGAGTCCGTCCAATTCCCCTTTCACTTGAGACAGCCGGTGTTTGTGTCGCTTGCTCTTCTCCTCACGATGTATAAATACCGTGTAAACTGCCAGCGCCACCGTAAAGAAAAAGGAAAGATAAAGCATACGTTTACACCTCGATTGTAGTCAATTTTCGGACGAAGACAAAACCGATGGCACCTGAAATCAAACCTGCTCCCACCATCATAAGACCAATCGGATGATGAAATAATGAGCCTATGTAGTTTGGTGCAATGAAATAGAGGATCAAGCCCAGCACAAAGGGCAGCAATCCAACAATCATTCCTGACAACCGCCCTTGAGCGGTAAGCGTAGTTACCTGCCGCTCTATTCGGATGCGATCACGAATGGTTTGGATGATCGTCTCCAGCACTACAGCGAGATTCCCACCGATTTGCCGTTGAATCAAAATCGCCTGGATCATCAGGTCAAGATCCTCGCTGGGCATCCGTTCCTTCCATTCGTTCAATGCATCCTCCATGCTGGTGCCATACTGCATTTCTTTCAGTACGAGCTCCGATTCCTCCCGGATCGGTCCTTCCGACTCATCCACGACAGTCCTCAGCGCTTGCATAAAACTGAAGCCGGCTCGCAGAGAACCAATGATGGTCGTGAGCATATCCAGCAATCCGTCGTTGAAATCCACTACGCGCTTCCGCTGCTTTCTCGCAATCCACCATCGGGGCAGCATATACCCCGCTATCGCACCTGCAAGCAAAAACAGAATGTTGCCCGTCAATAAATAAAGGAACCCTGCGCAGAGGAAGGTGCTGATCCATTGGAACAGAATATATTCTTCAGGCTTTAAGGAAACCCCGGAACGGCTGAGCCAGGATTCCAGGAGGTTTTTCTTTTTTCGGGAAAGCACTTTATCGCGAACCGTCTGTTTGTATAACTGCAGTTGAACGAGCAGGTTAAACTTCTTGCGGCTCAGCTGTATTTTATCGTTCAATTCCAAATAGCGCTGCAATCGATGGTCCATCCGCTTATTGGATAGAAACAGTATTTGCAGCAAGCTCAAAATCAGCATAAAGCTGGACATCCCGACCATTCCCATGATGATCCAACGCATAAATTCACTCCTCTTCGATGAAAACAGATGCCGGGATATGGATGCCGGATGTTTCCAATCGCTCGTAAAATTTAGGGCGGATTCCCGTTGGGATCAGTTTACCCATGATTTTACCCTGCTCATCTACACCGATTTGCCGGAATGAAAAAATATCCTGCAGGACGATGACATCGCCCTCCATCCCCTGTACCTCAGTAATGTTTGTAATTCTACGCGAACCATCCTTGAGACGTGACTGTTGGATAATGACATCAATGGCTCCGGCGATCTGCTCCCTGATCGCTTTCACCGGCAAATCGATCCCGCCCATCAGCACCATCGTCTCCAAACGGGAAATCATGTCCCGCGGGCTATTGGAGTGACCCGTCGCCAGAGATCCATCATGTCCTGTATTCATCGCTTGGAGCATATCCAGCGCCTCTCCTCCGCGCACCTCGCCAATGACGATACGCTCCGGCCGCATCCTTAGCGAATTGCGTACAAGATCACGGATCGTAATGGCACCTTTCCCTTCAATATTCGAGGGCCGCGATTCCAACGATACGACATGATCCTGCCACAGCTGAAGCTCTGCGGCATCCTCAATTGTAACGATACGTTCATCGCTTGGAATGAAGGATGACAGCACATTAAGTGTGGTCGTTTTTCCGGAGCCGGTACCGCCGCTCACAAATATATTCAGCTTTGCTTTTACACAAGCCTCAAGGAAAATTGCCATATCACGCGTGATAGTGCCAAAATCAATCAAATTGTCGATAGTAAACGGATCCTTGGAAAATTTACGTATAGTAATGGTTGGCCCCTTCAAAGCAAGTGGAGGAATGATGACATTCACACGGGAGCCATCCGGCAGCCTCGCGTCCACCATCGGACTGCTTTCGTCCACCCTTCGGCCAATCGGTGCAACAATTTTGTCAATTATGTTCATCACATGCTCATCATCTCTGAATTGCACATAGGAGATTTCAATCTTGCCTCCACGCTCCACATAGACTTGATTCGGACCGTTGACCATAACCTCGGTAATTTCCGGATCGAGCAGCAGTGGATTGATCGGACCGAAGCCGGTGAGGTCGTTGATGAGCTCTTCTACCACCTTCTTCCGATCGATCTTGCCGCGGAAAGATTCGTCCTCCAGGATGAGCTCAACTGCCATCTCGTCAATCTTGGGCACAATAGCCGCTATATCGTCATCCTTCAATATGCTTAAAATCTGTTTGTGCAGCTTGTTTTTCAATTCTTGATGCTTCGTCATCTGATACGTTTGCTCTTTAGGACGAGAATCTGTCCCCCGGATAGCTCTAAATGTAGTTAAAAGATCCTTCTTCGGTGCCGTGGGTGCAAGACCTTCTGCTTCTATTGATACGGTGCCTAAAGGATTTTCTATTACATTTGCACCCGTTTTCGCCTGAATTTTATCCATCAAACTCATGTCGCACCTCCTAACTGATCTAGGTTAGAATATCGAAGTGATCCCTTTTGTCTTATGAAATAACTGATGCAGCAGCGAGGCTTGCTTTGGTTTAAACAGTGAAATTTCCCTGCGGGAAATGAGCTGTTCCGCCATTTTAAAAATCGACTTGGCAATATCCGTTTTCGCGTGATTGAGTACGAAAGGGATTCCAATATTCAATGATTGGGAAACAATCTGAAAGTCATTAGGAATGTAGATCGGCAGCTCTTCGTTTAAAATCTCCTGTGCATCCGTTGTTTTAATCACACTGTCCATGGTGGAGCGATTAATGACCACCTGTGCCTTCTGCCTGCAGCCGAGAATGTCCATCGTTTCCAGCATCAGCTTGGTGTTTTTAATTGAAGTCATCTCCAGTGTTGTCATTACGAAAACCTGATCTGCTTTTTCAATAAATTGCAGTGTCCGATCTTGAAGCCCGACACCGGTATCGACCAGCAGATAATCATGATGTGACAGCAATAGATCACATACTCGTTCGATAACCACTGGAGTAACCAAATCGGCAAACTCTGGCCGTTCAGGTGCTGCCATGACCTTTACCCCGCTAGCATGATGAATGAGATAGCCCGCCAGCATAAAACGATCCATGGTCCCGATCTCATCTACAACATCTTTGATCGAGAATGTCGGATGAAGGTCCAACGCTAATGAGACGTCGCCAAATTGAAAATTACCGTCCAGCACACTGATCTGGATGTTTTTCTTGGTCAGCGCAACTGCCAGATTCACCGCCAAAACCGTTCGCCCGATGCCGCCCTTAGCGCTGCAAATCACAATCATCTCGCCACGCTTGCCCTTGCTCTGCTCCTCGTTCATCCTTTCAGCTTGATCCATCCCTTGCGCCTCCTATTTCATTGTTCCCGGCAGGAACAGTACTGCTCCCTACTTCTTGTCAGACGCAGCATTTATCCGGCTTCGGAGCAGCAGATTGATGCTGCCCCTTCCATTCGCATTTATTAGAGTTACTGAATCCTCTGGTTTCGCTTCAAGTGTCACCGTACTATATTCCGCATAAGGCGTGTCCGATTTAGCCTCAACCATCCGCCTTCCAATCGCCAGGACCCGCAAATTTTGGTTAATCGTCGTGGAAATGACCTTATCCGACAGCTTATCCGTTAGAGTTGACACCACATCGACATAATCACCAGGCTCAATCAAATTGGAGACGGATTGGACTAAATTGACTCCAACGGTAACTGCCCGATAACCCTCTTGAACTTTTTTAGAGACAAAAAGCGCCTCCTCCACCTGATTTTTCAAATGGTGGGAAAGCAGTATTTCATCGGGTGCCATGTCCATAACCGCAATCTTATCCACGGCATCGGTTGAATTTCTCACAGCCTGCGGATGGACAAGTGCTGCGGGGACCTGCATGGTTTGAAGCATTTCAGGGGTGATTTTTGTATTTGCTTTGATGGCTTGCTTGGCTCCTATAACTGTAACGACACTTGCGTCAGCAGCCTTAACTTGATCGAACTTTTTCATGTAATTAAAAAAAAGTACAGTTGTCACCAGCCCCATAAGCAGGGCCATTACCAAAATGATCTTGGATCTCATCCATTCTCCCCCAGTTTGTAATTATAAAATGAGCGCCTAAGATAAGGTTATTCGATCAGCCGGATCGAGTAAGCTCCTCTATTGACAGCGCCAGGCTTCGCAAGACCGGTACCAATTCTTCAAAAACGTCTCATCTCCTATTCCACGCGGATCGTTGAGTTCGTTGAAAGGGTCGGGACAGGGATGATATGGGACACGAGCGGCGTAAAAAAGGGAAGTTTATAGGCCTACTGGATCGGCAACCTGCACATGTCCCTTCGCATAGGAGACAATTTCCGCAACACTCTTTCCCAATCCACCGAGCCTCACTGCTTATTGAACGGTCATATGTAAGCTTTGATAAGCAAATATAAATCGTCCCAAATCGACTATGCCGCACTTCATCATCCCCCTCACCACCCTTTCTGGAATAAACAAAGCGCAGCACCTCCAGCTATAGCAACACCGTAGGGATAAGTTCCTGAGGTAAAATGCTCCTTCCACTGGATTTGCAGACCATATCGTATCCCTATCAGCACATACAAGAGAAATTGAATCCTTTGGCGAAAATCTCTCTGGAACAAAACTACCGCAACGGCGATTAATGCTCCAAGCAGCGCCATATAGACGGAGGCCGCCAGAACAAACCATGTTCCTTTCAAAGCCCCCACCAGCGCCAACAGCTTTACATCACCTGCGCCCATCCCCCCTAATAGGTAAGGAATCAGCAGGATGCAAAGCCCCACGGTAAACCCAAGTAAAGACTGCCCCAGGCCAGACCAGCCTTCCAATGCGGCATGTAAACCAAATGCAACAAGCAGCGCGGGGAAAATCACTTTGTTATAAATCATTCGTTTCTTTAGATCGGTAACGACACAAATCCCAATGACCATCAGCAGGATCAGATCAGTCCACAAACCAGGTCCTCCGTTTCTTCCTAAGAAAGTAGATTGAATTTAGTGGAGATGAAAAAGGCCGTTACGTTTGGAATAAACGCACGGCCTTTTGTAGGCTGTCGTTCAACTGCGGATTATTTCATTCCGGCAACGCCAGCATCTACACCTGCTTTCGCATTATTGAATAAAGCTATAATTTGTGTGCGAAGTAAAACCAAGGTTCCAACAACCGCAACAGCGATCAAGCCTAGCACCAAACCATACTCTGTCATCCCTTGTCCTGCTTCTTCCTTCAATAGACCTTTGATTTTGTTTACCATTTTAAATCCTCCTCATAAATTTGGTTTTTGTCGAATTTGTCTTACACCATCACTACAGTTTGTCCCATAGAAATACCTTCTTGTTCCAAGGTGCCGGCCGGCAGCTCCAATACGGATTTCGTTGCCGGTATGGCTGCCCCAATGGTTCCCGGTTTCAAGGATTGCTCCATTCCAACAATACGGCCGTCATCGTCCAGGTGAAGTACATCAATTTCAAATTTCATAAAAAATGTGTGTACGCTTTTACATGGACGTATGTATAATCCGTGTCCAATCGGAAGCTGCTTCTGAAGCATCAAACCTTTAAACCTTTGGATAAACGTCTCCGCTCTATCAATGTGATGTCCAAGCAGCAGCCCGTTTTCCCTGATCATCATTTTCATTGATAGTTTCACCACCTCCCAAGTATGTAAAAAACCCCACCTTTTCCCGAAAGGAGGGGTCACAAAAAAATGCTCCCTCGGTCTTTCGGCAACTGGCTGGCAAAAGCAAAAATGCGCTTTAGCCCCTCTAGTTTTGCGTCCCCGGCTTTCACCAGGTTTGCCTTTATCGTGACCTTGCGAAGCCTTTTTGCTTGCTGGTCCGATGTGATTGATTTCATGATAATCTACAGCAAAGCAAGAAAAAAATCCAACCAACGACTCAATTGTCACAAAATATTCAATAGTCAAAATTGTGACTTTTCACACATTTTTGATCACAATAAGAATGCCATTCTACCCGTAATGAGTTGATTTTTGGAGGAAAATGGTGGATTAAAGCAGGCTGGGAAAACATTCAATAACTTATCTACTAATAATTGGTTTATTTTAAAATAGGATTTCCGGCTTATAATTACCTTTCCGGTGTTGAAAATCCTGGTGAAATGGAAATTAATCCTACTTTAGTTGCATTAGATCCTTTAAAATATTGAATTAATCCTGTATTTTTTCATCTAAAAAGGGACTTTCAGACGATGTTTAGTCTCAACTCTTTTACCGATTACTAACCCGGAGGATCCACCGCAGTCCATTTTACTTTTTCTGACTAATGAACAAAAGTGCAGCATAAGGTTACACATTTTTCTTTGGTTGAATTGTCGCTCGGCATTTCAATTTCACCAAAAAAATAAGTCCTAATTTTCTATAATTTCTTTGATTCTCTTCTTTCAATTTTTCCATTTATATTCTATTTTGGAGCTAAATGTATGGGATTTATTAATGGAAATACTCGAAATTCTGATTGAATAGTTTCCTACGGAAACCAAGCAGCGTAATTTTAGACACTCGTCCTACCTGGATGATTCGAGAAGATGCACGGACGGTCGAACCTTAAGGTTCGCTTCCGATACCCGCAACAAAGAAAGACCACCATCAAGGGACTGTTGACAAAGTATTGAATTGAATAGGTTTTTTGAAGGACCGTGTAGAATTAATATCTATACGGTCTTTTTTATGGAGGTCAAAGCTATGATGGGTATAGATGGAGATAAACAAAATCAACTGATGTATATGAACCTGGATGATCTGGTGCCCCAAACCATTTGTTGCGGGATATTCGACAAAAAGTCGACTTCACTTTTATTTATGAAAAAGTGCATCACCTCTACTCACCAATGGGACGAAAATCCATTGACCCCGTTCTCCTTATAAAAATGCTGCTTATTGGATACCTGTATGGAATACCTTCGGAAAGAAAGTTAGAGCAAGACATTATTGTAAATCTAGCTTACCGATGGTTTCTAGGTTTAGATCTGGGTGAATCTGTTCCTGACCACTCGACATTAAGTCAAAACCGCCGCAGGCGATTCAAAGACAGCGAGGTATTCCAAGAAATCTTTGATCATATCGTTTCAAATTGCATCAGCAAAGGTACGGTAACTGGGGAAGTTGTCGTTGTGGATTCCACTCACATCAAAGTGAACGCTTCAAAAGGAAAAACGGAGAAAGTCGTTGTCGAGAAGAAACCATCCGAATATTTCAAGGATCTAGAACAAGAAGCTCGCCGAATTGAATCCGAGCTCAATAATGATCCGAACAAGAAAAAACGCGGGAAGAAACCAAAGGAGAAATGCGCGGAAAAAGAAGTAACTCAAAGCAAATCCGACCCTGAAGCAGGACTGTTAAGCAGACCCAACAAACCTAAAGGATTTCATTACCTAGCCCATACCACGATTGACACAAAACATGGAATCATCACAGACATCCATGTGACTCCAGGAAACATAAATGACCACGAGCCATTTACTGCTCGGTTAAAAGAGCAACAAGAAAAGTTTGATTTACGAATCCAAAAGGTTGGAGCGGACAAAGGCTACGATCGTTCTCCTGTACATTATGCACTCGAAAAGCTTGAGATAAAGGGGTACATAGTACCCATAGATTCTGATGAGAATCATTTGAAAAAATCAGGCCTGACATATGACAAGACAAACGATATATATACGTGCATAAAAGGAAAAACCCTTCGGTTTACGCACATCAACTTTCACACGGAAAAGCAAGCTTACACGAAGATGTATGCTTCAAAAAGCAAGGATTGTGAGCAATGTTCGTTGCGTTTCGGTTGTTTTGGCAAGACTGGTAATCGAAGGACAATTCAACGTCCGTTATTTCAAGAAGCAAAGGAACGAAATGTTGTCCGTTCACGTTCAGATGAATATCGCACGATTCAAAAAGCAAGGCGCGTGTGGTGCGAGGGCAGTTTTGGAACGATGAAGAGGTGTCACAACTTAACATATACCTATAAGAACGGCATTCGGAACGCCACCGAACATTGCCTTCTTTCCGCGTTGGCTTTAAATATAAAACGAATGATAAAAGCGGCATAAAACATCGCGATTAGTCACCCAAAATTACCTTAAACAATAGAAAATATAAAAAAACAAAGTGGGCTAGGGAATTGGATCCCCTAGCCCACTTTATCAACAGTCCCATCAAGGTGGTCTTTCTTTGTTAAGCGGGTGATGGGAATCGAACCCACGCTATCAGCTTGGAAGGGTGATAGGAGGGGTTCGCCAATCTCTGTTATGGTGGGTCAAGACCGTAATCTATAAGGCTTATCCACCTTGGAACTTTGTTCCATTTGGATGTGTTTGGTTACTTGTTGACGAAAATCGTCAACAGTTCGTCAACAAGTAACCTTTTATTTTAATTTCAACACATTCCCTGCGCGTTGTTACTATTTCCACATAACGATTCTGGAGTCCGCTTATTTAACTTACATTTATTTCATTTACAAACCTCACTGTTATTTCTTTGGTTCAAAGATTCAAAGCCTGCATCAACTCTTACAACCCCTGCTTAACCAACAATGCAGCCCTTCCCTAGTTTTAGGATGAGCTGCATTGTTTCATGCTATGTGCTCCCATTCGTTATATTTGGGTTTTGCTCCAACGATAGGTTTTTTTATCCTATTTCAATTTGACTTATTCATCCATTGAGAAGGAGGCGGAGATTGTATATTTGCCCTCAGATCTTGATTCTCCCCAATTAAGAGGCGAAACACGCCAGTAGTATTTCCCCTTTTTTAATTCGAGTTCATTGTACCAGGAATCTTTAGTTAATGGAACCATACCTGTTAGAACCTTTTCGTTTTCATCATACAACCAGCCACTGATTTGGTAAGGCACGTTACTTAAAACAATTCGCACTTTTCCATCCTTTTGTGTAGAGATTTTGTACCAATCGACATCATCCGCATTCTGCAAAATTGCATTATATTTTGTCCCTGACTCAATAGGGTACGCGTTATGTATTGTATCGTTAAGTTCACCGACAAGTTCAAGCTCACGCTTGTTCGTTGACGTAAAAACAGACTGTGGTTTTTTCGTTACAACTTTCAAATAAGAGTTTCCAATTCCCCAAGGACTATAGGAGTAATCAGTTGGACTAAATGGAAACTCCATTCGTAAAACTTTAACGCCTTTGATATTTACATTGAAATTAACCGGAGCGGAAAGACCATTGAATTCATCATAACTATATAGTAGATTTCCATCGCCGCTTATTCTTACGAGGTTACGACCTGCTCGCCCGGTATAACCCAATTTCGGATTGAATAATGTTCCGGTAAACTCGGTAAAATTGCCATCAATTTTGTATTCAACCCAATTGTTTCCCGAGTTTTCCCCAAAACCCGGCTTATTTTTATCCAAGAAATTGCCGCTCAATATTCCACCATTAAATACATATTTCCCTGTTGTATCAGACACCGCTTGATGAAATGGAGTAATAACTCCACTCCCTCGTATTCCTGAGTCCGAAATCAAGGACTGGTTGGCAATTGGAAGGTCCTCAAGACGAACTAAAGTATCAGTGGTTAAATTATTTGCCGGTATCGGGTCAGTATTTTTTGTTGGGGCATTTGACTGATTCTGAGAATTAATATCCTGTACAACAAGCGTAACACTAGCAGATTTATCGTGATAACTTACAGTAATGGTTGTTTTCGATCCCGGCGTGGCATTCAATGGTACTGAAACAAGCCCATTCTTATCCACAATTGCTAATTTTTTATCTTCCGATTGATATTGCAAATCCGATGTCAAAGCACGATGGAGTTTATTGGATAAAGCATTATTATCAGCCATTGTCCCAATAACAGAAAGTTGCTCGCTACCACCTGGCTTTAAAAACAGTTCATTTGGATGTACTTCGATGCTTTCTACATCCGCGCATCTATTCATCTGAGCAAATACATTTTCGTATTTATAAAGGTTTATTTCTTTTTTAATTATTTGTTTAATCGCCGCGTTAGACTCAATAAAGAAACTGTCTTTCATACTTAAACAACCTTTACTACCTTGTGTTCCGCCGGATTGTGCAAATGCACTGGAATCAAGCGAATATGTTCCTTCAATCGTGAATTTAAGTCCAAAGTTATTTTCGATACCCGCAAGTGAAAACGTCAGAAAGGATAAATAAATATTTGGTGCTAAAGCAACAGAACCTTCAAATTTCCCCTTGAACTCGACTGGCTTTAACTCTGGCTTTAAAGAAAAATCACCTATTGGTTTTAGGCCATCTGAATCTAATTTAAACCCCGCTTCCATTGTTAATTTTTCTGTGGATTTAATTGTTAGATCAGCTGACCCGTCCATCTTAACAATAAGATCTAATTCAAATTTTACGCCTAAACCTGTAGTACCCACAGGAACTATAAAAGTACCTAAAGGCAGTGGTTTCGGCTCATCCTTTAGTTCCAAATTACCGGTAAGATTGATACTTCCATGCGCTTCAGCTATAAAATCCACCATCATTCTATTCGATGAAAGACTAATATCTGATTTCACTTTAGGATTTTCAAAAACGATTTCTCCATCAAGCTTTATTTCATTTTTACCTTTTCCTTTAATAGTCTTGTTAAATGTAATAGGTTTCAGTTCATTGTCAGCCGATAAAATTCTGACAACTTCTTTAGGGTTCGATGAATCCGCTAATTTACCAATAGAAACGCCGTCTGCAGGAATAAACTGATCTGAAGTTACTCGGTCTTCAGAATGAATATTAATATCTTTTACGACTTCAGAAAAATCTGGATTGCTTGTTTGAACTACCGTTTGTGTGCCCATATTAGATATTGAAACTACCTTTTTTGCGAATCCAAATGGATAATCTATTGATAGTGCGGAATCTTTGGATGGAACAACTGTAAAAATATCTCCTGCTTTAAGATTCGTAATGGCGTCAGGTGAGCCTTGAAATGCGATAGATGAGCCATCTTGCGCAACATTTGTAATTTGTTTTACTGTTGACTGGTCAACAGTGACAACCCCAGGCATTAAAGTTACCGAATTATTGGCATTTTCTTTTGTTATATCTTTACTTTTACTATCAAGCACCCTTGTAATAATAACAACTGCCTGTGCCCGCGTTGCAGTGTCATTCGGTTTGAAGGACCCATCAGGGAAACCATTGATAATACCTGCTTTTACGGTCGCACCTACTAAACCTCGGTTGTTCTTGATACCATCATTATCATTAAAATTCAACGCGCCTTCATTGTCCGAAAGCTTTAATGATCTGGCTGCCATTTTCGCCATTTCTTCACGCGAAATTTCTTCTTCGGGTTTAAATGTAGCTCCGTATTCCGTAGGAATTATAATGCCATTCTTTATTGCCGTTAAAATGTATGTATTGGACCAACGACTTTTGTCAACATCTGAAAAAGGTGACGTATCATCAATTAGTGGATATTTTTGTGATTGGACTAACATTTTAACAAATTGTTCTCTTGTTACCGTTCCTTCCGATCTAAACGTCCCGTCTTCAAAACCATTCACAATCTGTGAATCTATTAAACGTTCAATAGATGCTTGTGCCCAATGATTCTTTATATCATTAAAGGCGATACTATGATTATCCCTATTATCTGCTCTGACCTTTGTTGGGGCGATTGGAAGCACTAAGCTAATTGTTAAGACTAAAATTAAAATTACTTGCGCGTACTTTCGTAAGCCTGACATAATTTTCTCCTCCAGATTTTTAACTTTTACTCTTGCTAATCTTGCAAATACCTGATACTGAAAAAGTGCCGTTTTTCGGCACTTTTTCAGTATATATTTTTTGTTTTAATCATTTGCAATTCAATCTCAACAATCGCTCTAATCATTTACCTGCGGTAATATTAACTGTCCTTGTATCGGAATCCCACTTTACATCTCCACCAAACGATTCCGTAACAAATCTTACAGGAACCATTGTTTTATCATTAATAATTGTGGGAGCTTGTTCTAATGTAATTTGTTTTTCATTGACAGAAGCAGTATTTGAATCAATTTTTAACGTAATAGTTTTATTTCCTTTTGTTGCTTTCACGGACTGAGTTTCGGAATTCCATTCAACTTTTGCCCCTAATGTCTCAAAAATGGCTCGGAGTGGGACTAACGTACTGCCGTTTTTAATTAAAGGAGGTTGTTCATAATTTTGAACCGACCCGTTAATTACAATATTGATACTGTCTCGAATTTTATAAAGGCTTCCAATGTTATCGGCTACATATACATAACCCTGATCTGGGGCTAAATTATACATGTAAGCATAGTTGGGGTCATTTAATTTAACAGACCAATTTATAGAACCATCTTCTGCATTATAAGACGATAATACATTTTTTACAGTTGCATAAATGTTTTGGCCATCTTTACTAACACCTTCGAGAGAACCATTCTGTAAGCTCCATTTGATGTTTCCTGATTTATCAATAAAATGAATTCCGTTATAACCACGGTTATGTTCAAATGCGATGAGTAAATTTTTTGAATTTAAAGCCATTGGCGAAAGAAAAATATCTTTGTCAATGGTCCAAACGACGTTCCCCGCAGTGTCAAGTTTAACGAGATTATTCTTTTTAACAATAACCCCGTCATCAACAGCAGTTACTCTTGCTGATCCTTTATATCCATCAGCTGATACATCAAATGACCACTTTTCATTTCCGTTTGAATCCAGAGCTACTATTTTCTTTTGTTCTATGGAACTGTAGTATAATGTACCGTCCGAGGCAACGGTAGCTCCAACACCTTCAGCGAATTCTCGTTCAGCGTATTCTCGTTCAGCGTATTCTCGTTGCCATTTCGTTGTTCCATCTTGATTCAATGCGAGGAAAACTGTTTTATTGAATTCTTTCTTTTCATTGATGTAAATCGTTCCACCTTCTCTGACTTTTAAAATTATATAGTTACCATTTACAGACCACTTAATTGAGCCGTCAGTAGTGTTAATTGCAAAAAGCTTAAAACCATCATTAACATCATAACCGCCGCCAGATAATCCGTGGTAATTTGATACATAGATTGTCTGTTGGTCTGGGCTCAACTTTAAACTTATCCATCCTACGCTGACATTTGCAGAAGAACGCCATTTTTCTTTCCCATCCGGATTAAGCGCAACGATTTGATTTGACATAACATAAATTACTCCGTCTTTTCCTAATATAACCTGGCTGTTATTGCTGCCCTTCACTAAAGGATACTCAAACTTTACACTGCCATTCGAATTTAAAGCAACCAATTTGCTATTTGTCGTGATATACAAAACTCCATTGGCTCCAACTTCTTGAGATGGAATAAAAATCCCTTTCTTTGAAGAGTAAACTGATTGTTTAATTCCACTGGTTTCAGCAAATACAGTGGTTGAAGAAAAAATGAAGAACACCGAAATAATTAGCATTAACGTAATCTTTTTCATTGATAGCCCCCCGAAATGTTTAAATTTTGATTGATTAGTCCAAATATCACTAGCTCTAATAGTCCTCCGTTACTATATCATTGAATTACAAAAAATCCCATCTACTTTGGTAAAAATTATTAATATTTTAGGTGAATCTTTAGATTGAGCTACCTCCGCCAGGTGCGGTATGACGCATTAGAATTTGGGTCAAGGCAAAAACTGAACATACATACTCTGGACCGTGTTTCAATTCGGTAACACCCAGATTCAGAAAGGTAGGCTTTACAACAATTTTTGGACGGATTCTATTCTTTATTTATATATGTGATCGCTTGTTTCCCCATCTGTTCCCATGCCATCTTAAACATATCTTTCGGTACTTTTGTTTGGAGATTCAAAGGGTCATTAATATAGACATAAGTATCATCGTAGCCCGTGATTAGTACAGAATGTTCTTTGAACGTAATTGAAACAGGACCATTAGGCGTCTGCATGATTTGGAAAGAATCTTCAGGCAATGGCTCGTAACCTGTGTTTGTAATAACCCATACAGGACTTCCTTCATTCAGCATAAACAGAATATCGTCAAATTCAGCGCCTGTCAGATCCACCGCACTATTCGGCAAATATTTTTCTTCCAGATCGAATACAGGTCCGTGATAAACTCCATATCCCCCTACTCCCCCGCCATAGATATCTCCTACAAACCCCGTGTTGGGATCACCCCAATAAATCGTCCCCTCTACCTTCTGATAAGGGGTTGGATCTTTCGCGATTTGATTTGCTAGACTCTCTTTATCTACGTCAATACCCGCATAATTTAATAACATAGTTAAGGAAGTCACTTCACAACCATTATATAATTCCGGTTTTTGTAGGATCAGGGGAACATCCAATCGAATAGAATTAGCCAAGATACTATTACTACTCCAAACTAAATTGCTATATTCACGCAAAAAAACTGAACTATTAGAGTATTGCTTTGCGTAAGCAATAGCATCCGCTGAAGTTATAAAATCAGCAAGGAAATGAGTGCTCTTGTACACCTTAAAAGGGTGACTACTGTCCGATACTACTTCCCCGTAATGCTTAACGTAGGTATGATCCCAAAGATGGGCATACATAATGGCATCCTCAATTGTAAGGAAGCCGTCTAAAAATTTATCATTTTGATAAACCAAATACGGTAATCCATATTTCAGTAGATGAAGCCGTCTTTGAATATCCTCAGTGGTTAATGCCTTTTCACTATTTCTTATACTGATTAAACCACTCTGATCAAACTGAACGTTGTAACCCAAGGCTTCTGCCAAACTTCTTATTGGAATAAACATTAGATTATGAATCATTTTTGTGCGACCAGGCATGGTAATCAGTTTGTCTTGTACGCGCATTTCGTCACTATTCAGCTTCAGTTGGATTGTTTTTAGCTCTTTTGTCAGCTCAATTAATTGTTTTTTATCGTCCCACTTGATACTTGCACCGAAGCTTTCTGCAATATTTCTAAGAGGAACATAGGTAACGCTTTGTTCGATAAACGGAACAATTTCATTGTCATCTAAATTTAATTTTTGGACTTCGTTCTTCTTATAGGTATTGTTTGTTACCGTCAAATTACTACCAATTAGTAATGATAACTCTTCTCCCCTGGCCAGATTAGTAGTCTTTACGTTGTCGTCAGCATAAGTATTGGCAGAATAACAAAAAAAATGAATAAAGATAAGAATAAATATTTTAATATAAAATGCTTTGTTTAACATCTTCATCCCCATTTATAGAGCTCTTTTTTGTCAGTTTCTTTTCAGAGAACAATAATCGATGATGATACACCCCTTTCTCCAAAAACTAGGGCATCGGATGTCAATTCGTACGGAATATGATCTCGAATTCGGAGTTCCAAGCCTGGATGGTTCGGTAACAGTCAAGGCAACTGCGCAATTCCCATTTATACCAGACCATATTTACCGGAGCCGCCAAGAGCCTGAATATCCAGCACAAGCGCACCCAGTTCACGGATCATACGCTCTGTATCCTTGCTTCGTACAATCTGATGACCTTTTCTCCCGAAGCCAGAGCGATTCCCTTTACTGATTCCATGTTTGCCCTCCTAAGATTTTGTAGTTGTTAAAATAGTTCTTAAGACTCAACTAAAGATTATACTTGAAAATAGTTCCATATTAAAGGGTGATTTTGTAGTTGTTAAAATAGTTCTTAAGACTCACCTAAAGATTATACTTGAAAATAGTTCCATATTAATGGGTTAATAATTGGAGAAAATTAATATTTATGAGCAATATTGAATATTATTACGAAATGCTGAAAAATGCTTGGGAAGAAATATCAACCAAGTGTTAACGTACTCTCATTTGTGATGTTAAACTTTTTAGCATTCAATAGACTCCCCCATAAGATTATTTAGTGTTCTTTTTAAAGAACATGGACTAATCTTATACGATTCAATGAAATTATTCAACATTATTTGTGTTAATATATGGATATATTTTTAAATTCTTAGAATAAATATCATACAATCTAACGATCCTGATGTAGACCCATTCAAATGCCCTAAATGCGGTGCGTTATGGAGGGCTAAAGGATATTACTTCTATGATGACTGGACTTTTGATGAACAAGATACATGTCCGCGCGGTTGTGAAAATTTGTTTGGATTTCGAGTTAAGGGCAAAAAATTATAGGGTATTCAAAACCGCCAATAACTTATCTCCCATAACAGCATCGTTAAAGCTGACTATATTTTTTGTTATCTTTCACACGAATATTTTGAATTGTCATAGTTATCTCTTCTTTCCTAGCAGCCTCAGCGGACGTAAATTCTTTAGCGCTTCATCGTAACTAATCCCAAAATTATTGCATGTGCTTTGTAAAAAAATGTCCCCATCTGTGATGCCGTGGGTCCTGGAAAAGTAGTTAAAACCCCTTGGAATTATTACGGCAAATCAATTTCATTTAAAGGAACTGTCGGAGTCGTTGACGACTACCCCCCTGATAGTGCTCTTGGAAAAAGTGGAATTGCATCTGAAATAGTTATCGAGTGCGTTGATGGTACTATTGTTGATTTTTTAAGTTTGGTGCCGAGCGGTGATATTCAAATGAACCAACAGGTTATCATAACAGGTTATCCTATTGGTCGAACAGAAGTTAATAATACCCTTGGTGGAAAGTTTGCACATTTAATCGTTGTAACTAATAAACTAAAATAAAACAATAGCCATTCCCTTAATCTCTACATAAACAAAAATAAGCCCTCAATCCCATTACAGGAAAGAGGGCCAGGTTAAAGCGACTTAATCCAGAAACAAAATCATGTACACCAACAAAGTCGGAATGAAGCTTTTTCACAAATCAGGATACTGTCCCTCCAACTCCAACCAACAGATTCAGAAGCATTGGGGATAGCTGAACGAGGATATATCCTATAGCAGCGTTCTGAAGCATCTGCATGCCTTTCTCACGGTTACCGGTCATCACGAAAAGGCACCCCCCTGCTATCATGACTCCTGCTATGGGATAGGAAAGAGAGATAGCTAAATCAATAAGGGGATCGAATGCATGCAGAATCTTTTCTTTGACTACTCCTGGTACCGCCATAGCTGCCACATCTACGGGTTCTCCTAGAGTATGTGCGGAAGCTGGGGAGCCAAATTGTAAGAGACTCGTTGCCATTATCCCAAATGGGATTGTATAACTCATAGCGGACTTTATAGCCCGTTCCCAGCGTTGATGCTCAGTTTGTTTCAAGATTCCGGCTGCAACATTCCTCTTCGCTCAGTTGTTTCCTGTGCATTCCATCCCAACAATTTGCACCGATCGATACTTGCATTTAAAACCCCTCCTATCGAATTTCTTCCCAAGTATAAACGACAGCTTCAAGCCCCACGGACCACTCGAGCAGTTGCTTCTTTCTGCTTTCCGTCATAGTCACCCAAACCAAGCGAGGAAAATATTTTAGTTTCTCCTGAAAAGCTCCGGTTTCTTTCAGCTTTTTGTATTTCTCGATTTTTTCTCGATTCTTATGCATGTGCTGTAGGTGATCTACCTCTAAAAAGTGGCGCCTCATCTCATACCGAAAATAAGCGTCTGGAATAACTGTGACCACATCTTTTACGCTCATCTTCATTTCGTTTTTCCAATCTTCAGGACGGAACCGGATATAGAAATCATTACGCATTAGAAAGTGATTGACCTGATTTGTCTTTTGCCTTACAACCTCTGCACCCACTCGTTCTCTGCCGGCTCGATTTAAATAGAAGATGCTTTCCCCACTCTCCCCTCGGAAATTGGATACAAAGTCACTTAGATTGGCAAGGACCCTACGAGCATTCCTATCGCCGCCTAGATCATGCAGTTGTTGTATCTGCCCACGACTCAAGTAGTCAAGCTTCTTCAATGATGAGAGTATGGCTTCCTCGCGCTGTAGCTTCCTTTGCTGGACCTGTCTCATCCCCATCCTCCTTCCGCCCCTTAATCGTGATGTGTGGCCGGATGGTCCGATCTATGAACTCGTTCTCAATGAACGGAGTCTGGACGATCTGCTTTCGGTCTGTTCGGTATATAGCGCGGCCTTTGACAAACGGAAGGCTCTCAGCTCCTGGTTCATCGAGTACAACATGACTAGCGATTTCAGTCTGCAGCCGAAAGCAGAGCCGAGCGTCGAAGTTCTGTTTCACCTGACGTGGAAGCGTGTCGGCGGTAGGGTATTGCGTAGCAAAGATTAATCTATAGCCAAGCCCACCTCCGATTCTTGCGATTTCCGAAACAATCTTCTCACACTCGATCTTTAGCTTCTTTACTTGTTTATCCGGTTCTCCTTGACTCGCAAGCTCAGCGGCCTCATCTATCACAACGAAATGCCTCTTCTTGAATCCAGCCTCTCGTACATCCTCGAAGCCTTTTCTTAAGAACTCAGTTTGCCTTAGCTTTATTTCCGTGTGAATAGCCCTTAGCGCCTCCAAGGACTCTTCAACGTCTTTAGCGACCCCTAGGACTTGTCGGACGTTGGAAAAGCGATTGAAAGCGAGCCCACCCTTCAGATCAATTAAAGTGAAACGAACATCATCTGGTTTGTTGTAAATGAGTGTCGTCACTACATTTTTTAGGAACACCGACTTTCCGTATCGCGTTGTACCAGCGACAACCATATGTGGTATCTGGTCAAAGTCATGATGTACGGATTCCTCCCGTGATTCTCCGAGGCTTACCGTCCAGCCTCGACAGGATCGTAAGGTGCTGCCATCATACTGCACCATCTCTGGCATTGGCTCCTTATAGACCTTTATCAGCAGCGTGCCGTCGTATTCCATCAGGATTTCCTTGCGATGTTTCTGGCCTTTCAACAGTCCTTTGATTTGCTCTAAAATATCACCACGCAGATGCAGCTTCTTTAAATCATCAAGTGTCAGTTCCAGCAACCGGCGCTTGTGATTCAGTCCGTCCTCAATATGCTTCTTCTTCTTCTGCACGTCCTCGAACGATAACCCTAATGGTAACCGGTAAGCGTATTCTGTTCCCCATATGTGTCGCGTCTTCCGGAGTAAATGGATAGTCAGAACTTTTCCATTATCCCTAACATTGAGCCCACAATTGTTCGCAATGCGCTGAATCTTGACAGATTCAGACGCTCCGTGTTTATCGAAAATCGTGTAACCAAAGACGCCCGCCATGACTGCACTCGATGCTACCTCCAGAATCATAAACAACGCCACCCCTTTCCTTAGATATCCGATAGGATAGTTTCTTTGCTACGGAAGTCTCAGAATCCGTGGTAAATCACCATCCGATTAGATGCGGAATATTCCTCCATAGTATCCGCGGTGGAATATCGACTGGAATCCTCAATCGGAATCTACTATGGAATGTTCCGTCTCTGATATCAATAATACGTCCGCACGCTTGGTCATTATTCGGAATACTCCGAAATATATCCGTATTATTTTCGCTAGACTTGTCCATGCTGATGTTATAAAGGAGTGACATAACAAATGTTCGGACTTGGTAAAAGACGGTCTACTTACGGAGAATTTCTCGATAGGAATAACGTTAAGCAGGAGGATGTTGCGAAGGTTACCGGCCTTAACCGTGATACTATTTCAGACGTGTGTGCAGACCCATCGTATAAGCCACGGAATAGTACAATTACCTTACTATTAATGGCAGCGCGAGAACTAACGGGCAAGAATGTAAATAAAAGTGACTTCTGGTCTTAAACGCAAAAGACGCTATTCTGAAGGATAACGCCGTAAGCGTCAAACCCTTCCCACCTTCAATGACACGGATCTGCATGAGAAAATGAAGGCAATCGAGTCAGGGAGGTTGCCATATGACCAGCAGTTCTAAGGTTGTCCTCGTCGAATAAGCTTCGTCAGCAAGTTAAATCAGGACTTCAACATGTCCCTTGGCTACACCATAAACAAAACGCGCAACGCTTGGGTTTCCGAGCGTTGTTTGTTTATTCTGGAAACAATATGATCTAGGAATTTAGCCGTGGTCACACGTTTGGTCATCTGAGCATTTCTTGAGGAAATTCGGGTTTTGTGGACTTAAAACGAGTTAATATGATAAACAAAAGTTATGGTTTGAAATGCAATTTAGGATGACACTTGTATTTCGCACAAATAATAACTTGACAGTACACTGCAAGAGGTGCTTTCTCTTGTTCATCTTTTTCAACTGAGTCCTACGGCTCCGACTAACTGAACGAAGCCTATGACGACACGAAACCATTGAGGTAGTTCAAGATGCTTGAACATATCGACATGGAATTAAAATGGGCAAATCAACTTTGGTTTATAGTTTTTGATTTTTATTGAAATAATTCTTCGGATGATTAGTAACCAAACTGTTACTGCTAAACTAAAAAACAAATCAACAAGTTCACAAGTCAACATTTAGTCAAAAGGGTTCCAGTTCGCCAGTTTCTTCATCTAGGAATGTTGCTGATTTTTCGTTTTCAATTTGAAGATTTTATATACAAAAAGTCCCTTTGCATTCAATTGCAGAGGGACTTTTGATTTCCACTGTTACTTCTCCGTATTCTAATTCCTGGGAACACGTTCCTACTACGAACAAAGATGAAATTAAGGGTGGTAATATTCGCGCTTATATTGTAAATGCGCAGGTATCAGTTCCCTTTTTTAAAAATTGCCTGTTTTATTACTTTTAATATGACAGAGGGATGGAATAGTATAGTAGCAGGTTGAACTAAATTCATGACCTTAATAAAAGAGCTGTAAACTCGTTGATCATGGGAGGATAATAGATATATTTTTTTTACAAACCATTGCTTGATGGAAAGCCCTAGTGGTTTTTGACCTTTCATATCAGGAAAGCGATAGTCTTCTGAAATAACCATGTTCCATACTGGGTAAATAATTTGCGCAAATTTTTTTTGAGAAGATGTAATTATTTTCGGTAAGGAGGTATCTTTTCCCATTTGAAATTGTTTTTGTAGAGCTAATACCTGTAATACGGCAATGCTCATCCCTTGACCAAATACAGGATCAATTCGACACACCGCATCACCTATTAATAATAATCCGTTGGGTAGATTTTTCACCTTATCTAAACGTTTCCATGCAATATGTGGTACTTTATAGATTGATTCCTCAGATAAAGCAACTCCTTCCTTAAGTTCATTATATATGTCTAGTGCAGGTAACTTTTGGGACAATTTTAAGAATCCATTTTCTGCTGCTATTTCCGTTTCCTGAATTTCGTTCTGGTAGCCAATCAGCGTACAGATATAACTATTTCCTTCAATTCTTGATATTGTTCCACCAATTTTTTCTTGTGAAGGATTCGGATATATTAATTTAATATACCAATCTCGTCTTTTATTTTCAGGTAGATTATAAAGCTTGCTAACATATGTTAAACCAATATGAACTTTTTCCTCTGGGATGATATATCCGTTTTGTCCTAACCACCTTGAAGAAAAACTACTTACCCCACTTGCATCTATTATGAGATCTGCTGATATAGCTTCTATTTTGGAATCGGAATCTTTTACTTCCACTCCATAAATTTGATGCCCTTCTTTGTTAATTAAATAATTTGCCACGATTTGATTATAGCGAAATGAAACATTTGGAATTTCCTTTGTACATTGTTCGATATGCCACTCCAAATGTGGGCGAGTTTGAAGAATCGATGTATATTCGCCACCGTACCGAAGCTTCCAAACCCCATGGTGAAACCATGCTAAATCTTTTGTGGAGTCTATTTTTATAGCACCACTAGAGAGCATCTTATTTGTAATACCTGGGTATAGTGACTCAAGCCCGTATTCACCTGCATGAAGAAGTGCATGCAAGTGTTTACCTTGGGGTGCTCCTTTTCTAGACATTGGGCCCTTTAGTTCTTTATCACTTTCTAATATGACTACCTCTTGGAAGAATTCAGAAAGCACACGTGCTGTTAATTTCCCTGCAATTCCTCCACCTATGACAATTGCTTTTCCCCTTTGAAACATTTAAGTACATCCGCCTTTCAGAACGTATCTATAAATTATACTCTGAAGCCGTCACAGTTAAAACAGAAGAAAACATGCACCGTGTGTGGGAACAAACCTCATTATTACACCTTCTGTTATAGTGTCTTTAAACTTCTAGAATCAAGGTTTTTCATATTCGTTTGTGTTCTTTTGTAACGTTTTATCCTGCTTGATGTTAATGTTTTAAATCAATTTTACATCATGGCTGGGGCATCGTATAGCTTTAATGCCCTTCGTTACCTTCTTAGGCGTCCGTCTTCGGGCAACCTCCGTTTCGTCCTCTAGCGAGGGAAGCTGCCTGACCGACTTTAGTGCGTACGCTCCACGTTTAGTTCCGGATACTTTCGGGTGCATTCAATGTTATGTCTGCTAAAAAGCCTTGTCTCGCCATCATTACATGTCATTATTAATCTATGGCCATCTATCTTTGGTTCGAATAAAAATGCAGGATCATCAAACGGTGCGTCGCTCATTCGAGTAACATTGGAGGAATAAACATTGAGGCAACACCTGTATTAATTGTAAAAAAAAGGTGCCTTATTCTTTTAGTGGTAATTAGAGGGATTACAAGGGGTAATAGTAAGAAAAATGGTATACTTCCAGTAGGAAGGGAACATATGTGTGGTAGATTTACGATTGTGGTGACCATGGATGAACTGATGACTCGTTACGATATTGGAGACGGAACTCATGAATCTTTTTAAAACTCCCTCTCTGAGTAAAATTAGAAAAAAATTTGGTAATTTTTAATTCATTTCGACATCCCATCTATTGTGATATATATATTACATCTGATATTATAATTGAATGCTAAACTATGGGGAGCCGTATGAAACGTTAGTGTTATATAGCAATTTTACTATTTTTATCCTTACTCATGGCTAAAACTGCATTTGGGCAAGTTCCTGATACCAAGGTTCTGAATTCTTATTGGCGCTAAAAATAATGTATCCGCGGTAAAAACGGTTCAACAGGCACTGACAACTAAGGGTTTACTTCAAGGGGACAATCAATGCTCGTATGGATATTCAGTGGAATGAATAATACGGTTAACAAATTTGTAACTAGATCAATAGACTTTCTTACATCTTCGAGATTGTCTTGAGGAAATAGTTTGCTCAAATTTTGACTTGATATAATTTTTAGAGTATTCAAAAAAAGAATGTATAAGGAGCAATGTATGGGAAATAGAGACGAGGATATTCGTAATCAACAACGCGAACAATGGACAGCAGCTTCGGAAGGCTGGATAAACAAGAGAGAAGAAGTTAGTAGTCCAACTAGACCTATCACAGAGCATATAGTCAAGTTGTCTAGAGTTAGACCTGGGGCTCAAGTATTAGATTTAGCTTGTGGAGTAGGCGACCCAGCTTTTACTATAGCTGATATCGTTGGACTTGATGGTTCTGTCTTAGGTTTAGATATTGCAGAAGCTATGGTTAAAGGTGCACTTTCCTGGGCAAAGGAACACGATGTTAGTAATGCCAATTTTAGAACGATAAAGAATGAGCTTGAACTTGGTGTCTCTAATGAGTGCTTTGATTTGATTACATGCCGCCACGGACTTATGTTTATGCCCAATCCTCAACTTGCCTTGCAAGCAATGGCTTCAGCGACGAAAAAAGAGGGTCGCATAACAATAAGTTCCTGGGGACTCCCCCAAAACAGTCCTGCGTTTACATTACCTGGTCAAGTTATCGGCAAGTATGTAAATTTGCCTACACCTGACCCCAAGGCGCCTGGACTTTTTGCATTGTCGACTTCTGAGATACATAAGAAATTGTTTAAAGGTATTGGATTTCAAGATATTGAGGTACATAAGTTTGATTGTCCAGTAATGATAGCAGAAAGCCCAGAAGAAATGTGGGAAATTATAACAACCGTAGGCGGACCTATGGTAAAAATTATTAAGGACCTCCAGTCAAATATAAGCGAATTAATTCGGAAAGACTTTTTAGAAACTCTATTTAATATGTTTCAGAGTCGTAGAGTAATTCTCACTGCTGAGGCAATTGTGACAACTGGTACTAAACCCTTAGTGGTATGAGTGCCTCGCATAAATGAGTAACCGCATCCTTAATGTCAAAAACTCATTAATCTCTGTTACTGTGAAAATCATCTATAAAGAATTATTAAAAACCACCGTAATTTCATCAAATTTGGAGGAACGCCAATTGTATCGAATAGTAAAAAGTGATGAAGATATGGAAATATTTAATCGAATTTGGATGGAAAATTGGTCTAATAAAGGATACGATATAGAGCCATATCAAGGAATAGCAACCCGTTTTATTATCTTGAATGATTGTAATTTACCAGCTGCAACTATTGAGATAGTCCACTATAACCCAGAAAAGAAAAATTTCAAAAAAACATCGACTATTGAAGATTGGTTTTGTTTTTCCGAAAATGAAATTGTTAAACGAAACAGGAATTTATGCTGTGAAATCGATAAAGTTTCTATTTCAAAAGAGTATAATGGTCAAAAAATATTAGATCGTATTTTAAATTTGCTTTTTCATTTTGCCGAAAAAAACAATGTGAAATATTATCTAGCCTTAATTGAGTCCATATTTTTTAGGACACTAAAATTTTATAAAGTGCCTATTATTAAACTAGGAGAAGCCGTCACTTATAGTAATGGATCAAAATTTATTCCTTCAATGATTGATGTGGAATATGGCATTGAACATAAGGAAAGATTTGATTGGTTCATGCATAATAACAATGAAACAGAGGCTATTTATGGATTTACTACTTAAATATAAATGGATTATATTATTCATTTCCGAAATATTAGCTTGGATTTTTACTTTTCTCATGTTTTATGCCCGCTATTGGATAGAGTCAAAAAAGATTTTTATTATTTTTACTGTTATTGCTTTATTGACTGGATGGGTGCCTCATTTAGCTTTAATGGTTATGAGTTTCAAGAAAACAAAAACAATAGGATTATTTGAGATATCAATTATTATACTACTTATTTATGGGCTCACTATTGGAAAGAAACACATACTAAAAATGGACAACATGGTTAATGAGTGGACTAAAAAGAAAAAAAGATACAAAATCTAATTTTCTTTAGATTGTGATTTTCGGCACTTATGGTAGCAGCTTCTACTCGATCAATGCTTTTAATGACCATGGATTGTTCGAAAGAATCTCCTTCACTATAGTTCTCCGTTATTTTTGCGGATCAGTTGCGCCAGTTGATCAGCCGAGCTTTCAGTTCCATAACGGGCAAAATTAGCGCATTCTTCTGGTGTTTTAATGACATATGTAAAAGCGTCTTACCAGCGGATTGAATCTTATCACTGATTATACGAATGGCCACCCCCCTCTTATTGGCTTCTTTGATAGCGGACACGATATCTGGATGAGTCAGACTGTAAATCGCAATATCAAGCGTTTGTTTTGATGAGTTGATAACGTCGATAAGAGCTTTCTCCGGATGCTGGTTAGCTTGGGTAAAGTAATACTCATCTCCAACTTGCTTTACAACTGAAGTTGGTTGGGTAGCAGTTTGTGGTAAACCAGACTTAGAAGAAGAACCACAGCCCAGTAATCATTAATATGACCAACATTATGATAAGTCCAAGTGATTTTCGCATGTTGCATCTCCTTTAAATTTATAAACATAGTATGCCATGGGAACGTATATTCTTTCAAACGGAACAAGCCTCGATCCTGATAGATGACATCTCCTCTAAAGGCTGCGGAAGAAACGAACGGAGCTTTGTGGGGATCCAAACTACCGAGAAAAACACAACTCGATCGATAATAATAAAAACGCTCCGTCAGGTTGATCCAAACGTAAGCGCTTCGGACTTTTGGTGATATTGGGTGGTGAATTTTATGAAACTTACGAACGCAATAAAATATATTTACTCACGTATGTCTCAACTTGTGGGATATCTACTATAAAATCGATATGATGGTGGGAATGTTCAATAATAATTCTTAATTCCTCCAAAAGGTCCCCATTCGGGCCTTTATTTTTTTTATACATTTTTCGTTTAACACCAATCGGTATCTTTGAATAGATCTTAACATCACATGGATATTTCAAGGTTTTTAAACCTTCAATAACTCCCATTATTATTGCCCGATTTGGTGATGTTTTTAAATATTCAATTGATTCGATAATTCTATATTTGTTGCTCTCCTCGTCAATTAGCAAACATCTATACATTCCAGGCGTATTTTCAATAAAATATTTCGTATGTAGTGTAGTTGGTTATCCTATTGGTTTAGAAAGTGTTGTCAACAAGCTCGGCGGAAAAACAAATGAGCTTGTAATGGTGACGAACAAAATTCAATAAACTCCCCAATTGGACGTTGAAGAGGACACTAGTTTTTCAAGTGTCCTTTTTCTGTTTTAAAACTACGACAGCAAGATTGACTAGCAGGAATTTCCAATCTTTTATCGAAAGTATAAAGGTTAGAATTTATTGTAGGAGATGACCTTAATGCTTGAGAAAAATAGATTGGGTGCTGCGCCCAGAGTTTACTTCAGACCTGAGTTTAAAAAATGTCCGCACTGTGAGTCAAAATTGCGGAGAACCCATACAGCATGGGAGAAAAAGATTGTCACAACAAACGGAATCATCCATGCATGGAGTATGGCTTATGCTTGCAAAAATCTAGATTGTACACATACAGGAGTTGCGTATAAATCTGCTGAAGCTGAGATGCTTAGCATGAAGCATTCCTCATATGGATATGATGTGCTTGCTCTCGTTGGAGAACTGCGCTTTAAGCAGCATCGAACAGTTAAAGAAGTTGCTGATGCGTTGAATGAACGAGGTATTCCAACGAGTGAAAGGCATGCTCAAAATTTGTACGAACGCTATCAGACGTTGCTTTCGGCGAGTTTGGATGATCATGTAAACAAAGTGCTTGCAGAGACTACCGAACAAAATGGCGGCGTCATCTTATCGATGGATGGCGTTCAGCCTGAGAAAGGGAATGAAACTCTATATGTCCTACGCGAAGTATTCAGCGGCACGGTACTCGCTGCACAAAACATGAAGAGCGGAACGGCAGAAGAACTGAAGACACTCATTGAACCCATCCTGAAGCTGGGCTATCCAATTGTAGGTATTGTAAGTGACGGGCAAAAATCCATTCGGCTGGCATTTGAGACCTTGTTACCGGATGTGCCTTACCAATACTGTCAGTACCACTATCTGAAGGACATAGCCAAACCCATTGTCGACGCCGATCGCAAGTTAAAAATGGAACTCAAAAAAAGCATGCGCGGGATTCGGGACATCGAACGAAAAATAGAACAGGCTGAGATCCAAGCATCCGAGACGGAGAAAACGGAACAGCCAGATTCGGAAATAGGGATAGGACTAGTCTAGTTCATAAGGATCAATATAAGGGGTTTGCTTAACGGCAGATCCTTTTTTCTTGTTCCGACCTGCCAGTTAAAGACAGCTTGCCCCCCCCTTCCCCTTCAGTATAATACGAACATATATTCGTAAAAATTGGAGGTTGGACCATAAATGCAGATGCTAACCGGCAACAACTCACCGCTCCTATCTGTCGAGGGACGCCTATTGATCCGCAAATCTGTTTTGTTACCGTCAGTATTAACGTTTGCTGAACGAGGATTACAGGAGCTCTATGGGAATAAACCGTTGGTTAACAGGCCTCTCATTGAGCTATACGTTGGCTGCGTGCCAGGAGGAAATTGGTGAGTGGTTATCAGGATATATACGGAACGTGGGAGCGGATTTAACGAAAAGGCTCTGTTATCCTTGATTGTTGATTTTTGACCAAAAGAAAAACCGCCTTATCAGGCGGTTAATTCACTGCAAAAGCAACCGCTATTCCACTCGTTTCCGTTAGTTCAACTTTTCGATTTCTACTCTAACAATCGTTTTCCACGATTCAGGTGGATAAATGTCCGCCATCGCAGGAGTAAGGTAAATTTCTCTGCGGTTCCCCTTGACTTTGTATCCTTGCTCCTTAGCAAAATTATTTATTTCTTGAAGGGTTAGGTGCGTATCACGATAATGTCCAACATGGAGTTTTTGTGCACACAAAGCAGAATTTGCACTTATAAACTTAATTTGAGGGATTTTGTTTCGTAAATTCCTTTGCACACAAGCTTTCGCTTCTTCAAATATTTCCACAGTTATACAATCTGGGACTTGCATCATATGGCTAACCGAATATCTATTATTCTCATTTGAATCTTGCCAGATGATTTCGGGCGGCATCAGTTTAAACTTGTAATCCAATGACCCCTTCGAAATTCGCTTTACCTGATTCACAATTTTCCATACAACCCACTGTTCATCTAGAGGTTGAGGGTGTCCTGTCCAATCCATATGGAAAGATGTATTCATTTCCTGTGATACATATTGCAAATTAGGAATTTGCTGAATGTGTACAGATCCAGGTTTTACTGCGTAAACTTGAGGATATAACTTGCGATTATCATGAGTAATTTGTTTAATTTGTGAAATGTTCAAGCCATTGCTCCTCTCGAAGAAATATGGTATTTTTATCCACACCTATTATATTACACCATTGATTTTTATGAAATGAATAATTCAACATAACTGCTTGTTACTTCAATAAGAAAATCAACAACAAAGTTTAACAGAGCCAACGAAAAAGGCGCTAACCCCATAGGCTAGTGTTGGTCAATAGGTTCTGTTCATATTTTGATGAAGCCTAATGTGGGATTCACACCGATATCGATATGATGACAGAAGTGACACATGTGACATTGAAATTAAGGTTTTTATATAAGAGAAACAACAGTAAATATAGAATAAACAGTGTCACAACCGTCACTTTTGTCACTCCTTGGACAGAAAAATCCTTAACATGCGCATGAAACAGCTTGGTGGGTGGGGGTCAGGTGAACGGCTTCCGCTTTCTAACCTCACGGATCAACGTAGATTTACTAATTCCAGTAATTGCAGCTACTTCATTGTACGAGTTACTATCTAACAGCCCTACCGCGTGGTTAAGCTGCTTCTCTGTGTATGTTTTGGGTCTGCCTTCTGTGAAGCCTTCCTTAGTCCTAGCTAATGCCTTTCCTGCCTGCGTACGCTCTACGATCATGTCCCGTTCAAACTCGGCCATAGCTGCAAACACGGCGAGCATAGCCCGACCTATTGGCGTGTCCTCTAGTACTCCCATATTCAATATGTGAACGCGTACTCCTCGTTTTAAAAGGTCTTTAACCATTGTCATACCATCGACCGCTGTACGTGCGAAACGGTCTAACTTCGTCACCATAAGCGTATCGCCGCGTTTGAGATCCGCCAGAAGACGTTGAAGCTCGGGACGATCCTTATGAGTACCTGTTATCTTCTCGCTATATATCGTTTCGGCGTTTGCCGCTTTCAACTCCCCAATCTGCAACTCCAAGTCTTGCCCTAATCCCGATACCCTCGCATAGCCGTAAATCATATGTAAATTCCCCTCTCTAATATGACACTAAGTATTGACACCGACTGATGCCTTTATTCTACGTTAACGACTGATTGGTGTCAAATCTTTTTGAGTTGAGACACCGATATAAGCAGAAAAGACGCTCCCCGGTCTGGAGAACGTCCTCACACTTGCTAAGCCGCGCCGCCGTCGAAGTGCTTTTTCAACAGCTCATACACTTCACGAAGCAGGATTTCAGTTTCAGGTATCAGCATCCCGCCGCCCATCAACGCCATTGCGCAGGCCCTAGCGCGGCTGGTTCAAGACCAGGGTGGAACCATCCGCACCCATACGAAAGCCCAGCGTATTGTCGTGAAGCACGGACATGCCGTCGGCGTGTTGACATCAGAAGGCGAGGAATTTCATGTCAAGCAGGCGGTCGTCGCCTCAACCGGACCGGACCAGCTCTACCTCTCGCTGTTGGCGAATGCTGAAGTCAGCTTTCGTCTGCTTGCGCAAGCAAAGCAGTTCCGCTATGGTCGAGGCTGCGTACAAATTCACCTCGCGCTTAACGAGCCACCTCGCTGGCCGGATGCACGCTTTGTCAAGGTTGGTCAGCCGCATTTGACGGATGGGCTAGACGGTTTCACGGTGGCGATTGCGCAAGGGATGTCGGATTTGCTTCCGGCCAAGCCGACCTTTACGGTGGACTGCTCCACTAATCTCGATTCGACTCGCGCGCCGGCAGGCAAGGCCGTAATGCGTGTTCAAGTCCTTGAAGTACCGTACCGTCCACGCGGCGATGCTGCCGGTCAAATCGATGTTGGCGACGGCACTTGGACCCCGGATCTTACCGAGCGTTTCACAGAACGTGTGCTATCAATCGTAACCAAACATATCCCTAATATCCCAAGCGCGGTTATCGGCCACGCGGTTATAACTCCCGATACGATTGCACGTTATAACCCCAACTCGGGTCCAGGCGATCCGTACGGTGGCGCGCATGATTTGGCACAGAGCTACCTGTTCCGGCCGCTTCCAGCACAACCTAGCCATCGGACGGAGGTGCCTAACCTGTTTATGCTGGGCGCGGCAACATGGCCGGGTCACGGAATCAACGGAGGATCGGGCTACAAGCTGCTGTCGCACGGTTAGTGATAATAACAGCCATAAAAATTTCAGGCGAAATAAGGTCAGTTTGCAGTTGTGAGATTAGACTAAACGGATAAAAGACTTTCACGTTCGGTTCTCTGTGAGAAACTGGGGGTGAAATTCCCCCGGGTTACTTGACCGAAATCAAACCAATTAATGAATGGATTTTTTCTTGATCTTTATGATACCAACTACTAATAGTATTGTACCAATAATATAAAAAATTGCTCCTATAACGAAAGAGGGCACAGCAATACCAGTAAGGATTAAAAATTTAACCATAGTATCTTCGGGCACTTCAAGTAGTAGGTTAGGGATTTTATCAAAAAGTAAATAAAATATGAGCGATAAACAAAAGAAAATAAAAGACTTTTTATTGTATAAAAGCGTATAAAAAATAGGTAATAAAATAATTACATAAATTAAATAATTCATATATTGCAATTGCATTTCACCTCAATGCTGTTTAATTTTAAAACATTAAAAATACCACATTATAAAGAAAAGAGGGGGGCCACCCCCTCTAAAAAGTAGTATTGTTTTATTGGTTTATCCAACTAAGTATCTTGTCGAATACTTGTCTTACGTATTCAATTTTGGAATGCCATACTTCTTTATTTCGACCAATTATTAACGCCCGGTCATTAAATTTAATAGAATCAACTGTTTTTTCTTTATTTCTTTGAGCATCAGATGGAATACCAAATTGACTTCCAATCGTTACAATGTTATCACCAAAAAACAACTCGCTAGTTGGATCATCTACAAATAAATGATATCTCTTATCTACGTTATTTTTTATTGACTCTTTAACAAAATCTTTAATTTGACCATCTGTTTTGATCTTTGGATCTACTGGGATAACAACAGGTTGGTAGTTAACGAATTTTCTGGTCGTCCAGTTCCAACCAAACTCAGTATAATCGTAAGTGAAGGCTCCTACTGCATAATATTTTGTTGTCTGGTGATATTTGGGGTTCAGGGAAACACCGCGGTAGTATTCCTCTTCACTCCAGTTTAAATCCTTTAATTGTTCTGTGTTCATATCTTTTACTCGTGGTGGTACAATTCCTAGATACTCCTCTTCTATTTTCTTGTATTCTGGCTTAATTTTCATAATTAACTGATATGATTTCGAATTATGAAATTTATCGAGTTCGTCATGAACTTGATCACCTAATGTTGCCCAAGGACGACATCCAACATGTCCCGTACTCGGATCTTTATCATTATAATACAAATAACTCTGATTACGATTTAAATCCCCAAGAACAGACTGACATGGACCAGGATTATTAGCAAGTTGTGACCCCCAGTGGGGGGTATCTAAAGTGATTAGTTTCTCAATATGTGCTTTATTAGGATCTGTCTCCATGAAGTTTTCAGTATACATTCGAGAAACAAGACCACCTGCACTATGACCTACTAAAATAAATTGAGGACGACCATCCTTCCATATATTCACTTCAGATTTCTCATTTAAGAACTTTGAAATATTTTGTAGAAATGCATCTAATTTTTTAGCTGCGTCATAAATATGATCATTTGCCTCCCAATCGAATACGAACAAGTTATTGTTTGGCTTATAACCTTGTTTAAATAAATAATTAACTAATCTATTGGGATCAATTTTAGTCTCATCAATAAAATGAGCATCGGGTTGTTCAAGCGATATTGTTGTTCCTTTTTGATATGTCTTACGTGTAAATGAGTTACTTGTATCTTGTATAAAGGTCCCCGTATCACCCTTATCATGAATAGGTTGAAGCATGGAATAACCTTGAGCCGCGTTATTACTGTTGTTAACCCAAGTCTTTGCTCCCCAAGCATTTGAATCTGAATTTATACCATGAATAAGAACAATTGCGGGTTTATATTGTACAGGATGAGGATCAACATTGATTTTCCCACCTGTTTTTTTGAATATATCACTAAGTTGTTGAGCATCCTTTGAAAGGTAAAAATCTCCGCCTGTAGTATCAGAGATATTTTTTAGGAAGGTGGTGTCAACAGAATTACCCAATCCAATTGAATGAATTTTCACTCCTAAGCTTTTCGCTAAATCAAGTAAAGTGCTATCAAAAGGAGCCGGGGGATCATTGGAACCGTCAGTTAATAAAATTATGTATTTGGTTGCATCAATTCTACCATCTTTTTTTATTAACTCAAGTCCTGCCCTGACCCCCGCATTAATGTTTGTGCCTCCATTTGCATCAATCTGATCAGTCGCATTTTTAAGTGAGTCTTTATCATTAGTAAACTCTTTTAAAAGAGTGGCATATTGGGTGAATTTAAATATTGCAGCACGATCTTCTGAACCTAACTTATCAATTACATCCTTTGTTCCTGAAACACGGTATCTATTAGGATCGTTCCATTGCATACTGCCTGTGCTATCGATAACAAAAACTAAATCTAACTTTGTAGACCTATACGTGTTCTTTAACCAATTATTTGCCCATGTGTTTATATCCCCAAGAATATAAATCGAATTATGGGTTGTGGTTGCAGATACGGTATGATTTATAGGATCAACAGTTTCATTATTTAAAAGCTCAGGCTTCCCTGTTTTAGTATTATAAAAGAAGATCCTTAAATCCTTTGGATTTGTATTCTGTAATAATGAAGGATCATAATTAAAAACAAGTGTTGCCGTATCGAACTGCGATCTAGTATTAAACTCTATTTGTCCGAATACCCCCTGTGATCCCCCTAGATATTGGGTAATATCAGCCGGTACAACTGCAGTGGTATCAGACGCAACACCCGTGGCAGAAAATGAAACACTAAAATTCAAAGAAGGGTTATTGATTACTTGTGGGCGTTTTATTCCATCATCATAAGTTATAGTGATAGAATCGGTAAAAGTATCCCCAATGGAGTCTACAGCCGTAACACCAATTAAATTATTTCCTGGCTGGAGTTCTAAATTTGGTATTGACCATTTATTTGTTCCTTCTGCTATCCCCCGATATGTAGCATTATTTAAACCAGTAACTTGTAGTTCATAAGAAACTTTTGTTATTGGTAAAGTATCATACACCATTCCAGTTACTGTTAAATTAGATTTAGTTACAACCTTAGCTTGATCAAAAATTTGAATAAAAGGAGAATCTCCATCCTGTACATAATAAATAGTTATTGATTTATTAGTACTATTCCCGGACGGGTCTTTTGCGCTTATATTAAGAATATTTAAATTTGGTTGAAGCTGTAAATCAGGAACTGACCAATTCGTTGTACCAAATGCCGTACCTTGCTTATAAGTAACTCCTGAAACAGTGAGACTATAAGCTACACTGTCCACGGTTACGTTATCCCAAGCAGTCCCCGAAACAGTAATCGTTGGTGTACTGACCGTGTAAGTAGTGCCAGTAACTGTAGGAGATGTAATTTGAACTATTGGTGCTAGTGTATCAATAATGATACTTGTTGGTGTGTAAATAATGCTTATTGATTTTGAGGTTGTATTTCCTGATAAATCTTTAGCTGTTATGGTAACAACATTATTCCCCTGTTGAAGCTGTAAATCAGGAACTGACCAATTCGTTGTACCAATTGCCGTACCTTGCTTATAAGTAACTCCTGAAACAGTGAGACTATAAGCTACACCGTCCACGGATATGTTATCCCAAGCAGTCCCCGAAACAGTAATCGTTGGTGTACTGACCGTGTAAGTAGTGCCAGTAACTGTAGGAGATGTAATTTGAACTATTGGGGGGGTAGTATCACCTTCACCTCCGTTGCTGCTATCACTGCTAGTAGGTGTTGTAGGAGACGGTGAGGTCGGTGTTGGGATATCATTATTTTTTTGAGAAAAAATGTTGTCAAATACTGTAATAGCCTCAGCACGGGTTATTGGTCGTTCGGCCCCAAATGTATTGTCCGGATATCCTTGCATTAAGCCATTTTTAATTACATTATCTACACTACTAAACGCCCATAAAGGGATCTGATCTATATCACCAAAGTTTTTTACATCAACATGATTGCTTTGGCTGGGTTTAGAACTAGTTATTTTTCCCAATTTCAATAATTTATCTAGGATGCTTGCAACTTCCGCACGAGTAATAATATTATTAGGTTTGAAGATATTTCCAGAATATCCTGAGATGTACCCTAAACCTTCTGCTAGAGCAATATTTTCGTAATACCAATCTGACAACTGCACATCAACAAAACTACTTTTTTTATTGGTGGTATTTTTTATTTCTAAAAAGTTATTTAGAATAGTTACGATCTCAGCACGACTTATTGCTTTATCTGGTCTAAAAGTACCATCATCATAACCAGATACCTTCCCTTGTTCCATCCACTTTTCAATTTGGGATTTGGCCCAATGATTACCTATGTCCTTAAACTTTATTAATTCTCCTGCTGACACATACGTATTAAAATTCAAAGTGAAAAATAATAATACTACTACAATAAGTTTCGACTTAGAAAACACTGATCTTTTTCCACCCTTCTTTTCCAATACAGTTTTTTAAAAGGCAAGAAATCAAATTTAAAGAATCCTATTAATCATCCATTTGAGATTCACTCCACTTTTTAGAAAATTCAATAAGGCAATACACACACATCTATCACTTGATACATATTGTAACATTTTGTGATTCAAAATGTATCAAATCTACATTAATTTTACACCCTTTTACTTAATTTTTTTCCAAAAAATACCACATCATTGTTTAAGGTCACTGAAAAAGGCCTTGATTTTCTACTGACATAGAGAATCGAGGCCTATTGGCGAGAACGGGATTCCTCCTACACGCTTGCTGGCATCGTAGAGCTTGACGACGCTTTTTTCGGAGCGCCCACGGAAGGCGGGAAACGTGGACGCGGCACCGAACAAACTCCCGTGCTCGTGGCATTATCGCTGGACAAAAAGGGATGCCCGAAGTATGTTTAACGATTCATTTTCATTTTCTTGCTGCAATGTTTCCTCCAAACGTGCGATTCGTAACGATTTTTCCTCGTAGTGCTCATGTAAACCTCGTTCAGCGAAATCCGCAGAGCGTGGCGGAAAGATCCAATTTTTCAAGAAAAGATGAGGAATCGCCTCCCTCACTCGGCTTTCACTAGAGCGAAAATATCCGCTGCTGGCAGAGGCCGTGTACTAACTGAAGAACATAAACGTAAGGTTGGTCGACCAGGTGTGCTACATCAGTGTATGGAAAAAAACACAGCGCAGAAAGTTTGCAGAAAATGTCAATGTCTAAAAAGGGTTCTATTATTACTGAGCACACTAAAGCTTTGTTATCACGTATCATGTCCGGACGTAAACTCTCCCCTCAAACTAGACAAAAGATATCTATAATAACAACCAATCAATGGAAAGATCCAGATCAACGCCGGCGAAAGTTGAAAGGTCTAGAAAAAGCAGCTTGGAAGGGTTCCAAACTTGAGCATAAAGTGGCGTCCATTCTGGAGGAGTTATTCATCCCGTACGAGCGGCATAGAGGGCTCAGTTTTTGCATTCCAGACTTTTATTTACCCGCCAATCAAGGATTTATTGAAGTTGACGGAGCTTATTGGCATAGGACAGAAAAACAAATCAGAAAAGACTTACGCAACACTAAATGGATTCAAGGAATGGGATTTGCAATCTTACGGATTCCAGAGATTGAAGTAAATGAAGGATGGGCCCGTCAATCAATATTGAATTTTATAAATAAGTAATTCATTAATGAAAGAAGGGCAGAGCAAGCAAACGCCAACCTGGATCAGTCCTCTTCATCCGGATCAACAAAACGAACTGTCCAAACATTCTCGCATTCCCATGGACTAGGATTCATTGTATTAAAGGTAACCATGCAATTTGGCTGCGCGTTTATTTTATCAATAATTGCTTGTACTTTTTTTCCCAGTTCGAGTTTATCGGCCGCACAACGGTTACCACGTCCAAAGGGACAACTAGAATCATAGGGGCATCTTCCTTTCTCCTGAAGCTTTGCCCCGATAGCGTTAATCATTTGTTTCATTGGTTTTACCCTCCTTAGACTTTTGCATCAAGCTCCATATACTACCAACTTAGATGCTGCAAGCGATTGGCAATACGCTCGACCACTTCTTCATCTTGGATCTCCTGATTAATGATGAACGTGATCTGCTGAACAACGGCCTGCACCTCTTCCACCTTCAACACGAATTTCTCGCCATGTTCAATTTTGTTCAGTCGTTCAATATCACGGGCTACCTTTTCCGACAAATCGGCCAGAAACCGCATATCTGATTCGGCCATGCCTTCCCCAACGTGATCCAATCGGTCGAGGATCATGGCTTGCTTAAAAGCAATTTGTTGACGTAGGTTTGTGAGCTCCGGGTCATCCACTAAAGTTTGAACCGTATCCGCCAATGTGTGCTTTGTGTATTTGCTGTACAACCCGTGCTTAATCGGGGACGCGCCTCCATGTAGTTTGCACTTTCCTATGCCGATATGCTTTGTACCCCATCCCGCAGGACGATTACATAAGGTTTCGCTTCTTGTTTTAGCTCCGCATTTTGTCATAGAGTATCCCCTCTTATTTTGGTTCATGGGCTTTCACTTGCGCGAGCAACGCTGGTACAGGAGTTGTTAAATCAAAACTTTGATACAAATACCCCTTTTCACTTTGTCGATGTTAGATAAATACCGTGCTTCTCGCCCTCGTCCACCCCAGAGGACGTAAGCAACAAGCATGAAAAAAAGGCCGTATTCTTTACCAACTTGTAGCAGCCAATCCATCCCGCCACCATCCTTGTGAAAATAATAAAAAGGGCCAGCCGCACCCTAAATGGATGTAGCTGGCCCTCAAGAGGCTCGTTGTATTCATTTTACCACAGTACGAATTACTATTTGGCAGCTTCTTTCAGTTTTTTTTAGTTGATTGTAGTTTCGGTCGATTTGCCTCCTGGCTTGGCTGAATTTCGCCGAAAATATCCCCAGTCCTTTCTTAGAAGCTGAGCCACAGAGCTAATAAAATGACCGACGAGCCTTGGCTTTTGCTTCGTCCTTATTAAAAGTGTGGATTCGTCACGTTCTAAGTTGAACAATCCCTTATATTGGCCTATCTACAGAGTAGGATGAAACGCCCTTTATTTCGTTAAAATTCTCTAATCCTGCATCTAAGATACATTGTTCTAGATTTTCTAATACATGGTCCATAACTGTGTACTGATTATTGGATATAAATGGTGAAAAGTTGTTGGAAGGTGAGCTGTTTAACACAAACGGCTGGCCGATTGAAAAAATTTAAAAAAATAATCCAGCGCGAGCTGGACTCAAGAAGGGTGTATTGAAAATGAATGTTATCATCAAATTTCGTGTTGGCTCTGGTAATGCTTCCGCTGGGATCCTTCAACTATGGGTGGAACAGCGAGAAAAGTTGAGCAATTTTGATGCTTACGGACTTGATGCTGAGTACATGGATTTCGTAATACGTTACGGAGTAAAGACGATAGAACTTTACGTTCATGACTCAGGGGGAGTTTATTCCATTGATGTTGATACCTTTAAGAAGTTCGCAGAGGTAAGATCAATTGGGAACGAACCTAGGTATTGCTGTCCGCTCAGTCATTGGGAGATAGTACTATTGCCAAACAAAGGAGTAGGCGACAATGATCCCTTCCATCCTTAATAACACTTTGTACCCAACCCAGGAAACGATTGAGGCGGTTTTTCCCTCTCCCATCAAGTGGCGAGGGAGGAAGGGAGAGCTAGCTGTCCTTTCCATGATGATGAACATCCTAGCTTCTCCGTGAATCGGGAAACCGGTTTATGGATTTGTCACGCTGGTTGTGGCAAAGGGGACTTCAGGGCTCTAGTATTAAAGCTAGGAGCCCAGCAGCCTCGAGCTTTCTTCAATGACATAAAGTCATCGCCCAAGTCTATTCCTGCAATAAAGTCGCAGGAGCACGATTTTGAATATGTGTACCGTGATGAAAACAACCATCCTGTTTTTTTATTTGGTAAGGATGTATCCGTGACAGGGAAACATTTTCAAACTTACCACTATGCAGACTAAGTGATGGAGGTCAATCTCAACTCCATCGCCAAGACTACTCCAACCATTAAAAGAGGTGAGCACAATGATTAATAGTTACCCTTTCATTATTTACTCTGGCATTCTTGATCCAAAGCATTACCAGAATCTTGGACCGGCAATATGGTTTTTTCTTTGGTGCGTTAGTTCAACCACCAAGGAAGTCAAAAAGGATGGGGTTATTTGGGGTATTGTTCTTGGGAATAAGCCAATGAATCTTGTCGAACTATCTGCCCCTTTTGGAGTGAGTAGCGAAACTGTAAGGAGATGGATTGGGACGCTAAAGCAGCATGATTACATAAAAGTGACACGGGCCCCTTATGGATTAATCATCCATGTGAAAAATTCAAAAAAATTTTCGAAGAGAACAGGCAATTTTGTTGACACCGTTGAAGGAGATTCAACAGATCTGTGTAGTCTCCCCAACAAAAGTGTTGGATCTAATAAAGATATTACAAAGATAATTACTGCTACTGCTTATACCGATCCAGCTCACCCAGAATTCATTGGTATGCATGATACTAACCGATCAGTGAAGCTGGTTGAAAATGCTTATTGTGAATTACATAATAAACCCAGTTTCAATTTAACACCAACTGATACCGAATGTATGTATTCGATGCTTAACAAAGAAATACCGGTTCCCTTCATCATCGATAATATGCGTAGAATTTACGCAGTTCGTAACAAGAAAACAAAAGTTAACAGTTTTTCTTACTATGAGCAGCCAATCTATGATGCTTGGGAAAATGAGTTGTTCAAAAGCATGCCCCTAGGAGCTATGGAACCGAGTAAAGGTGAATTATTAACTGAAGGGCCTAAACGTCGAGCCGGTAAAACCCAACATCCGCAAAGTCGCTATCAACTTACTAATGCTTTCCTACAAAAAGCTTGGGAGGATGAACAACAACGTGAACAAAGAACAATTGATCAAGCTATTCTTGATGATGAATAGTGCGTACCCAAATTTTGTGGCGGATGAGATAAAGTTAGCGATGTGGGCTGAATTTATGGGTGACTATCCATTTGAGCAGGCACAGATTAACTTGATTAATCATATTCAAAACAGCCCTTTTATTCCTACCGTAGCTGATATCACTAAAGCTTCAAGGGATCCAAATCAATATACCGACCACCTGCAACTGAGAGAAGAAACATCAGTCCGCTTAAAGGAAATCGGCGATTGGCAAAAAAAAGCATTGCCTCCAGGAAGTTCTCGCTATGCTTAGAGAAGTGTAATATTGGGGCTGAACAAGCTGTACTGGGCGCAATCCTATTTGATGATGAAAACCTTGGAATTTGCCTAAAGGTTCTAAAAAACAGCGAATATTTTTACCAAGTTGTCCATCAAAAGATATATTCAGCATTTTTAGAAATGTATTGTTTAAATGAACCAATAGATCTAGTCACAGCGACATACTTCCTTGAAAATAAAAATCAGCTCGATGATGTTGGCGGTGTAAAATACCTTTCAGATCTTTTGGAATCCCTTCCAACTGCTGCAAATATAGCTTACTACGTAAACATCGTGAATGATAAATATCTATTCCGAAGGGCTAATAGCACGTTAGAAAATCAAATCAAGCAAGGCTTCGAAGCCAACGATCCAAGAGCTTATATTGCTGATATCCAAGAAGCCGCAAATTCCCTTGCTGACGAGATGCATACACACCTTGGATTCAAGAGGGTTGGGGAAATTCTTAACGATCATGAAGAAATTATATACCAACGCCAGCAACAAAAAGGGATGACCGGAGCAAGTACATGCAGTATGGACCTGAATAAGCTGACTGGTGGTAGGCAAAAAAAAGATTTAATCATTGTCGCGGCACGTCCTTCGGTTGGAAAAACTGCTTTTGTCCTTAATGAATGCTTATGTGCAACAAAAACAGATAGTGTTGATGCGGCACTTTTTATTAGTTTGGAGATGCACGATATAAGCCTCTCTGAAAGACTGATATGTATGGAAGGTCATATTGATGCTTCTAAGCTTCGTTCAGGAATGCTGGGCGATTTAGATTGGGAACGTTATACTGCCGCCCGAAGTGCTATAGAGCATTTACCTATATTCATTCATGATTCTCCTGGTATTACCGTTCAAGAGATCGATGTGAGGGTAAAAGAATTCAAAAAGAATTTTGGGCCCAATATCATTGTTTATATAGATTTTCTTCAGATGATCGATGGAGGAAAAAAATTCCCAAATCGGGAAACGGAAATTGCTTTCATTAGCCGCTCCCTAAAGCAAATTGCTAGGAAATATGATTGCCCTGTTGTTGCCATAAGCTCCTTAGGCAGAGGTTGTGAGCACCGACAAGATAAACGCCCAATGCTTTCTGACCTTCGTGTGCGTATTCCGGCTGATCCGGACGGCGATTCCGGAAGTATCCGGACACTAAACCGGAAACATCCGGACACTAAACCGGAAACATCCGGACACTTTGTCGAGTGATTTGATCTTACGATAATGCAGTATTGTTTTCAATAGATTTTATTGTTTTTTCGGCCATCACTTCCCGCATGGATTTCTTTGAATCCAACGATAAGACATATGAGTTGTGGATAATTCGGTCCATTATGGCGTCAGCTGTCGTTGGATCCGGGAATAATTCATACCATTTCGAGTGGGCCATCTGCCCTGCGATCAATGTGGATGCTTTGTTATACCGACTCTCCGTTATTTCCAGGATGTCACGACTTTCTTCTAAGGTGTATGCCTTAAGGCCGATGTCATCCAGGATCAGCAACTTCACACCTTGCAGTTGCTTCATAAATGCTGTGTACCGGTGTTCGATTTTAGCCGCTTGGATTTCAATAAGGAGTTCAGGGATTCTGTAGTATTTGACGGTATACCCTTTTCGGCAAGCGTTATTTCCGAACGCACATGCAAGGTAAGATTTGCCGCTTCCTGTTTTCCCGGTGATCACAATGTTCAGTTTCTGCTCCATAAAAGCACAAGTGGCCAGAGTTTGTATGGTCTTTTTATCGATGGTCCGATCGGCGGCATAATCGATATCCTCCAGGCATGCATTCAACCCTAGAGAAGCACTGTATAATTGCCTTTTAATTCTGGCGTTCTTTCTCGATAGCCATTCTTTTTCCACCATGATGCCGAGTCGTTCTTCAAAGGAGAGTTCTCTCCAAGAGGCGTCAGATTCGTCCAGCATTTGAGCCATAACCTTGAGTTTCATATCTTTTAACTTTTCAATGGTGGGGTTATTAAGCACGGAAACCACCCCCTGTGTAAGCACTGCTTCCCCGTACATTGTCATGTTGGATGATTTTTTCATCGCTGATGGTTGTAACTCGTACCGTCAATTGTTTGAGGATCATACTGAAATATTTAAAAGAGCAGGTATTCTTATCCAATGCATCCCGGCTGGCACGTTCCATAATTTCGGCAGAATAGCTTTTGCCGAACCGCATAATTCCCATACAAGCCCTATAGGTCTGCATGGGATATTCCCGGCTCTCCAACAATTGTTTGATCAGCTCACGTGTATGGGGTCCTGTTTTCTCTGCCCATGACAGGAAACGCTCTGAGCTCCATCCGGATACCGCTTTGTGTTCCTCAGGCATATGTTCCGGTAGCGTTGTATACCTTTTTGATGCGTTATAATTTCTTGGGTAGGCAGCGATCCTTTCATTGCCGACATAGACTTCTACCACTCTGGTAGTCGCTCGTACGGAACAGGATTGGTTGACATAAGCGTAATGAACACTGTAAAAGAAACGGTCATATTCAATATGGTAATTGAACTGAATCTTGCCTTCTCGCCAGTCGGAATATTCGTACTTTGTGGCAGGCAGGGGCTGTAAGCAGGGTTTATCTATCTGTTCAAAGGCCGTCAATCGATTGCCTTGCATCTTCTGAAAGGGCCGAAGGATCAACTTTACTAATTCTTCCGACAGGGCTTGATTGATCTCATAGAGGCTGAAAAACTGCGTGTTTCTCAGGGCAGCGATGATTCTTCTTGACACGATGCCTACCATATTCTCATCTGCCGCCTTATCCTTCGGTCTACCTGCCCTTGCAGGAACAAGGGTTGTTCTGTAATGTCGGGCCATTTCGTTGTAGCTCTTGTTTAGGACAGGGTCGACCAGATCGGATTTAATCACAGCCGTCTTGGTGTTGTCGGGAATCGTTACTTTCGGAACGCCACCGAAATATTCAAAGGTCCGCACATGTGCATCGATCCAATTTGGCGTTTTCTGGTCTCCATACGCATAAACAAAAGGATAAGCACTTGCCGGTAGAACGGCCACAAAGAGGTAGGCCTTCTTTATTTCTCCTGTGCTTGGATCGACGTAGGACATAGTGTCTCCTGCCCAGTCGACCTCGACTTCCTCGCCAGCTTTGTGTTCTTTGTGCATGGAAATCTTATTGTGTTTTTTAAAGTTCCTGTAGCGTTCACAGAATTGGCTATACATGATCCCGGCGGGATTCTTTTTCTTGTACTCTTCCCATAGCAACATTAGCGTGACGTTTTTTTTCTTCATTTCGTTAAATACGTAATCCATATCTGGTTCGAGGGGGAGTGTCTTGCTTTCTACGGGGGGATACAAAGCGGACATCAGTTGCTTATCTGTAAGCTCGATTGGCCATGTAAGTCCTGCTTTTTCAGCCCGGGCTAACGTTTCGGAAACCGAGGACTTTCCGCAATTGCAGGCTTGTCCTATTTCTCTCAGGGAAAGGCCAATCTCATGTTTTAATCTTAAAATCTCTCTTGCCTTTAACATTTCCATCCTCCTCATCGATTGGCCTCCTTAATCTGTCTGATTAAAGAGTACCTGTTATTTTCATAACTCGACAAGGTGTCCGGATCATTCCGGAATGAGTGTCCGGATGTTACCGGAACGCTGTCCGGATGTTACCGGAATGCTGTCCGGATGTTACCGGAACGCTGTCCGGATGTTACCGGAATGCTGTCCGGATGTTACCGGAATGCTGTCCGGATGTTGCCGGAATGGGTGTCCGGATGTCACCGGAATACGCACTTCGTGAATCTGGACAAATCGAATCAGATGCTGATGAAGTAGATTTTTTGTACCGTGATGATTACTACAATCCTGACAGCCAGAAAAAGAACATAATTGAAGTTATCATTGCAAAGGGTAGAAATACAGGGACTGGACTGGTGGAAATGGCTTACATGAAATCATTCAGTAAGTTCATGGATTTGAATTGATAGTGGTAACTGCATTGAAAAATACCTTATTTTTGTGCTGTAGGTAAGAGTAACCATTAATTATTTTGGAGGTGAACAAACAATGATAAATACAAACCAAGGGCAAATTATCAAACGCAACATGCTGACATTCACTGAAGCCTGGGAAGATGTTTTTGAAAAGTCTATCTCTAAAGATAAGCTATATGCTGAAGTTCGTTCAGGACGAATCCCTCATACGAAAATTGGATCGAAGATTATCTTCCGCCGCGACACTTTAGAAGCTTGGTTTCAGCAACAGGAGAATGTGAACCATCGCGTCGAGTAACAATTTATGAGGAAGGTCCGCAGGTAGATTCACTTGCGGGCCTTTACTTTAACTGGCTATGCGTGCATACTTCCATTTTCTTGTTAGCGACAATCCGGTAAGCACATAATAAAATATACGTGGTTCCCTCCCCTCTCAAGCCTTCTTGGAAAGGTTGGGAATCATTAAAAATAGAATGGAGGATAAGCAATGGCAAGTGTACAAAAACGTGGAGATAAATCCTGGTTGCTGGTCGTTGAAGCTGGTATGGGATCTGATGGACAACGCATCAAACGAACAAAAACGATAAAGGCTGATGGGATCAGGGAAGCCCGTAAGAAGCTCGCTGAATTCGAAACTGAAGTCGAGGCAGGGGAATACATTGCCCCGAATAAGATGACATTCGCGGCGTTCGTAGAAGATTGGCGCATTAAATATGCCGAGCAGGCGGACGGGCTATCTGCACTCACTTTAAAGAATTACAATTCACTGCTAAAGAACCGAATTATCCCTGTATTTGGACATTTACAAATAGGGGAAATCAAAACCATGCATATCGTCAATTTTATCAATGATTTGAAATCGCCAGGTAGCAGGAAATCTGGTCAAGGAGAGTCCATATCACTTGGTACGGTCCTTTACATCTATAAGGTGCTTAAAAATGTGCTGTCATATGCTGTTAAATGGCAGCTCATATCTAAGAACCCAATGGACGGAGTCAAGAAGCCGAAGGTTGAGCAAGAGAAAATGCAATACTTTGACGGCGATGAAGCACCTTTGGTGATTGAGGCATTGTTTAAAGAGCCCACGATATGGCGTCTGTTCTGTTTAGGTTCATTACTAGGTGGATTTCGACGCGGTGAATTACTCGGCTTAGAATGGCCGTATGTCAATTATGAAGAGCATTCAATCAGTATTCAGCAGAGCATATCCCTTACCGAAGACGGAGAAGCCATTGTTAAGTCTCCTAAAACGGAATCTTCACAGCGTATCGTCGATATGCCTGAGTGGTATATGCGTGAGCTGAAAGATTTTCACCATCAGTCAAAAATCAACAGGTTAAAGCTTGGGGATGCTTGGCAAGGCGGTGAGAGGTCTTTTGTATTTCAAAGCGGGTACGGAAAGCCCTATTACTACAACACTCCCTCTTTATGGTGGCGAAAATTTCTTCGACGGCACAAACTCAAACCTGTTCGGCTCCATGATCTTAGGCATAGTGCAGCTTCGCTCTTAATCGAAGATGGCGTCGATTTAAAGACAATACAGGAGCGACTTGGCCACAAAAAATATCAAACGACTGCCGACATCTATGCACATATTTCAAAGAAGGTTAAAAAGGAATCGGCTTCTAAGCTGGATAAATTTGATCCTTCTAAAATAATTCGTCAACAAACCGTCAACAATGGTGATTATTGAGCAATGAAACAAGGCAATAAACGAAGTGACAGACAACAAAAAAAACCTTATGTATCAAGGCTTTCAATGTTTGTGATGTGGTTAAGCGGGTGATGGGAATCGAACCCACGCTATCAGCTTGGAAGGCTGAAGTTCTACCATTGAACTACACCCGCGTATAAAAAAATGGTCGGGACGACACGATTTGAACATGCGACCCCCTGCTCCCAAAGCAGGTGCTCTACCAAGCTGAGCTACGTCCCGTTGCATGATGAACTTGAATTGAAATGGCGCGCCCTGAGAGATTCGAACTCCCGGCCTTTTGATTCGTAGTCAAACGCTCTATCCAGCTGAGCTAAGGGCGCAAAAACCATTTTTCTGAAGCAGAAACCTCTGCTTCTGGAAAATAAATGGAGCGGAAGACGGGGTTCGAACCCGCGACCCTCGCCTTGGCAAGGCGATGCTCTACCACTGAGCCACTTCCGCAACCGATGCGCGTAGAGGGACTTGAACCCCCACGGTTGCCCGCTAGATCCTAAGTCTAGTGCGTCTGCCAATTCCGCCATACGCGCGCAGTGTAAATATGGTGAGGCATGTAGGATTCGAACCTACGACACCCTGATTAAAAGTCAGGTGCTCTACCGGCTGAGCTAATGCCTCAAATAAATGGCTGGGGATCAAGGATTCGAACCTTGGGATGACGGAGTCAAAGTCCGTTGCCTTACCGCTTGGCTAATCCCCAATGTGGATCAATGCCGTCGAGAGGACTTGAACCCCCAACCTACTGATTACAAGTCAGTTGCTCTACCAGTTGAGCTACAACGGCTTATCGTGCTGATTCGTGCACCTCACGGAATGATTGAGGTATGGAGGCTGACGGGATCGAACCGCCGACCCTCTGCTTGTAAGGCAGATGCTCTCCCAGCTGAGCTAAGCCTCCATAAAATTGGTGACCCGTAGGGGACTCGAACCCCTGTTACCTCCGTGAAAGGGAGGTGTCTTAACCACTTGACCAACGGGCCAAACTAAGTAAATAGATGGAGCTTCCAACCGGAATCGAACCGGTGACCTCATCCTTACCATGGATGCACTCTACCTACTGAGCTATGGAAGCATGGCTCCCCGAACAGGACTCGAACCTGTGACAACTCGATTAACAGTCGAGTGCTCTACCAACTGAGCTATCAGGGAATGCTGCTTGGCAACGTTCTACTCTTCCAGAACCCTGCGGTTCAAGTACCATCGACGCTGGAGGGCTTAACGGTCGTGTTCGAGATGGGAACGTGTGGTTCCCCTCCGCCATCGTCACCAAACATTGAAGCTGCGCTTCTGCTTAGCATGTGCTTTAGCAAAATTATGTATCCTTATAAAGGACAAACAGCCCAAGGAAATATTATTCCCTGAAAACTAGCAGCGAAACGAACATTAGCGTGAAATTAGTTTTGCTTCCGAAGCCAGCTTTCCTCCGGAAAGCTCTTAGGTTAAGCCCTCGACCGATTAGTATTCGTCAGCTGCATGGGTTGCCCCACTTCCACCTCGAACCTATCTACCTCGTCGTCTACAAGGGGTCTTACTGATTGGGAAATCTCATCTTGAGGGGGGCTTCGCGCTTAGATGCTTTCAGCGCTTATCCCCTCCGTACATAGCTACCCAGCTATGCCTCTGGCGAGACAACTGGTACACCAGCGGTACGTCCATCCCGGTCCTCTCGTACTAAGGACAGCTCCTCTCAAATTTCCTGCGCCCGCGACAGATAGGGACCGAACTGTCTCACGACGTTCTGAACCCAGCTCGCGTACCGCTTTAATGGGCGAACAGCCCAACCCTTGGGACCTACTTCAGCCCCAGGATGCGATGAGCCGACATCGAGGTGCCAAACCTCCCCGTCGATGTGGACTCTTGGGGGAGATAAGCCTGTTATCCCCAGGGTAGCTTTTATCCGTTGAGCGATGGCCCTTCCATTCGGTACCACCGGATCACTAAGTCCGACTTTCGTCCCTGCTCGACCTGTTTGTCTCGCAGTCAAGCTCCCTTATGCCTTTGCACTCTGCGAATGATTTCCAACCATTCTGAGGGAACCTTTAAACGCCTCCGTTACATTTTAGGAGGCGACCGCCCCAGTCAAACTGCCCACCTGACACTGTCCCCATACCGGATCACGGTACCAGGTTAGAACCTAGGTACGATCAGGGTGGTATCCCAACGGCGCCTCCACCTAAGCTGGCGCTCAGGCTTCAACGGCTCCCACCTATCCTGTACAGATCGTACCCAAGTCCAATATCAAGCTGCAGTAAAGCTCCATGGGGTCTTTCCGTCTTGTCGCGGGTAACCTGCATCTTCACAGGTATTAAAATTTCACCGGATCTCTCGTTGAGACAGCGCCCAAGTCGTTACGCCATTCGTGCGGGTCAGAATTTACCTGACAAGGAATTTCGCTACCTTAGGACCGTTATAGTTACGGCCGCCGTTTACTGGGGCTTCAATTCATAGCTTCACCTTGCGGCTGACCACTCCTCTTAACCTTCCAGCACCGGGCAGGCGTCAGCCCGTATACTTCGCCTTGCGGCTTCGCACAGACCTGTGTTTTTGCTAAACAGTCGCTTGGGCCTTTTCACTGCGGCCCCCTCGGGCTATTCACCCTACCGAGGCACCCCTTCTCCCGAAGTTACGGGGTCATTTTGCCGAGTTCCTTAACGAGAGTTCTTCCGCGCGCCTTAGAATTCTCTTCTCGCCCACCTGTGTCGGTTTGCGGTACGGGCACCTTCGCCTGGCTAGAAGCTTTTCTTGGCAGCTTGAGTACATGACCTTCGGTACTGTAATTTTCCCTCCCCATCACAGCCCAGCCTTATCGATGTGCGGATTTACCTGCACACCAGCCTCACTGCTTGGACGAGCTCTTCCATCCGCTCGCGTCTTTCCCCTTCTGCGTCACTCCATCACTCATAACGGCTACGGTGGTACAGGAATTTCCACCTGTTGTCCATCGACTACGCCTTTCGGCCTCGCCTTAGGTCCCGACTTACCCTGAGCGGACGAGCCTTCCTCGGGAAACCTTAGGCTTTCGGCGGATCAGATTCTCACTGATCTTTTCGTTACTTATACCGGCATTCTCACTTGAATACAGTCCACATGTCCTCTCGGTCACACTTCTACCCGTATTCAACGCTCCCCTACCCAAGAACATTAATGTTCGAGCCATAGCTTCGGTGGCGTGTTTAGCCCCGTTACATTTTCGGCGCAGAGTCACTCGACCAGTGAGCTATTACGCACTCTTTCAATGGTGGCTGCTTCTAAGCCAACATCCTGGTTGTCTGGGCAACTCCACATCCTTTCCCACTTAACACGTACTTAGGGACCTTAGCTGATGGTCTGGGCTGTTTCCCTCTTGACAATGGATCTTAGCACTCACTGTCTGACTCCCGGATCTAAGTTTGTGGCATTCAGAGTTTGACTGGACTTGGTAACCCTTGGCGGGCCCCGCACCCAATCAGTGCTTTACCTCCACAACTCGTTTTCCGAGGCTAGCCCTAAAGCTATTTCGGGGAGAACCAGCTATCTCCGAGTTCGATTGGAATTTCTCCGCTACCCCCACCTCATCCCCGAATTTTTCAACATTCGTGGGTTCGGGCCTCCAGTGAGTGTTACCTCACCTTCACCCTGGACAGGGGTAGATCACACGGTTTCGGGTCTACGCCTGCATACTATATGCGCCCTATTCAGACTCGCTTTCGCTGCGGCTCCGTCTTTTCAACTTAACCTCGCATGCAAACGTAACTCGCCGGTTCATTCTACAAAAGGCACGCCATCACACATAGAAAGTGCTCTGACTTTTTGTAAGCACACGGTTTCAGGTTCTTTTTCACTCCGCTTCCGCGGTGCTTTTCACCTTTCCCTCACGGTACTGCTTCACTATCGGTCACTAGGGAGTATTTAGCCTTGGCAGATGGTCCTGCCGGATTCCGACGGGGTTTCACGTGTCCCGCCGTACTCAGGATCCGTCTAGGGGTTTCGCTTGGTTTGGGCTACAGGGCTTTTACCTTCTTTGCCGGGCCTTTCCAGACCTCTTCACCTACCAAGCTAACCCCATGTTGACGTCCTACAACCCCAGGGAGCAAGCTCCCTGGTTTGGGCTTCTCCGCGTTCGCTCGCCGCTACTGACGGAATCACTTTTGTTTTCTGTTCCTCCAGGTACTTAGATGTTTCAGTTCCCTGGGTATGCCTCCAACTATCCTATGAATTCAGATAGTGGTAACTGCGCATTACCGCAGCCGGGTTCCCCCATTCGGACATCCCCGGATCAAAGCCTGCTTACGGCTCCCCGAGGCATTTCGTCGTTCGCCACGTCCTTCTTCGGCTCCTAGTGCCTAGGCATCCTCCGTGTGCTCTTTCTAGCTTAACCATGCTGCGATCGTTCGATCGTCAGGTTGTCTGCCATCGTTAGATGTCATACGGTTTATTCTAGAAACATTCATTTGTTGTGACACAAATGATGCTTAAAGGATTTACGTGCAACCGTTAGGTTGTCACGCTCTAAGTTTCACGCTTTTTGTTCGTTTCGCTATCTAGTTTTCAAGGAACAATTGTTGCTTGTTGATTCACCGCCTGATCAGCGGCAACAAACATCTTATCACATCTTGCAGGCTCTTTTCAAGTCGATATTTCTTGGAAATTCGACCTTAAAAGGGCATTTTGGTGGAGCCAAGCGGGATCGAACCGCTGACCTCCTGCTTGCAAGGCAGGCGCTCTCCCAGCTGAGCTATGGCCCCATGGGATGTTCCCTTTTTGCAGGGATGTTATGGTGGGCCCTAGTGGACTCGAACCACCGACCTCACCCTTATCAGGGGTGCGCTCTAACCAGCTGAGCTAAGGGCCCTAAGAGCAACTCGTAGAATTGCTAACTTCGTAAGCGTTACTGACATTTGCGGAGCAAATGTGACTTCGTAAGCGTTGCTGAGTTTTGCGCTAGCAAAACTTACTTCGGAAGCATCGCTTCCTTCTTCAAAATAAAAACCCACCTGCGTGCTTTCGAAGAAGCCCTTCGAAAGCATCCGCTTGTGGGGTTCGCTTGGCAACGTTCTACTCTTCCAGAACCCTGCGGTTCAAGTACCATCGACGCTGGAGGGCTTAACGGTCGTGTTCGAGATGGGAACGCGTGGTTCCCCTCCGCCATCGTCACCAAACGAGTGCAGCCTGGTGGTTCTCACCACAGCTACGAGAAAGGCATTACCCTCTCAAAACTGACAACGAGTGAAGAAGAAGTTTGTGAAGGCTAAGCCTTCTTGACTGAGCGCATCGCAGCGCTCAAGTCTCCATAGAAAGGAGGTGATCCAGCCGCACCTTCCGATACGGCTACCTTGTTACGACTTCACCCCAATCATCTACCCCACCTTCGGCGGCTGGCTCCCTTGCGGGTTACCCCACCGACTTCGGGTGTTGTAAACTCTCGTGGTGTGACGGGCGGTGTGTACAAGACCCGGGAACGTATTCACCGCGGCATGCTGATCCGCGATTACTAGCAATTCCGACTTCATGCAGGCGAGTTGCAGCCTGCAATCCGAACTGAGACCGGCTTCTAAAGATTCGCTCCAGATCGCTCTTTCGCTTCCCGTTGTACCGGCCATTGTAGTACGTGTGTAGCCCAGGTCATAAGGGGCATGATGATTTGACGTCATCCCCACCTTCCTCCGGTTTGTCACCGGCAGTCACGTTAGAGTGCCCGACCTTACTCGCTGGCAACTAACATCAAGGGTTGCGCTCGTTGCGGGACTTAACCCAACATCTCACGACACGAGCTGACGACAACCATGCACCACCTGTCTCCCCTGTCCCGAAGGCCTAGCTTATCTCTAAACTATTCAGGGGGATGTCAAGACCTGGTAAGGTTCTTCGCGTTGCTTCGAATTAAACCACATACTCCACTGCTTGTGCGGGTCCCCGTCAATTCCTTTGAGTTTCACTCTTGCGAGCGTACTCCCCAGGCGGAGTGCTTACTGTGTTAACTTCGGCACCAAGGGCATCGAAACCCCTAACACCTAGCACTCATCGTTTACGGCGTGGACTACCAGGGTATCTAATCCTGTTTGCTCCCCACGCTTTCGCGCCTCAGCGTCAGTTATAGGCCAGAAAGTCGCCTTCGCCACTGGTGTTCCTCCACATCTCTACGCATTTCACCGCTACACGTGGAATTCCACTTTCCTCTCCTACACTCAAGTCCACCAGTTTTGGATGCGCACCGGGGTTGAGCCCCGGCTTTAAACATCCAACTTACTGAACCGCCTGCGCGCGCTTTACGCCCAATAATTCCGGACAACGCTTGCCCCCTACGTATTACCGCGGCTGCTGGCACGTAGTTAGCCGGGGCTTTCTTCTCCTATACCGTCACAGCCAGAGCAGTTACTCTCTGACTCGTTCGTCTAGGGCAACAGAGCTTTACGATCCGAAAACCTTCATCACTCACGCGGCGTTGCTCCGTCAGACTTGCGTCCATTGCGGAAGATTCCCTACTGCTGCCTCCCGTAGGAGTCTGGGCCGTGTCTCAGTCCCAGTGTGGCCGTTCACCCTCTCAGGTCGGCTACGCATCGTCGCCTAGGTGAGCCGTTACCTCACCTACTAGCTAATGCGCCGCAGGCCCATCCAAAGGCCACAGATTGCTCCGTGTTTCATGGCACCTTCATGCGAAAGTGCCAATTATTCGGTCTTAGCTATCGTTTCCGATAGTTATCCCGATCCTTCAGGCAGGTTGCCTACGTGTTACTCACCCGTCCGCCGCTGACTCATCCCCGAAGGAATAAATCCGCTCGACTTGCATGTATTAGGCACGCCGCCAGCGTTCGTCCTGAGCCAGGATCAAACTCTCCAATAAAGTTGCACACGAACCATAAGTCCATGCGGCTTTTATTCTCAAGCTTAAACAGCTCAAAAGTTAAAACTGGCGAGATTTCTCTCGTTTTGAGTTGATCTCATCGCTGAGATTTCCCTCGTTTTTGATCGGCCTAAGGCCGATCGCTTCTTCACTCGTTGTTCAGTTTTCAAAGAGCAATTTCTGTTCAATTGCATCATCACCCGTTTAGCGGCGACTTTTATAATATAACACACTCACCAGGACAATTTCAAGTATTTTTTATTCTTCCTTCTTCAGAAAGCCTATACTGTACACGTCCGGCACACCTGCAAAAAGTGGGCGAAATCTAAATTAACATAGATACATAATGGAAGTCAAGCTTCAAGTAATTATTTCTGCGGTCAATGCGAACTCCGGCTTCTCGCATATTTTAAAATCTCCTTTGGTGACGCTAACCGCGCATACATACGGAAGATCACCTTGTACCTGGATTCGATTGCCCCTTTGATCTCCTGGTCCATCCTTTTGTCATTCAGATCAAAGAGCATTTCATCCAGTTCTTTACGAAGCACATAGTCAAGCTCTCTGCACTCCCGTTCATTGAATAAAAAACCGAGCATAACCAACCTCAACCCCTTTCAGCTGTCGGCAAGAAATATGGCTTGGATTTGTTATGCTCAATTTTTACCAATATTATAATAGCACTCACAAATTTTAGACTTTCATTAACCAATAGCTAAGTGTGCTCTCCACGGTCGCTGCTATTAACAACAGGATTACAATAAAAGTGATGAGCGGCAAGAGCAATTTAAAGATGCGAATGAATTCGGGGCGAGCCGTTGCCCCAACTCTTCTTATTAAGACATGCAGGCACAATTTCATCATAAGCGTACCTAGCTTGAGACCATAAGCACATGCGATCAAAATAGCCGAGATTTCAAAAATTCCATGCGGCAATATCCCTTTAAGAACCAGCAGACCTGTCGATCCAGTGGTATTCAAGGAAAGCGCGTATCCCAAAATCATTCCATTGCTGACTAACATGAACAAGGGAAGCAGCCCGAAAATCATACCCAAAAAAATAACCATGATCGCAATAGAAGCATTATTCAGAAAAATGATGATAAATAACCAGAGCTGCGGATTGTCCTTGGTATTGACGAAATCATTGATTGGCTTCAATTTCTCAAGACCGCCCTGCAAGTAATCGGCAAAGTTCGCTGAATACTCATACCCGACGAAAATTCCAATGGCAAAAACCATCGCTGTCGCAATAAAAAAATGTTTCATTTCACGAAAATGGGCGAAAAGCTGTTTGAATTTCAATTTGGTTTCCTCCGAACTTTGAACGCATAAGTCAAGTATGTACGAGCATACAATGATACAAACAAACCATTTAAACAAGCCTTACTCCATAAGGCTGAGGAGGAGGATTCTGCTTCGTGAATTATTTTCTCGTATTAAACGGTAAAAAGCTCAAGCAAATTATCTTTATCACGGTTGCAGTTTTGTTCGCAGCAGCCATTGTCTATTCAGACAGAGCCAATGTGTCGGTATTTTCGAGCAATGAACCGGCGGCGATTTACAGCGTGCAGACGGACAAGAAATTAGTGGCTCTAACTTTTGACATCAGTTGGGGTGAGAAACGACCCGATCCTATCATTAAGATACTTGAAGATAAAAAGGTTAAGAATGCGACCTTTTTTCTCTCGGCACCTTGGAGTAAAACCCATCCCGAAATTATAGAGCACATTAAAAAGAATGGATACGAAATCGGCAGCCATGGGAATAAGCACAGCAACTACAGTACATTAAGCGACGAAGAAATTCGGAAACAAATTTCTATAGCGCATGGCGTCTTGACGGAAATGACGGGCAAAGGACCCAACCTGATTCGAATGCCCAATGGCGATTTTGACAAAAGAGTGCTGAGAATTGCGGGAGAATTGGGATATTCCGTCATTCAATGGGATACTGATTCCCATGATTGGATGAACAAGGGCGTTGATTCTATAATTAACCGTGTAGTGACCAAAGTTCATCCCGGAGATATCATCCTACTGCATGCGAGCGACACTGTTAAGCAGACCCATGAAGCTCTTCCTGTGATTATCGACCAATTGAGGGCAAAAGGTTACGAATTTGTATCCGTCAGTGAATTAATTCAACAAACTCAGGTGAATCACAAGGAAATACAAGACCATACCTAAATGAAATTGATACGCTGAGGGCTAATTTCAATTAGCTCTTTTTGTTTTCCGTCATTTTGTGAAGACTAAGAATTTGATAGCTGTTACAAACGATTAATGGAGTTAACATAAAAATACTCGATGCTGTATTATTCAATTTTAAGGCAGGAACCGCTTCTAGGATGGTAACGACCACCATGAAAAACAGCGTTGGAATGAATGCATTTTTGTTAGTGAGCTTAACTTTCCAGTAGGAAACACCCAGTGAAATCGCCAAAATCAATAAAGGCATGATCGTATATAACAGTAAGCTGTCTCCATTAAAGTTACTATACCTTAAATAGACTAAATCAATTATGGCGACAATGGTTAATGTAAGTTGAATTAAATCCCATATGACTTTATTTCGTATAATTCCAATAGCGATAAAACGAACGATTAGAAAAGAGAAAAAACCCATTTGACTCAGTAAGCTGATGGTCGCCCCGCCAAGGGTCATATTAACAACATTAAAGCCAACACCGGACATGGTCGGAATCGGAAAAGCTTGATCCGTAAACTCCAAAATTAGCCCCACGGCAACGGAGGTAATGATTCCAATCAATAACGCCGTAAAAAATAACCGAAACCATTTTCTTAACGTCAAGCGGCATAACCTCCACAAGTCTTGTTTCCTAGTAGTTAATTGTACCAACCTTCACACTAAAAAGCCAATGAATACACCTCATAATCTCTCCCTTTTCACACATACTAAAGAAACCATTCCAGGAAGGGAGCATGCCATTCTTATGTTACTATCCAAGCATACTGTAATTTCCGTTGTTATATTAACGCTGCTCGTCTCTTCATGCGGGGGTAAATCTTCATCCCCGCAAAGTGCTGGTGCCAGCTACAACGATACTAAAACGATGGTTATGGATATTTTAAAATCCGATGATGGCAAAAAGGCTGTTCAAGCTGCAAGTCAAGCCGGTGGCGGAGGTGGTCAAGGAGGAGCCGGCGGCGGCATTCAATCGCAAGGGCAATCGCAAATCAAGCTTTTGTCTGCAGGTGACTCCGCTCAGCTTCAATCGGCCGTGAAAGATGTGTTAACAGCTGATCCCAATAATAAATTTTTGCAGGAAATGATGAAGGATCCGAAATTTGCCGGTGAATTCGCTAAAGCGATTCAGAAGGATACCAAGCAGATGCACAAGGATCTGCTCAAGGATCCGGAATATCAAAACTTGATGATCAACACCATGAAAAATCCAGAGTATGAAAAAATCATCATGGATACAATGAAGCAATCTCAGTATCGTCAGCAAATGATGTCAGTGATTCATGAATCCCTGCAGAGCCCCCTCTTTCGCACTGAGATGTTAGATTTATTAAAGGCAGCCCTGAAGGAGCAAACCACCCAGCCCGCACAAACACCCAGTACTGGTGGTGGGGGCGGCGGGACAAGCACAAGCAAAAGCAGTGGCGGTAAAAAATCCGGCGGCGGCGGCGGTTCAAGCAAAAGCGGCGGCAGCCAATAAGATCTTTCTGTTCCATGAAAAGAGGACTGAAGCGATTACCTGGCTTCAGTCCTCTTTGGTCAGCTTTCTAGCTTACGGATCACTTTATCAGCAATTTCCAAATACAATTGTCCGGTCGGTGTTTGTTCCTTGTAAACAGAAGGCGAGTAATCTGCCTCGGATATATGATTATCAGGTGCGCCCAGTGGAAGCTGAGCCAATAACTCGCTGTGCAGCTCATCAGCCAGTTTGGCTCCGCCTCCTTTGCCAAACACATAATCCTTGCTGCCGCAGGACTTGCATTCGTAATAAGACATATTCTCAACTATACCGAGAATTTCATGGTTCGTATGTACGGCCATTGCTCCTGCTCTGGCAGCAACAAAAGCTGCTGTGGCATGTGGAGTCGTCACAATAATCTCTTTGCTGTGAGGAAGCATCTGATGGACGTCCAGCGCTATATCTCCGGTCCCTGGAGGAAGATCGAGCAGCATATAATCGAGCTCGCCCCAGCTTACTTCGCTAAAGAAATTGCGCAGCATTTTGCCGAGCATGGGACCCCGCCAAATCACAGGAGCATTATCTTGTACAAAAAAGCCCATCGATATGATTTTCACGCCATATTTTTCTATGGGGATAATGGTATTGTCCTCAAGCTTGGGCTGATCTTCAACCCCCATCATATCCGGGATGCTGAAGCCATAAATATCGGCATCGATAATGCCGACTTTTTTCCCTTTCCGAGCCAAGGCGACAGCCAGGTTAACCGTCACAGTGGACTTGCCCACTCCTCCTTTGCCGCTGGCAACTGCAATAAACTTCACCTTCGAATCGGGACCCAGGATAGAGCCGCTTGGTGCCGCTGGAGCTGCTGGAGCAGCCTTGGGAGTTTGTGCTGCTTTTGGGGCAGAAGGATCTTGCAATTGTTCATTGATTTGTTGGCGCTCATGGTCGGTAATCATTCGAAATCGAATATGCATTTGTTCAGCGCCTAGGGTCTTTAGAGTTTCTGTAACCGCTTTTCGCGCATTTTCTTTATAACGTTCTTCTTCTACGGTTGTGATGTAAGTTAACGACACATTCCCTTCCTTAATCATCACATCTTTAACTAGATTGAGCTGAGTGATGCTCTGGCCATATTGAGGATCTATAAGTGATTGCAAGGATTGCAAGACTTGTTCTTTAGTCAGCATTGGACGCACCTCTTAGGGACAAATTTATATGCGCAATTATTATATCACATATTTAGGTTGATCCCATCTTTTCCCCGGCATAATAGCGCAGCACCCCTTGATAAATGGCGGCCGCCAATTTCTTCTGATATTTTTCATTGGTCAGCAGGCGCGCTTCATCCGGATTAGAGAGAAATCCAACCTCCACCAAGGCGCTTGGCATTTTCAATATTCTTAACAGATAAACCGGTTTGTCCGCTTTAAGCGCGATCCGGTCAGTGTTTTCCAGATTTCTTTTGATCTCATCTTGAATCAGCGCTGCCAAGTTCGGACTTTCCGTATTGGTCGAAGAAAAAAAAGTCTGAGCTCCCCTCCACTTGGCGGATGGGATACTATTAACATGGACGGTGATAAAAAGATTCGACTTGCTCTCTTTGACATAATCAGCACGGTTGAGCAAATCCTCTGTTTTGCGGCGGCTGTATCCCTTGGTATTTTTATCTGCCAAATCCTTATCTTCTTCTCTCGTCATTACGACCAAGGCCCCGGCTTGCTGCAAGTAATCGCGCAAATAAAGGGTTATCGCCAAATTGATGTCCTTTTCAAGTACACCCTCCTGATTGTCTGCCCCTCCATCATATCCGCCATGCCCAGCATCAAGTGCAATCGTTTTGCCAGATAAGGGTAAGGTCCACTCTGTCCATGTCTTCGTCGCAGGCAGCTCATAGCTATAGATAAACACGACCAAAGCAACCAGCAGTGCTGAGGCGGCCAGTTTCAGTCCGCTATGGAAACTTAGCCAGATCACCAGCCTTTTTCTTCTTTTACGCATAAAAATCCACCTCTGCTCCCAATAGACTCAGTAACATCTATATGGGACAGGGTGGACGAATATACCAATACTTGGCCTAGACTTGATACTCAGGTTCTTTCATGCCATCAATTAATACTTCTGCGACTTCAGGTCGGGTAAATTCCGGAGGCGGACATTCACCGTTTCTTAGCAAAGCGCGAACCTTCGTGCCGGAGAGATGCATATGCGCTGACGAATCGTGCGGACAGGTTTTACTGGATGCCATATTGCCGCATTTGGTGCAAAAGAAACTATGTTCAAAGAACAGAGGCGTGATGCCGATTTCTTCTGCTGTAAAATTACTGAATATTTCTTGCGCTTCATAGGTACCATAGTAGTCGCCTACACCTGCATGATCACGTCCAACTATAAAATGAGTGCAGCCATAATTTTTTCGGACCATGGCATGGAAGATAGCTTCCCTCGGTCCCGCATAACGCATAGCCGCGGGGAAAACGCCCAGAAAAACACGATTTTTCGGGTAATAGTTCTCCAAAAGAACCAGATAGCTTTTCATCCGTACGTCTGCAGAAATGTCATCGGATTTCGTTTCACCCACCAAAGGATTAAGGAACAGCGCATCCACAATCTCCATGGCTGACTTTTGAATGTATTCGTGGGCACGGTGAACAGGATTGCGTGTTTGAAAGCCTACAACTGTTCTCCAGCCTTTTTCAGCGAATAGGCGGCGAGTCTCCGAGGGATCGAAGTAAAACTCTTCAAATTTCTTCGGCTTTGGACGGTTTACCAAATGGATGGATCCACCCAGATAGGTCGAAGATCTCGAAAGCAGCTTTTGAACACCGGGATGATCGGTATCATCTGTTTTAAATACTTTCACGGCCTCATTCTTCTGATCCACGGTAAATTTATCGGAAACATCCATAATCGCATAAGTAATTCCATCTTCTTCTCCAACGAGCGCAATGGATTCACCTGGCTGGATGATCGCAGCGATGCTTGCTTCTAAAGCAAAAGTAATAGGAATACTCCATACCGTTCCATCCGCTAGCCTCATGGTCTCCACGACGGAGTTGTAATCCCTCTGATTCATAAAGCCGATTAGGGGTGAAAATGCCCCCACTGCAATCAAATCCAGATCCGATATCGTCCATGCGTTAACGTTAATTTGCTTAAGGCCGCTCGCTTTTTGTAAGGCTGCCTCTTTTTCCCCGTCTGGAATGACTCTGTTTACCAAAGTCCCGCCATGAGGAGCGATTGATTGAGTCATGATTAAGCCTCCGTTGGATGTAGTCCGCATTCTACTTTGTCTGAATCCGCCCAGCGGCCGGCGCGAGGATCTTCTCCAGCCGCTACAGGACGCGTGCAATGCTCACACCCTATGCTTGGGTAGTTTTTGTCATGCAATGGATTATAGATAACATCATTGGCGCGAATGTAGTTCCATACATCCTCACTCGTCCAGCTGGCAAGCGGATTAAATTTAATAAGTCCGAATTTAACATCGTATTCTACTTTTTTGGCATTTGCGCGAGTAGGTGCTTGATCGCGGCGAATTCCTGTAATCCAGGCGTCATAGTTTTTGAGGACATCGGTTAATGGATCTACTTTGCGGATGCCGCAGCATTGATTAGGATTGTTTTTCCAAAGTTCATCGCCAAATTGCTGAGCCTGTTCTTCAAGCGTGAGCTTAGGCAAAACTTGTACAAACTTCTTGCCGTAATGCTGCTCCAGACGGTCTCTGGTCTCATAAGTATCTGCAAAGTGAACATTCGTATCCAGATAAAAAATATCGACGTTCGGATTAATTTTTTGCAGCATATCCACGAGCACGACATCCTCAGCTCCAAAACTGCAGGCAAGTGTCAATTTGGGAAAGCTCTCTACAGCCAGACGGAGCAAATTCTCCGGAGATTGATTCTCAAATTCCTCGCTTGCTTTAGTCACAAATGCTTCTTTCTCAAACAAATTCATCTGTAAACTCCTCCTTAAGGTTTGCTTGATAGCAAAACGTACTTCGAAAGTAATTATTTTTTAATCCCGAGTTAGTTAGTGTGATTAGTGGTTGATTCTTATTATAAAACTATTCTGTATGTTGTCAATGACTTTTCATCATTTTGGTTTTTTGTTTATGGTTTATTCAAGATTAGTTCACATTCATCGTTTCATCTATAAGGAAGAAAAGAGCCTTTCACGCAATTTGCGTAAAAGGCTCTTCGTATTGTAAAGCTTGCTCGATATTAACGCTTGGAAAATTGAGGTGCACGACGTGCAGCTTTCAATCCGTACTTTTTACGCTCTTTCATACGTGGGTCACGTGTAAGGAAGCCGGCCTTTTTCAAAGAACCGCGATATTCCGGATCTGCTTTAAGCAAGGCACGGGAAATTCCGTGACGAATGGCTCCTGCTTGTCCGCTGGTTCCACCGCCATGAGCGATAACCAGTACATCGTACTTTCCTACAGTTTCTGTTAAGTTCAGCGGTTGCTTCACAATAAGCTTTAAAGTCTCGAGACCAAAATATTCGTCCAGCTCACGTTTGTTAATAACAATTCGTCCTTCACCCGGTATAAGGCGTACACGCGCTACCGAATGTTTACGACGACCGGTTCCATAGTATTGAACTTGTGCCACAAAACAGTCCTCCCTTATAATTACCCGCGAAGTTCGTACACTTCAGGTTGTTGTGCTTGATGTGGATGCTCAGAGCCTGCATACACTTTCAGCTTTGTTTTCATGCTGTCACCAAGACGATTCTTGGGAAGCATACCGTGAACAGCAAGTTCGATCATGCGATCCGGTTTGTTGTTGCGCATATCATTTGCGGAAGTCACTTTCAATCCACCTTGATACATGGAATGACTGTAGTACATTTTATTTTGCAGTTTCTTGCCAGTCAAATGAACTTGGGAAGCATTAATGACGATAACAAAATCCCCGGTATCAACGTGCGGAGTAAACTCCGGCTTGTGCTTTCCGCGAATCAGGCTTGCTGCTTCACTGGCTAGACGGCCCAGCGTTTTGCCGGCAGCGTCAATAATGTACCATTTGCGTTCTACTTCGTTTGGCTTTGCCATATATGTGGTACGCATGCTTAATCCTCCTAAATATATCTCGTTCCTTAGTCCATTTCATTGTTGTAGTTATGATGGTTTGGCTCCTCTGATCACGGGGCCGTGGGATAGCCGATCAAGAAACGCCAATTAATATCATACACAATTTTGGATAAAGAATCAAGAGAATTCTTCTAACTATCAATATTCTACTTGCCAAAGGGTTAAGCCTATCGCTTCGGCAGTTGGTCCTGCTTGGCTGCGATCACGAGCCTCAAGAATTCGCCGCATATCGCTGCTTGCTCTTTTGCCTTCACCGATTTGAAATAAGGTCCCCACAATGATCCGAACCATGTTGTAAAGAAATCCGCTCCCCGTAATGATCACCCGAAGTCTTCCAATTTTGGGCTCATCCGTCATCTCATCCGCAGCCGTTTCGATCCGAGCTTCATAGATCGTTCTGACGCGAATCTCTTTATCGGTTCGAACGGTACAGAAAGAAGAGAAATCATGCTCGCCAATCAAGCATTCCAACGCTTCTCTCATAGCCTCAACATCCAAAGGAGTATAATGATGAAATTCAAAATTCCGGTGAAATACGTTGGGGAAACGCGCCATTCGAATTGCATAGCAATACGTCTTGCGCTTTGCGGCTTTACGAGAGTGAAAATCAAGAGGGACTTCTTCTGCAGTGAGAACGACAATATCGTTAGGCAATCTCGTGTTCAAAGCCAAGCACCAGCGCTCAATAGGTATGGCAGAGTTCGTCAGGAAGTTAATGACTTGACCTCTGGCATGTACCCCGGCATCTGTCCTGCCTGAAGAAATGATTTTAACCTTTTCTCCGGTAAGCTGCTTAATCGATCGCTCAAGTTCATCTTGAATGGTATTTCCTCTGGGCTGAGTTTGAAAGCCAGAATAGGCCGTCCCATTATAGCTGATGATAAATCGTAGATTTCTCACATCTTGTTCCTCCGCGAGGCATCAAGTTCAAGGATGCTTCAAGCCTTTGAGCACTTAGAGCATCCTTGCCAAGACTGCAAAAAAAGGGCTTCATCAGAATCAGCAGATTCCGTCCACCCTTTCCCCTCCGTCTTATGCTCGATCTACAAGCTCTAAATATACCATGGGTGCTGCGTCTCCGCGGCGTGGTCCCAGCTTCAGGATACGTGTGTATCCGCCTGGACGCTCGGAATAACGAGTAGCCAATTCAGTGAAGAGCTTTTGAATAGCATCTTGATCTGCGCTTACAGCTTCTCTGCGAACAAAAGCAGCTGCCTGACGGCGTGCATGAAGATCTCCGCGTTTAGCCAAAGTGATTAGCTTTTCTGCAATACTGCGAAGTTCTTTTGCTTTTGCTTCAGTGGTTTGAATGCGCTCATGTATGAATAGATCCGTGACCAGATCGCGGAATAACGCTTTACGTGAGCTGGAGTCGCGGTTTAACTTCTTGTAATTCATTGGATTTACCCTCCTTCTGCCTTAATTATTCCTCGTTACGAAGACCTAAACCAAGCTCTTCGAGCTTCTCTTGAACCTCTTCAAGAGATTTGCGGCCTAAGTTCCGTACCTTCATCATATCTTCTTCTGTCTTGGTAATTAGCTCTTGTACCGTATTGATACCCGCACGCTTGAGGCAATTGTAAGAACGAACGGAAAGATCCAGTTCCTCGATAGTCATCTCCAGAACTTTTTCTTTCTTATCTTCTTCTTTTTCAACCATAATTTCAGCGTCTTTCGCTTCGTCAGTAAGGCCAACGAACAGCATCAGATGCTCAGTTAAAATTTTGGCGCCTAAGCTTACAGCTTCTTCTGGCCGAATACTGCCATCCGTCCACACTTCGAGAGTCAGTTTGTCATAGTTGGTGACTTGACCCACGCGTGTATTTTCCACACCAAAGTTGACTCGAGTAATAGGCGTATAGATCGAATCAATAGGAATAACGCCAATCGGCTGATCATCCCTCTTGTTCTTATCTGACTGCACATAGCCTCTGCCTCTATTGGCATGAATTCTCATATGAAGACGAGAATCGGAAGATAGAGTCGCAATGTGCAGATCCGGATTCAGGATCTCCACATCGCTGTCGGCGCGAATATCGCCAGCCACAATCTTACCTTCGCCTTCAGCGTCGATTTCAAGGATTTTCTCTTCATCGGAGTGAATTTTCAGAGATAGCCCTTTGAGATTAAGGATAATTTCCGTAACATCCTCAAGTACGCCAGGAATCGTGGAAAACTCATGTAAAACTCCATCAATGTGAACAGAGTTTACTGCAGCACCCGGTAAAGATGACAGTAAAATACGACGTAATGAGTTACCTAATGTTGTTCCATAGCCACGCTCGAGCGGTTCAACGACAAACTTGCCATATGCACCGTCTTCGCTTAATGCTACAGTTTCTATTTTTGGCTTTTCAATTTCGATCATGAAATGTACCCTCCATTCAAAACGTCGTTTGCCTCTGGATACTTCGGGTAAAAACTAGATAGTATGCCTATCCTTCAAAACCATTATTCACGATTTATGGATATTTATACTATTGGAGAATCCTGAATTACACGCGACGACGTTTAGGTGGGCGGCAGCCATTATGCGGGATAGGAGTCACGTCTTTAATCAAGTTTACTTCAAGTCCAGCTGCTTGCAGGGAACGGATCGCCGCTTCACGGCCGGCGCCTGGACCTTTAACCATGACTTCAACAGCCTTCATGCCATGCTCCATCGCTGCTTTAGCAGCAGATTCCGCTGCCATTTGTGCTGCGAAAGGAGTGCTTTTACGGGAACCCTTGAAACCAAGGTTTCCTGCACTTGCCCAGGAGATCGCATTGCCGTGCGGATCCGTGATGGTCACAATGGTATTGTTAAACGTGGAGCGAATGTGCGCTACTCCGGAATCAATATTTTTGCGGTCACGACGTTTGGTACGGACTACTTTTTTAGGTTTTGCCACTTGAGTCTAACCCCCTTTATTATTTCTTCTTATTCGCTACTGTACGACGAGGACCTTTACGCGTACGGGCGTTGGTTTTGGTACGTTGACCACGAACAGGCAACCCACGACGGTGACGAATGCCGCGGTAAGAACCGATTTCAATCAAGCGTTTGATGTTCAGGGAGATATCACGACGCAGATCGCCTTCCACTTTTAACGTTTTGTCGATGACATCACGGATTTTGCTGACTTCATCCTCAGTCAAATCACGGACGCGAGTATCCGGGCTGATTCCTGTAGTGCTGATAATTTTTTGGGAAGTTGTTTTACCAATTCCAAAAATGTAAGTTAAAGCAATCTCCACGCGTTTTTCACGAGGTAAGTCTACTCCAGCTATACGAGCCATTTATTCGCTGCACCTCCTTCTATCCTTGTTTTTGTTTGTGCTTCGGATTTTCACAAATTACCATAACATTGCCCTTACGGCGAATGACTTTACATTTTTCACACATGGGTTTGACCGACGGTCTGACCTTCATTTTTATTCCCTCCTTAGAGTTTCTGAAAGAAACTTGCATCGTAAGCAGCTACGGAGATTTCTTCAAGAAATCTTGCATCGTAAGCACCATGTTGCGTTTTCGTTAGAAAACTTGCTTCGTAAGCATACGCCTTGAGAGTAACTTACATGTTCAATCCAACATTTATCTAAATCGGTAAGTTATACGGCCTCTGGTTAAATCGTAAGGCGATAATTCTACGGTAACTCTATCTCCAGGTAAAATGCGGATAAAATGCATTCGGATTTTACCGGAAACATGGGCAAGGATTTTATGACCATTTTCCAATTCAACCTTAAACATTGCATTCGGAAGAGGTTCAATTACTGTACCTTCTACTTCAATCACATCTTCTTTGGCCACAGTCATTCTCCTTTCTCATTGGCTTCAGCTTGTAATCTATCCACGAACTTCGCGACAGCGAATCGCAATTTACCATTAGTGACACGTCCTGTTTCCCTGATACTAGCTGCAACCTCACTGCTGATCGAGGACTGCAATTGAAGATGAAGCCGATTTTTCTTTTTCGGACTGTCGAATCTTCGTTTATCACCATCCGCGATGAGGACAAACCGAGAATCAACAAGACCGATAATGACGGCATATTTGCCAGGATCACTCCCGCGAAGCACCTTGACGATTTGACCCAGCTGTGGGATTTGATCTGTATCCACCCATTATCACCTACGTTTTGAGTTTCGTGAGGATTCCTTATCCATCCGCCGTAATCGCAACCGTATGTTCAAAATGAGCGCATATTGTACCATCCACAGCGACTACAGTCCAATCATCTTCCATCGTCTTTACAGAAAATCCGGATTCTTCAATACAGGTTTGGATCGCTTGGGTCCAGGTAGACCGTGTACTAATTGTTCGTTGACTGAAGCGCAAATGCTGCCTGGAAAACCGTTGTAGCCTTTTATGAGATGGATTGGTTCCCTGACTGCGAATGTAATCTTCTGCGATTTGATCAAGATCCTTCGTTGGAACATTAGGACGAATCGCTTCCGCCAGTAAACGGTGAGTTTCAGCTACGATACGGCCTGCTTCACGCATAAGGTTCAGTTCAACCTTGGACTTGCAAATGATCATTCCGCCAAACCTCTGAGCAGTGTGCTGATTTGCTGAGTTACCGCATGAATATCTTGTTCTCCGTTAACCTCACGCAGGATTTCCTTCTTCTTGTAGTAATCCAGAAGCGGAGCTGTCTTGGTCGTATACTCGTCTAATCGCGTGCCGACTTTTTCTTCCGTATCATCGCTTCTTTGATACAATTCACCGGAGCATTTATCGCAAATCCCTTCCTGCTTGGGTGGATTGAAGATCACGTGATAAGTAGCGCCGCAAGATTTGCAAATTCTACGCCCGGTTAGTCTGGCCAGCAGAAAGCTGCGGTCAACGGTAAGATTTATGACAAGCTCAATCTTTTTATTCAGGGATCGGACAATCTCATCAAGCGCATCCGCTTGTGCAATTGTCCTCGGGAAACCGTCAAGCAAGAACCCTTTTTCACAATCCGACTGAGCAAGCCGCTCTCTGACAATGCCATTTGTGATTTCATCCGGGACAAGCAGACCTTTATCCACATACCCTTTTGCTTCAAGGCCGAGAGGTGTTCCTTGACTCATCGCCAAACGAAATGCATCTCCGGTTGAAATATGAGGGATTTGAAATTCACTGACGATTTTCTCCGCCTGTGTACCTTTGCCTGCACCAGGAGGACCCATAAAAATAACGTTCATCTTGACTCCCTCCCTTTGCAGTTATCGTACGAATAGCACAATAGGTGCCGATGCCGCAACACTTGCCCCATCAGAACCTATCTGCTATTTATTGATAAACCCTTTGTAATGGCGTTTAATCAATTGGCTTTCAATCTGTTTCATGGTTTCAAGCCCTACACCGACTACGATCAAGAGTGAAGTTCCACCAATCCGAACAGAGTTAGGCAAACCAGCTAATTGACCGAGTACCATCGGTAAAATCGAGATAGCTGCCAAGAATAAAGCACCGGATAATGTGATTCTTGTCATGACACGAGTCAAGTACACGGATGTTGTTTTACCAGGACGAATTCCCGGGATGTAGCCGCCGTTCTTCTTCATCTGATCCGCCATTTGCACCGGATTGATTTGAACGAACGTGTAGAAATAAGTGAACCCAATAATTAAAAGCACATAAAGCACCATGCCCAGTGCGCTGGTATAGTTCAAATTGGTGATAATCCAATCTGCCACGACATTTCCGCGCCAATAGCTTGCAATTGTTGGTGGAAACACCAGTAAGGATAAAGCGAAAATTACTGGAATAACACCCGCTGCATTTACTTTTAGCGGAATGTGTGTCGTTTGGCCACCATACATCTTGCGCCCAACTACACGCTTGGCGTACTGCACAGGTATTTTACGAACACCTTGCTGTACAAAGATAACCCCGGCAATGATCAAGATGATCACGAGCAGGATGAGAATCACTTTTATGATACTTAAGAATAAAGCGCCGCTAGCGTCAGCAAACAGTGTTTTGTAGATCTGTTGGGCACCCGTTGGAATAGCTGCAACGATACCTGCAAAGATGATAATGGAAATCCCGTTCCCTATCCCATACTCGGTGATCTGCTCACCTAACCACATCAGAAACGCAGTTCCTGCTGTCAGCACAATAGCAATCAAAGCGAAGGTTGTAATGCTTGGCTGAATAACAAGCCCCGCATATACATTGTTAAAGCCGATCGCCAAGCCGAAAGCTTGAATCAATCCTAAAATGATAGTGCCGTAACGAGTAATTTGAGCCAGCTTCTTTCTGCCCACATCGCCTTCCTTAGCCCATTGCGCAAAACGCGGAATCACATCCATGGACAATAGCTGAACGATAATCGATGAGGTAATGTAAGGCATAATTCCCATTGCAAAAATGGAGAATTTGAAAAGCGCCCCACCCGAGAAAGTGTTTAGCAATCCAAAAACATCGCTTTGGTTTGCCTGGTCTTGCATTTTCAAAACATCCGTATTGATGTTAGGTACCGGGATAAAAGCACCTATTCTATAGACGATTAAGACGAGAAGAGTAAATACGATTCTTCTGCGCAAATCCTCTACCTTAAAGATGTTGGCTAGGGTCTTAAACATTAAATCACCTCGGTTTGACCACCGGCAGCTTGGATTTTCTCTACCGCAGATTGAGAGAATTTATTCGCTTTAACGGTTAATTTCACAGTGAGTTCACCGTTCCCTAAGATTTTGATGCCATCTTTAGGAGCTTTTACAATACCGGACTCCAACAATACTTCTGGAGTCACTTCAGTACCGTCTGCAAAAGTACTCAGGTCCTCCAAGTTGACAATAGCGAACTCTTTACGGAAAGGATTATTGAATCCACGCTTAGGTAAACGACGGTATAAAGGGTTTTGTCCGCCTTCGAATCCTGGACGAGTACCGCCGCCGGAACGTGCATTTTGACCTTTGTGCCCGCGAGTGGATGTTTTACCCATTCCGCTACCTACACCGCGTCCAACGCGCTTACGACTGTGGCGGGAACCGGTTGCCGAGCTAAGCTCATGTAACTTCATCGTTGCACACCTCCTCTAGATCTTAATGTAAAGCTTCTATGCTTCGATTTCTACAACTTCAACAAGGTGACTTACCTGATTAACCATGCCTCTGATCGCGGCATTGTCCTTTTGAAGAACGGTTTGGTGCAGCTTGCGCAGACCTAATGTCTTCACAGTGACACGTTGTGTCTCCGGGCGGCCGATCAGACTGCGTTTCAGGGTAATTTGTAATTGTTTTGCCATGGTTACCCCTCCTAACCTAATAATTCTTCAACGGTTTTACCGCGAAGCTTTGCAACCTCTTCCGCTCTCTTTAGACGGCTTAAGCCTTCAAGAGTTGCGTTCACCATGTTCATGGAGTTGGAAGAGCCCAAAGATTTAGTCAAAATGTCGCCGATTCCAGCAAGCTCAAGAACCGCACGGACCGGACCACCAGCAATAACACCCGTACCTTGGGATGCAGGCTTCAACAATACACGCCCGGCGCCAAAACGCCCTGTAACCAAGTGAGGAATCGAAGTTCCTACGATGGGTATGTGAATTAAATTCTTTTTTGCATCTTCAATGCCTTTGCGAATCGCATCGGGAACTTCGCCTGCTTTACCGATTCCTGCACCAACCCAGCCATTGCCGTCGCCGACGACAACAAGTGCGCTGAAGCTGAAACGACGTCCGCCTTTAACTACTTTAGCTACGCGATTGATATTTACAACTTTTTCAGTAAGCTCTAAAGTATTAGGATCTACACGCAAGTCGTTTACCTCCTTATATATTTTTCTCCTAGAATTGTAAGCCTGCTTCACGAGCCGCATCAGCCAAGGCTTGAACACGACCATGATATAAGTATCCGCCGCGATCAAATACGACAGCTTCCACACCTTTTGCTTTTGCGCGCTTTGCAATCAATTCTCCGACTTTACGAGCACTTTCCACGTTGCCTCCGTTGGATACTTCGCTTTTCAGCTCTTTATCCTGGGTGGAAGCAGCCACTAAAGTGACTCCGCTGACATCATCGATAATCTGCGCATACATATGCTTCGAGGAACGGAAGATGTTAAGTCTTGGACGGGCTGTTGTACCTTCGATTTTTTTGCGAACACGAAGATGTCTTTTCAAGCGGGCTTTGTTTTTATCGCCTTTATTAATCATGGGAACATACACTCCTTTCATCCATATTACGAAGCCAATGCTTCTATAAATGATGATTCACTCTTATTTCTTCTTACCTGCTTTACCTTCTTTACGAAGAATACGCTCGCCTTCATACTTAATCCCTTTACCTTTATACGGCTCGGGTTCACGTACGGAACGGACTTTGGCAGCAACGGCGCCGACCAATTCTTTGTCGATCCCTTTAACGATAATTTTCGTATTAGTGGGAACATCAAATTCGATTCCGCTTTCCGGATTGATTTCAACCGGATGGGAGTAACCTACGTTAAGTACAAGCTTATCTCCACTCTTGTTGGCACGGTACCCAACGCCTACAAGATCCAGAGACTTGGTGAATCCTTCCGTTACCCCATTGACCATGTTGGCAACTACACTGCGCGTAGTGCCGTGCAAGGAACGGTGAAGCTTGTTATCGGAAGGGCGCTCAACGTTAATTTCATTCTCGGCAACGTTGATTTTCATGTCTTTATGAAGTTCACGGGATAAAGTTCCTTTCGGACCCTTTACCGTGATTTGAGTGTTTTCCAATGAAACATTGACACCACTTGGGATGGTAATCGGCTTACGACCAATACGAGACATCTTTGCACCTCCATTCAATTACATTGGTTTTACCAAACGTAGCAGATAACCTCTCCGCCAGCTTTGGATTGACGAGCATCTTTATCCGTCATAACTCCCTTTGACGTGGAGATGATGGCAATTCCCAATCCTCCAAGTACACGGGGTACTTCTTGGGATTTCGTATAAACGCGCAGACCCGGTTTGCTGATTCTCTTCAATCCAGAAATGACACGCTCATTGTTTGATCCGTATTTCAGGAACAAACGGATAATTCCTTGCTTGCTATCTTCTACGTATTCAGCGTCACGGATAAATCCCTCTTTTTTGAGGATTTCAGCGATTTCCCTTTTCATCTTGGATGCAGGAATTTCAACTGTTTCATGACGAACGATATTCGCATTACGGATGCGTGTTAACATATCTGCAATTGGATCTGACATGACCATATGTGTAAACCTCCTTCCCGAAAATAGGGTGATTACCAGCTTGCTTTTTTCACACCTGGAATCTGACCTTTGTGAGCTAATTCACGGAAACAAATTCTGCAAATCTTGAACTTGCGAAGCACGGAATGCGGACGGCCGCAGCGCTCGCAACGTGTATATGCTTGTACTTTAAACTTCGGAGTGCGTTGTTGCTTAACTTTCATCGAAGTTTTTGCCACTAGTTTGACACCTCCTGAAAGGTTCGATTGGAAACTATTTTATAAACGGAGCACCGAGTTGAGTCAACAATTCACGAGCTTCTTCATCCGACTTTGCAGTAGTTACGATAACAATATCCATGCCGCGAACTTTATCGACTTTATCGTACTCAATTTCCGGGAAGATCAATTGCTCTTTCAGACCAAGTGTATAGTTGCCACGGCCATCAAAGGCTTTATTGGAAATACCACGGAAGTCACGTACACGCGGAAGCGCTACGTTGAACAATTTATCCAAGAAATGATACATGCGCTCACCGCGGAGTGTTACTTTCACACCAATCGGCATGTTTTCACGAAGCTTGAAGCCCGCGATGGATTTTTTGGATTTGGTTACAACAGGCTTTTGGCCTGCGATTTTTTGAAGATCCTCTACCGCAGTATCCAGCACTTTGGAGTTAGAAACAGCCTCACCAACACCCATGTTGATGACGATTTTCTCTATCTTGGGTACTTGCATAACTGATGTGTAGTTAAACTTTTGAATTAATGATGGGGTAACTTCATTCAGAAAACGATCTTTCATTCTTGCTGCCATGTTTAAGGGGCCTCCTTTCCGAGCATTTGGCTTTAATCGATTGCTTCACCGGATTTAATCGCGATGCGAATTTTATCACCATTGTCTAATACTTTGTAGCCTACACGAGTAGGCTTTCCGCTTTTTGGATCAATCAGCATCACGTTGGAAACGTGAATCGCCGCTTCCTGATTCAAAATCCCGCCTTGAGGATTTTGTTGAGTAGGCTTAGCATGCTTCTTCACCATATTAACGCCTTCCACAAGAACACGGTTTTCACGAGGATAAGCTGCGATGACGCGGCCTTTTTTACCTTTGTCTTTACCTGTGATCACAAAAACGGTATCGTCTTTTTTCACGTGCAATTTATTGTTATGAGATTCCAGTCTCTTTTTCAATCTTGGCATGATCGTTTACACCTCCTGGTAAAAGCTTATTGCTTAATCTTAATCTTGGGTTAGATAACCTCTGGAGCCAGGGAGACGATCTTCATGAAGTCTTTATCACGAAGTTCACGAGCTACCGGTCCGAAAATACGAGTTCCGCGCGGGCTCTTATCATCTTTCACGATAACAGCTGCATTCTCGTCAAAAGCGATATAAGATCCATCTTTACGACGAGCGCCGCTCTTGGTCCGTACGATAACCGCTTTAACAACGTCACCTTTTTTGACAACGCCACCTGGTGTTGCTTCTTTAACCGAACAGATGATTAAATCACCGATATGACCTACGCGGCGTCCTGTACCGCCAAGTACACGAATGCACATAAGCTGTTTGGCACCGGAGTTGTCAGCAACCTTCAAACGGGAAAATGGTTGAATCATCGTATTTCCTCCTTTCGTGGTTCATTCCTGAAATGCTTAGATGATTACGGCAACTTCTACGATCTCAACCAGTCTCCAACTTTTGTCTTTCGACAAGGGTCTGGTTTCCATGATTTTAACAACATCACCGATTTTTGCTTCATTCTTTTCATCATGAGCTTTGAATTTCTTTGTGTATTTGATTCTCTTGTGATAGAGATCATGTTTTTTGTAAGTTTCAACGGCAACAACGATGGTTTTTTCCATTTTGTCGCTGACCACTTTACCTACTTGCACTTTACGCTCATTGCGTTCAGCCATTGCTTAAGCCCTCCCTTCTAGTTTGGTTATCCAATACCCAGTTCTCTTTCACGCAAAATAGTTTTGGCACGCGCGATCTCTTTACGTACATGACTAATTTGAGTCGGGTTATCCAATTGACCTGTAGCTAGTTGAAAACGGAGGTTAAAGAGCTCTTCTTTAAATCCGGATACTTTTTGCTCGATCTCTGCAGTGGTTAAGTTGCGGAATTCACTAGCCTTCATTTGCTTCACCACCTACTTCATCTCTCTTCACAAACTTCGTTTTAATCGGAAGCTTGTGAGCAGCAAGACGCATCGCTTCACGAGCGGTCTCTTCGGTTACACCAGCAAGTTCAAAAAGAATTTTACCGGGTTTTACTACGCACACCCATTTTTCAACGTTACCTTTACCGCTACCCATACGAACTTCAAGCGGTTTTTGTGTAACTGGCTTGGATGGGAAGATTTTAATCCATACTTTACCGCCACGTTTGATATAACGAGTCATGGCAATACGTGCTGCTTCGATCTGACGGTTGGTTACCCAAGCAGGCTCCATCGCTTGCAGACCAAACTCACCGAATGCAATCTCAGTTCCGCCTTTAGCATTGCCTTTCATGCTGCCGCGGTGTTCCTTACGGTGTTTTACGCGTTTTGGGACTAACATGATTAATTTCCTCCTTCCGGCTGAGCCTTTTTCTTAGCTGTCGGAAGAACTTCTCCACGGTAAATCCATACTTTCACACCGATACGACCATATGTGGTGGCTGCTTCTGCAGTTCCATAATCGATATCCGCACGAAGCGTATGAAGTGGAACGGTTCCTTCGCTATATCCTTCCGTACGAGCAATTTCTGCTCCGCCTAATCGTCCGCTTGTAGCCACTTTAATACCTTTAGCTCCGGATCTCATCGTTCTTTGCATCGCTTGTTTCATAGCCCGACGGAATGATACGCGGCGCTCTAATTGCTGAGCGATGGCTTCTGCAACGAGAATCGCATCAATCTCAGGATTTTTAATTTCGGCAATGTTGATATGAACCTTTTTATTAGAAAGGCTGGCAATGTAAGTACGAATGACTTCGACTTCAGCTCCACCCTTACCAATGACCATCCCAGGCTTAGCTGTGTGAATCGTAACGTTAACACGATTAGCCGCGCGTTCGATCTCGATATGGGAAACAGCAGAATCTTTAAGTTTTTTCTTCAAGTATTCGCGAATTTTTACGTCTTCCATTAGCAGGGTACCGAAATCTTTACCCGCAAACCATTTGGATTCCCAGTCGCGAATAACTCCTATCCTCATACCTACCGGATTTACTTTTTGACCCACACGTTATCCCTCCTTATTTTTCAGATACCACTACTGTAATGTGGCTGGTACGTTTCTTAATTGCACTGGCACGACCCATAGCGCGTTGTTGGAACCTCTTCATGGTTGGACCTTGATTCACATACACTTGAGAAATGACCAATTTATTTGGATCTAACGAATAGTTATGTTCTGCATTGGCAACGGCGGAATTCAGTAATTTCTCCACGATTGGAGAAGCTGCCTTAGGTGTGTGACGCAAAATTGCAATCGCATCGCCGACCGCTTTTCCCCGTATCAAGTCAATGACTAATTGAACTTTACGAGGAGCAATACGCACAAAGTTTAAATTTGCTTTCGCTTGCATGGTGGTACCTCCTTTCAGCCAAAAATGCGATTAGCGTTTCCCTGTCTTCTTATCATCATCGTGACCTTTGTAATTACGAGTAGGTGCGAACTCACCTAACTTGTGTCCGACCATGTCCTCTGTTACATACACAGGCACGTGTTTCTTGCCATCATAAACCGCAAAAGTATGACCAACGAATTGCGGGAAAATTGTAGAGCGGCGCGACCAAGTTTTAATAACCGCTTTTTTAGTTGCATTGCCCATGTCTTCTACTTTTTTCAGCAAATAGCCATCAATAAACGGGCCTTTCTTTAAGCTGCGTCCCATTGATGAACCTCCCTTCCCAGAACCTCACGAATATTGGTAGATCCTTGATTACTTCGTACGACGGCGCACGATGTACTTATCGGATGCTTTGCCTTTTTTACGGGTTTTGTAACCGAGTGTAGGCTTGCCCCATGGAGACATAGGAGACTTACGGCCGATTGGAGCGCGTCCTTCACCACCACCGTGCGGGTGATCGTTCGGGTTCATAACGACACCGCGGACTTGCGGTCTATTGCCCTTCCAACGATTACGACCGGCTTTACCGATTTTCACGAGCTCGTGATCTTCGTTACCAACGGAACCAATTGTAGCACGGCAAACTTTAAGGATTTTGCGAACTTCACCGGATGAAAGGCGAACGGTCACATACAGTTCCTCTTTACCAAGAAGTTGAGCTTCAGTACCGGCTGCGCGAACAAGTTGTCCACCTTTTCCAGGCTTCAACTCAATGTTGTGGATCACTGTACCTACTGGAATATTTTCCAAAGGAAGCGAGTTGCCCACTTTAATGTCAGAGGTTGGTCCGGATACGATTTGATCTCCAACTTTCAAGCCTTTTGGAGCCAAGATGTATCTTTTCTCACCATCTAAATAATGAATCAAAGCAATGTTAGCAGAGCGGTTAGGATCATATTCAATTGTAGCAACGTTGCCTTGTATTCCATCTTTATTCCGTTTGAAGTCCATAATCCGGTATTTACGTTTGTGTCCGCCACCGTGATGACGAATCGTAATTTTACCTTGATTGTTACGTCCAGCCGTTTTGCTCAAAGGAGCAAGCAGCGATTTCTCCGGTGTGGATGTAGTGATTTCTTCAAAAGTAGAAACCGACATCGCCCGTCTGGCCGGTGACGTTGGTTTATATTTTTTAATTGGCACTTGGGTTCCCTCCTTACTTTACAAATTGAGTTTATACCGATTCAAAAAATTCCAGTTCTTTGCTTTCCGGGCTAAGGGACACAATTGCTTTTTTCCATTCGGACGTATAGCCGGAGTGACGACCTTGGCGCTTTGGCTTAGCTGGCATTCTAAGTGTATTTACATTCGTAACTTTTACTTTGAAAATAGCTTCAACCGCTTGCTTGATTTCGGTTTTATTGGCGCGAAGATCTACTTCAAACACATATTTCTTGTTAGCCATTAAATCGCTTGTGCGTTCTGTAATGATCGGGCGCTTGATAATGTCGCGTGGATTTTTCATTGCGCAAGCACCTCCTCTACCTTCTGTACAGCATCCTTAGTAATGATCAATTTATCATGAAGCATTACATCTAGAACGCTGATTCCATCAGCAGCAACAAATTTCACACCTGGGATGTTACGTGCGGATAAAGCTACGTTCTCATCTAGAGTCAATCCAACTACAAGCGCTTTGCTTGCGACTTTGAGGTTGCTAAGTATAGCAGCGAACTCTTTCGTCTTAGGTGCGTTCAATGTAAGTTGATCCAGAACGATAACTTCATTCTCAATCACTTTTGAAGACAGCGCGGATCTGATCGCTAAACGACGAACTTTTCTTGGCAGTTTGTAACCATAGCTGCGAGGTGTCGGTCCGAAAACGGTACCGCCGCCTTTCCATTGCGGGGAACGGATACTACCTTGACGGGCACGTCCTGTTCCTTTTTGTTTCCAAGGCTTACGTCCACCGCCGCGCACTTCAGAACGGCCTTTGGTTTTGTGTGTGCCTTGGCGCAGGGATGCTTGCTGCAAGAGCACCGCTTCATGAATCGCATGCACGTGAGGTTCGATTCCGAATACAGCATCAGACAATTCTACTTCTCCTACCTGAGCACCTGTTACATTATATAAAGCTACTTTTGGCATCAGTCTTCCTCCTTTCTTACTTTTTAATCGCAGATTTCACGCTAACATAGCTGTTCTTAGGTCCTGGAATAGATCCGCTCACTAAAAGTATATTGCGTTCAGTATCCACTTTCACGATACGCAGATTTTGTAGAGTAACCGTTTCATGACCCATGTGTCCTGGTAATTTCTTACCTTTGGGAACGCGGTTCGCTTGAATGGAACCCATGGAACCTGGTCCACGATGATAACGAGAGCCGTGAGCCATCGGACCTGTGGATTGATTATGTCTTTTGATATTACCTTGGAACCCTTTACCTTTGGAAGTCCCTGTTACGTCAACGAATTCGCCCTCTGCGAACAGATCTGCTTTCAGCTCTTGGCCAACCTCATAATCAGCCAACTGAATGCCACGAATTTCTTTCACGTAGCGCTTAGGTGTTGTTCCCGCTTTTTTCGCATGGCCCAACTGTGGTTTAATCGTTCTTTGTTGCTTTCTGTCATCAAAACCGATTTGGATAGATTCATAACCGTCGTTCTCTGCATCTTTCTTTTGCAGAACTACGCATGGACCAGCTTGAATTACCGTAACTGGCACTACCAAACCTTCTGGAGTAAATACTTGAGTCATCCCAAGTTTTTTTCCTAAGATACCTTTCATCGTTGACACCTCGTTTCTTTTACATTTGTACTATATATGGCTTACAGTTTGATTTCGATGTCTACACCAGACGGCAAATCCAGTCGCATTAGAGCATCTACAGTTTGTGGTGTAGGATTCACAATATCGATCAAACGCTTATGCGTACGCATTTCGAATTGTTCTCTGGAATCCTTGTACTTGTGAACTGCACGAAGTATAGTAATGATTTGCTTCTCAGTTGGAAGCGGAATCGGTCCGGATACACCTGCACCGGATCTTTTAGCGGTTTCCACGATTTTCTCCGCGGATTGATCAATAATTCTGTGATCATACGCTTTTAAACGAATACGAATCTTTTGATTTGCCATATAAGTCCCTCCTTCTATCGCCCAATTTAGTATCGGACATACTCCGCGGAAATTCTCTGACACCCTACCCATGGCAAAGGGCCCGGGTGTGTCAGCAACCTCCCGCATCATCGCAACGTCACAGACCAACGTTCACTATTATATAAAAAATCAAATGTAAATGCAAGCAGAAATTTAAGTGGGACCATCCCCCTAAATCCCCCTTGCAAAGGGGGACCCCAAGGGCTCCCGCCCTGTGGAACCGGAAAGCTGGAGAAAGAGATACTTCAGCGCTCCTAGGGAATATTTGCAAGGATCGCTTTAGTCCCCTACGGGGACACGCTCTACGTTGGAGTTACTTACTACACAAGAGCGGGTTCCCGAAAGAACAATCATCACCATCGAGGTGATGCCTTGCTTTTGTCCCCTACGGGGACACGCTCTACGTTGGAGTTACTTACTACACAAGAGCGGGTCCCCGAAAAATCAATCATCACCGCAGAGGTGATGCTTTGCTCTTGTCCCCTACGGGGACACGCTCTATGTTGGAGTTACTTTCTACAACAAGAGCGGGTCCCCGAAAAAAACGCCCATCACCATGGAGGTGATGAGCGTTTCTTCTATATATATAGTAAAGCGTGTTCCGTAGGGACTAAAGCGACTCATGCCGCTAAAATTATCATGGGTACTCTATAAGTCTCTCCCTCCCCAACCTTGCGGGTGTCCAGAGGGCGGCTGCCCTTGGAGCCCCCTTAGAGAAGGGGGTTTGGGGGATCGACCTACTTACTTTTGAATGGTAGCAACCGCGCCTGCACCAACGGTACGTCCGCCTTCACGAATAGCGAAACGAGTTCCTTCTTCGATAGCGATCGGGTTGATCAGTTCGACAGTAACAGTGATGTTATCACCAGGCATAACCATTTCAGTACCTTCTGGAAGGCTGATGATTCCGGTTACGTCAGTTGTACGGAAGTAGAACTGAGGACGGTAGCCTGTGAAGAAAGGCTTATGACGTCCACCCTCTTCTTTAGTTAGAACGTAAATTTGTGCAGTAAAGTTAGTGTGTGGTTTAACGGAACCTGGCTTGGCAAGTACTTGGCCGCGCTCGATGTCTTTACGTTCTACACCACGAAGCAATGCTCCGATGTTGTCACCAGCTTGAGCGGAATCGAGCAATTTGCGGAACATCTCTACGCCGGTTACAACGCATTTACGAGTTTCTTCAGCAATACCTACGATTTCAACTTCTTCTTGGATCTTAACAGTTCCACGCTCTACACGGCCTGTAGCAACTGTTCCACGGCCAGTGATTGAGAATACATCCTCAACCGGCATAAGGAAAGGCTTATCGGTTTGACGCTCTGGAGTTGGGATATAAGTATCAACTTGCTCGAACAACTCGATGATTTTATCACCCCAAGGACCTTCTGGATTAGATAATGCTTCACGAGCAGCTCCACGAATGATTGGAGTGTCGTCGCCTGGGAATTCATATTCGTTAAGCAGGTCACGAACTTCCATTTCAACCAGCTCAAGAAGCTCTTCGTCATCAACCATGTCGCATTTGTTCAAGAATACAACGATGTAAGGAACGCCTACTTGACGTGAAAGCAGGATGTGCTCGCGAGTTTGCGGCATAGGGCCGTCAGCTGCGGAAACAACCAGGATCGCTCCGTCCATTTGTGCTGCACCAGTGATCATATTTTTAACATAGTCAGCATGTCCGGGGCAGTCAACGTGTGCATAGTGACGATTAGGAGTTTCGTACTCAACGTGAGCTGTGGAGATGGTGATACCGCGCTCGCGCTCTTCTGGTGCTTTATCGATTTGATCGAAGGCTACTGCGGCTCCACCGTATCTTTTGGAAAGTACAGTTGTGATTGCTGCAGTCAAAGTTGTTTTACCATGGTCAACGTGACCGATTGTACCGATGTTAACATGCGGTTTATTTCGTTCGAATTTAGCTTTTGCCATTTGAACAATTCCTCCTTAGTGGTTACAAATAAATTATTTTAAGCGCCTTTGCCTTTTGCAATAATTTCTTCTGCAATGGACTTAGGTACTTCTTCATAATGGGAGAGTTCCATCGAGTAGACACCACGGCCTTGTGTTCTCGAGCGAAGTGTAGTGGAGTATCCAAACATTTCGGAGAGAGGAACCTTGGCACGAATGACTTGCGCTCCATGACGGCTATCCATACCTTCAATACGTCCACGGCGGGAGTTCAGGTCACCCATCACATCGCCCATGTACTCTTCAGGTACTGTTACTTCTACTTTCATGATTGGCTCTAGAAGAACTGGCTTGCACTTTTCCTTAGCCGCTTTAAGAGCCATGGAACCTGCAATTTTGAACGCCATTTCGTTGGAGTCAACATCATGATAGGATCCGTCAACGACAGTTGCTTTGATATCGACGAGCGGGAATCCAGCAATAACTCCATTTTTCATGGACTCTTCAATACCAGCTTGAATAGGAGCGATGTATTCTCTAGGAATAGATCCGCCGACTACTTTGCTTTCGAATAAGAACCCAGCACCTGCTTCTTGAGGAGAAAATTCAACCCAACAATGCCCGTATTGACCGCGGCCACCGGATTGGCGTACGAATTTCCCTTCAACTTTAGCAGATTCGCGGAATGTCTCTCTGTAAGCAACCTGTGGTTTACCCACATTGGTTTCTACTTTGAATTCGCGAAGCATACGGTCAACGAGGATTTCAAGGTGAAGTTCACCCATTCCCGCTATGATCGTTTGACCGGTTTCTTCATCTGTATGAGCACGGAAAGTCGGATCTTCTTCAGACAGCTTTTGCAGAGCAATACCCATTTTATCTTGGTCAGCTTTGGTTTTTGGTTCAACGGCAAGCTGGATAACGGGCTCAGGGAAGTTCATGGATTCAAGAATAACTGGATTCTTTTCATCACATAAGGTATCGCCAGTAGTTGTATCTTTCAGACCAACAGCTGCTGCAATGTCACCGGAATAGACGTCACTAATTTCTTGACGGGCGTTTGCATGCATTTGGAGAATACGACCAACACGTTCGCGTTTACCTTTAGTTGCATTAAGCACATAAGATCCTGAGCTTAATACACCAGAGTAAACACGGAAGAATGTAAGTCTGCCCACGAAAGGATCCGTCATGATTTTGAAAGCAAGTGCTGAGAACGGCTGAGAGTCATCGGATTTACGAATCACTTCAGTGCCGTCTTCTAGCACACCTTTAATATCTGGAACATCGATAGGAGCAGGCAGGTAATCAATTACCGCATCCAGCATTAGCTGTACACCTTTATTCCTATAAGAAGAACCGCAAATTACAGGGTAGATTTTAACGTCGACTACACCTTTACGCAAAGCAGCTTTGATTTCTGGAATGGAAATTTCTTCACCTTCCAGATATTTCATCGTCAAATCTTCGTCAAGCTCAGCCACTTTTTCTACTAACTCTAATCTTAGTTCCGCTACTTTATCTTTATACTCGGCCGGAATTTCAATTTTCTCAATGTCTTTACCAAGGTCGTCTTTGTACATGTACGCAACTTCCTCAATCAAATCAATGATCCCTTTGAAATCATTCTCAGCGCCAATCGGAAGCTGAATAGCAACCGCGTTAGCACCAAGCTTCAAGCGCATGGAATCAACAACACCCAAGAAATCGGCTCCGATGATATCCATTTTGTTCACGTATGCGATCCGTGGGACGCCATACTTGTCAGCCTGTCTCCAGACCGTCTCGGATTGTGGTTCAACGCCTTCTTTGGCACTGAAAACCCCAACCGCTCCGTCCAATACACGAAGGGAACGCTCTACCTCAACGGTAAAATCTACGTGTCCCGGGGTATCGATAATATTGATGCGGTGACCTTCCCATTGCGCTGTAGTTGCAGCGGAAGTAATCGTAATTCCGCGCTCCTGCTCTTGCTCCATCCAGTCCATTGTTGCAGCGCCTTCGTGAACTTCACCGATTTTGTGCACACGGCCTGTATAGTACAAAATGCGCTCAGTAGTTGTCGTTTTACCGGCATCAATATGAGCCATAATCCCAATGTTTCGTGTATTTTTTAAGGAGAACTCTCTAGCCATAGGTATGTCTCCTTTCTGAATGTATATTTTATTCTACCAACGATAGTGAGCGAATGCTTTGTTAGCTTCAGCCATCTTGTGTGTATCTTCACGTTTCTTAACGGAAGAACCTGTATTGTTGCTAGCGTCAATAATTTCAAAAGCTAGTCTTTCTTCCATTGTCTTCTCACCGCGCAAGCGAGAATAGTTGACCAACCAACGGAGTCCTAAAGTGCTCCGGCGTTCAGGTCTAACTTCAATTGGAACCTGATAGTTAGCTCCACCTACACGGCGTGCTTTAACTTCAAGAACTGGCATGATGTTTTTGATCGCTGCTTCGAACACTTCCATTGGCTCTTTACCGGTACGATCCTGGATCAAAGTAAACGCATTATATAAAATGGTTTGAGCTGTCCCTCTTTTTCCGTCGATCATGATGCGGTTAATGAGACGGGTAACAAGCTTACTGTTATAAATCGGATCTGGCAATACATCTCTGCGAGTAACTGGACCTTTACGAGGCATAGTTATCCCCCTTTCTTGAAAAAATCATCCATAGTATAGTCAATCTTATTTCTTAACTTTCGGACGCTTCGCACCATATTTGGAACGAGCTTGTTTACGGTTGTTTACGCCGGACGTATCTAAAGCACCACGTACGATATGGTAACGTACCCCTGGAAGATCTTTAATTCTTCCTCCACGAATAAGCACCACGCTATGCTCTTGCAAGTTATGTCCAATACCCGGAATGTAGGCTGTTACCTCTACACGGTTTGTCAAACGAACACGCGCATATTTACGTAGAGCAGAGTTTGGCTTTTTAGGAGTCATTGTACCTACACGAGTGCAAACACCGCGTTTTTGAGGAGCACTCAAATTGGTTGATTCTCTTTTCAGAGCGTTAAACCCTTTTTGCAAAGCCGGGGATTTGGATTTATCCACCTTCGCTTCACGACCCTTACGTACTAACTGGTTAATTGTTGGCATTTCGCCACCTCCTTCCTAGAATCATAAAATCACTTCTTATTGCAAGCCCACAGATCCAGGCGAGTCATAAATGGACAAAAGTAAGGTTCTTGTTTGCCCTTTTCGCCTCAATTCCGAAAAATCATCAGCATCACAAGGTACCAAAAACATTGCGATTCATTCATTTACAACCGCTGCCACGGCAGCTCCAACTTCAATTCCACATGCTTTACCCAGCAACTTCATAGAATCAACGTAGGTTACTTGAACGTCCTTCTTTTTACAGAGGTTCACCATTCTTATCGTCAATCGCGGATCTGCATCTTTGGCAACAAAAACTTCGGTAGCTAATCCCAGCTCAATCATTCGTGTTGCTTTTTTCGTACCAATGCTGACGTTCTTGGCCTGTTTCACTTTATCATAAGACATTAAGTCTATCCTCCAAAGTACACAGTAAAGAGTACTAACATAGGCACACTTTGATATATTAGCATTTCAAAAAAGCAGTGTCAAGAACAATACATCTGTTCATCAAATATTTATTTTTAGTAAAGCCACCGAGAAACAGACCCCTAAGAGCCTGCTTCTCCGCTAGCTTTTCATACCATTTATTCTACAGCTACGGTTTCTTTCTCCAGCCCTTCATTAACGACTGGAGTCTCATTCGGATTCGTGATACGGATATTCCGATAACGAGGCATTCCTGTTCCCGCTGGAATCAGCTTACCGATAATCACGTTCTCCTTAAGACCGAGCAATTGATCGACTTTTCCTTTGATCGCTGCATCCGTCAAGACACGTGTTGTCTCTTGGAAGGAAGCTGCGGACAAGAAGGAATCAGTCTCCAGAGAAGCCTTGGTAATACCAAGCAATATAGGCTTGGCAACAGCCGGTTCAGTGTCCGAGAAGAGAGCCGTTCTGTTCGCTTCTTCATACTCATGGATGTCTACGAAAGCGCCTGGAAGCAGAGTGGTATTACCTGCATCCACGATACGGATTTTACGCAACATTTGACGAACCATAACCTCGATATGCTTATCGTTAATTTCCACCCCTTGGTTCCGGTAAACACGTTGAACCTCTTGCAGGATGTAGTTTTGAACGCCGCGGATACCTTTGATGCGAAGCATCTCTTTAGGGTCAATCGAACCTTCGGTCAGCTCGTCACCTGCTTCGATTTGTTGGTTCACCGAAACACGGATACGCGAACCGTAAGGCACTGCATAAGTTTTGGATTCAGCTTCACCTTGAACTTCAATCTCGCGGCGATCCTTGACTTCGCGAATTTCCTTGATGGCACCGTCGATTTCGGAAATAATCGCTTGCCCTTTCGGATTCCGTGCTTCAAATAGCTCCTGAATACGCGGCAAACCTTGTGTGATATCATCTCCGGCAACGCCCCCGGTATGGAACGTACGCATAGTCAGCTGTGTCCCCGGTTCTCCGATGGACTGTGCGGCAATGATACCTACAGCTTCACCAATCTCCACATGCTGGCCAGTTGCCAGATTACGGCCATAGCATTTTTTACAAACACCATGTCTGGAACGACAGCTGAGCACAGAACGAATTTGTAGCTTCTCGATGCCCGCTTTAATGATTTCATCCGCTGTTCCGGCTTCAATCAATTCATTGCGGTTTACGATAACTTCCCCAGTTTGCGGATTGCGCAGGGTTTCAAAAGCATAGCGTCCTTCAATACGATCGTAGAGATCTTCGATCACTTCTTTACCGTCTTGAATTTTGCTGACCATGAAGCCTTTGTCGGTGCCGCAATCTTCATCACGAACGATCACATCTTGGGCAACGTCAACCAGACGACGAGTCAGGTAACCGGAATCCGCTGTACGAAGCGCTGTATCGGCAAGACCTTTACGCGCACCGTGCGTGGAGATGAAGTATTCCAAAACCGTAAGTCCCTCACGGAAGTTCGATTTAATTGGAAGCTCCATGATTTTACCGGATGGATTAGCCATCAGTCCGCGCATGCCGCCAAGTTGTGTAATCTGCGATTTGTTACCGCGAGCCTTGGATTCGACCATCATGTTGATAGAGTTATATTTGTCCAGTGATTGCATGAGAATCTCGGTGATCTCGTCTTTCGCCTTACTCCAGATCGTAATGACACGGTCATAACGCTCTTCATCGGTGATTAAACCGCGACGATATTGATTCGTGACGTAGCGAACTTTTTCATCGGAATCATGAATAATTTGGTCCTTTTCCTTCGGAACGACAACGTCCGACACAGCAACGGTGATACCCGCCTTCGTGGAGTACGTAAAGCCTAATTCTTTGATTTTATCAAGGATCATAGACGTTTGAGTTGTTTGGTACTTACGGAAACATTCCGCAATGATCGTACCGAGATATTCCTTACCTACCGCTTTGCCTTCCGGACGTTCCTGCATGATGGCATTCAAATCAGCACCTTTATCGAATACAAAGTGTGAATCCGGGATACCGTTTAGCAGGTTAGCTTTGGTTGGCTCATTAATAAATGGCAGATCTGGAGGGAAAATCTCATTGAAAATGATCTTACCAATCGTCGTGATCAGCATGGCTTCCTGCTGCTTAGGCGTGAAGCTGGTTTTATTAAGAACTTTTGCTGGAATAGCAACTCTCGCATGAAGAGCTGATCTGCCTGATTGATAAGCAGAAACCGCTTCGTTCACGGATCTAAGGATATTGAGTGCACCTTTGGCAAACTTATTATCTGTAGTTAGATAGAAGCTTCCCAAAACCATATCCTGTGATGGAGTTACTACAGGCTTGCCGTCCTTAGGATTCAAAATGTTTCCGGATGCGAGCATCAACACGCGAGCTTCCGCTTGCGCTTCCGAGGACAAGGGTACGTGAACAGCCATTTGGTCACCGTCAAAGTCAGCATTGTAAGCTGTACAAACGAGCGGATGCAGTTTGATGGCACGCCCTTCGACCAGAATGGGCTCAAACGCTTGAATACCCAATCTATGCAATGTGGGAGCACGGTTCAGAAGAACCGGATGCTCTCTAATGACTTCTTCAAGTACATCCCAAACATCCGGGCTTACTCGTTCTACTTTACGCTTCGCGCTCTTGATGTTATGTGCAAGTCCTTTGTTTACAAGCTCTTTCATGACAAAAGGCTTGAACAATTCAAGTGCCATTTCCTTCGGAAGTCCACATTGGTACATCTTCAGGTCAGGACCTACAACGATAACGGAACGACCGGAGTAATCGACACGTTTACCAAGAAGATTCTGACGGAAACGTCCTTGCTTACCCTTCAGCATATGGCTGAGGGATTTAAGCGGACGGTTACCAGGACCTGTTACCGGACGGCCGCGACGGCCGTTATCGATCAATGCATCGACAGCTTCTTGAAGCATACGCTTCTCGTTCTGAACGATAATGTCCGGAGCGCCCAAATCGAGCAATCGCTTCAGACGGTTGTTCCGGTTAATTACACGGCGATACAAATCGTTAAGATCGGAAGTGGCAAAACGTCCGCCATCCAGTTGAACCATCGGACGCAGTTCAGGCGGGATGACTGGAAGTACATCAAGTACCATCCATTCCGGCATGTTCTTGGAATTACGGAAAGCTTCCATAACTTCCAAACGCTTGATCGCACGGTTACGGCGCTGTCCTTGCGCTGTTTTGAGCTCTTCCTTCAGCATATCGACTTCTCTTTCGATTTCGATATCCTGAAGCAGCTTTTTCACAGCTTCAGCACCCATTCCGGCATGAAACGCATAGCCATACTTCTCACGGTAGCTGCGGTATTCTTTTTCGGATAACAGCTGTTTCTTCTCCAGTGGTGTATCTCCTGGATCCGTAACCACATAAGAGGCGAAATAGATAATTTCCTCCAAGGATCTTGGAGACATATCCAGCGCAAGTCCCATACGGGATGGAATTCCCTTGAAATACCAGATGTGCGAAACAGGTGCTGCAAGCTCGATATGACCCATACGCTCACGGCGTACTTTTTGACGGGTCACTTCTACGCCGCAGCGGTCACAAACAACGCCTTTATAACGGACACGCTTATACTTGCCGCAATGGCATTCCCAATCTTTGGTTGGCCCAAAGATTTTCTCACAGAAGAGTCCTTCTTTTTCCGGCTTCAACGTTCTGTAGTTAATGGTTTCCGGTTTCTTGACTTCCCCGCGGGACCAAGAACGGATTTTGTCAGGTGAAGCTAGGCCGATTTTCATGTACTCAAAGTTATTGACATCTAACAAGGAGCAACCCTCCTTAAGAATATATACCTTAGCAATGCTGTGTACTTTAGTGCATTTGGAACGAGTTCACTTATTCCATTCCCATTTCGGCGCCTTCCAGGTTGAGGTTCAGCTTGTCGCTGGTAACCTCATCATCGTCGTCCGATTCCCGCATTTCGATCTCTTCTTCGTTGCCGGAAAGGATTTTGACGTCCATGCCCAAGCTTTGAAGCTCTTTGATCAAAACCTTGAAGGATTCCGGTACGCCCGGCTCTGGTACATTTTCACCTTTAACAATGGATTCATAAGTTTTTACACGGCCTACGACATCATCGGATTTAACGGTAAGGATTTCTTGCAGGGTATAAGCTGCGCCATAAGCTTCAAGCGCCCAAACTTCCATTTCCCCGAAACGTTGCCCACCGAACTGCGCTTTACCACCGAGCGGCTGCTGGGTAACAAGCGAGTATGGCCCTGTGGAACGGGCATGGATTTTATCATCAACCATGTGTGCAAGCTTGATCATGTACATGACACCCACGGTAACTTCACGCTCAAACGGCTCACCGGAACGGCCATCATACAGGATGGTCTTTCCGTTACGCTGCATGCCTGCTTCTTCCATGGAATCAAACACGTCATACTCACGCGCTCCGTCGAAAACCGGAGTAGCTGTGTGAATACCCAGATACTTGGCGGCCATGCCCAAGTGAACTTCAAGCACTTGACCGATATTCATCCGGGAAGGAACGCCGAGCGGGTTAAGCACAACTTGAACCGGTGTTCCATCGGGAAGGAACGGCATATCTTCTTCAGGAAGAATGCGGGCTACGACCCCTTTGTTACCATGGCGTCCGGCCATTTTATCGCCTTCAGAGATTTTCCGTTTTTGCGCGATATACACTCGAACAAGCTGATTCACACCCGGAGGAAGCTCATCGCCATTTTCGCGGGTAAATACTTTGACATCCACGACAATTCCGTCGGTACCATGAGGAACACGGAGTGAAGTGTCACGCACTTCACGTGCTTTTTCACCGAAAATGGCATGGAGCAAACGCTCTTCCGCTGTCAGTTCAGTAACACCCTTAGGCGTAACTTTACCAACCAGGATATCTCCAGCTCCAATCTCTGCACCCACACGGATAATTCCACGCTCATCCAGATTCTTCAACGCATCTTCCCCAACGTTCGGGATGTCTCTTGTGATTTCCTCAGGTCCCAGCTTGGTGTCGCGGGCTTCGGACTCATATTCTTCAATGTGAATGGAAGTATATACATCTTCCTTCACCAGCTTCTCGCTAAGCAGAATCGCATCCTCATAGTTGTAACCTTCCCAAGTCATGAAGGCTACGACAACGTTGCGTCCAAGAGCCAATTCGCCCATTTCTGTGGACGGGCCGTCCGCCATGATATCGCCTGCTTTAATCAATTCGCCTTTTTTGACAATCGGACGTTGATTGATGCACGTACCTTGGTTGGACCGCATAAACTTATGCAGCTTGTGTTTAACGAGATTTCCGTTCACCAGCTTGCCGTCTACCATCTCTTGTCGGCGCAGCCAAATTTCATTGGCCGATGCTTTTTCGATAATTCCGTCAAATTTGGAAACAATACATACACCGGAGTCCTTGGCGGACTTGTGTTCCATTCCCGTACCGACCAAAGGCGCTTTCGGAATCAAGAGCGGAACAGCTTGACGCTGCATGTTCGAACCCATCAAAGCACGGTTGGAGTCATCATTTTCCAGGAACGGGATCAATGCTGTTGCTACCGAAACTACTTGTTTCGGAGAAACGTCCATGTAATCCACACGCTCGATTGGCAATGTGAGGTTATCATCCTTGAAACGAACGATAACGGTCTCCTCGGCGAATTTACCTTCCGGAGTCAGCTCCGCATTTGCTTGCGCGATGACATAGTTATCCTCTTCGTCGGCTGTTAAGTAGCTGATTTGCTCCGTAACGATACCGGTCTTAGGATCTACCCAACGGTAAGGCGCTTCGATGAAACCATATTCATTAATTCTGGCAAAAGTGGATAGAGAGTTGATCAAACCAATATTCGGACCCTCTGGTGTTTCAATCGGGCACATCCGGCCATAGTGTGAGTGATGCACGTCACGGACTTCAAAACCTGCGCGTTCCCGCGTCAAACCGCCGGGTCCGAGTGCAGACAACCGCCTTTTATGAGTCAATTCCGCCAAGGGATTCGTTTGATCCATAAACTGCGAGAGCTGAGAGCTGCCAAAGAACTCTTTAATCGAAGCGATCACCGGACGTATGTTGATCAATGCTTGCGGCGTGATGACGTTGGCATCTTGAATCGACATACGCTCCCGAACAACACGCTCCATACGGGATAATCCGATACGGAATTGGTTCTGGAGAAGCTCACCCACGGAACGCAATCTGCGGTTTCCAAGGTGATCAATATCATCCGTGTTTCCAATGCCATGAAGAAGATTTATAAAATAATTAATCGAAGAAATAATATCGGCAGGTGTAATATTCTTAACGGTTTTATCAATAATACCATTAGAGATTACTTTAACGACCTTGCCGTCTTCAATAGGCGAGTATACTTCGATGCATTGAACAGGAATATGCTGGACATCCGTAACGCCATTAGGAATGTTATATTCTTTGAAACCTGCGCCTTTTTCCAGGAAAGGCAAAATCTCATCCAATGCGCGGCGATCCAAAAGCTGTCCAGCTTCGGCGATGATCTCCCCTGTTTCACGGTCGATCAACGTTTCAGCAAGCCTCTGATTGAACAAACGGTTCTTAATATGAAGCTTCTTATTAATTTTGTAGCGTCCCACGTTTGCTAGATCATAGCGTTTTGGATCAAAAAAGCGTGCAACCAGCAAGCTTCTAGCATTATCAAGTGTAGGAGGCTCGCCCGGACGCAAACGTTCATAGATTTCGATCAACGCTTTGTCCGTGGAATCTGTGTTGTCTTTATCCAGCGTATTGCGAATATATTCATTGTCGCCAAGCAGCTCTATGATTTCTGCATCCGTTCCAAAGCCCAAAGCTCTAAGGAGCACGGTGACCGGAATCTTCCGAGTCCGATCGATACGCACATAGATGATATCCTTGGCATCTGTTTCTAATTCAAGCCACGCTCCGCGGTTCGGAATAACCGTAGCCGTATAAGTTTTTTTACCGTTTTTATCCACTTTCGTGCTATAATAAACGCTGGGAGAACGAACGAGTTGGGAGACAATTACACGCTCCGCGCCGTTGATGATAAACGTACCGGTTTCCGTCATAACAGGGAAATCCCCCATGAACACTTCTTGTTCCTTGACTTCCCCGGTCTCCTTGTTAATTAAACGGACCTTCACTCTAAGCGGTGCCGCATAAGTCACGTCTCGCTCTTTGGATTCATCGACAGAATATTTGGGCTCACCCAAGCTATAGTCGATAAATTCCAAAATCAGATTCCCCGTAAAATCCTGGATCGGAGAAATATCCTGAAACATTTCACGCAATCCTTCATCCAGAAACCATTCATATGATTTTTGCTGGATTTCAATCAGATTGGGAATGCCCAGCACCTCATTAATTCGTGCATAAGTCCTGCGTTTACGCCGTCCAAATTGAACAAGTTGTCCCGCCAACTTTCATTCACCCCTCAAGTCTAATCAATAGTAAAAATAAAGAAGAAAACCTTCTACCGACACACTCAGGACCGCCTCCGTTAATTGGAGCCCGTCCGAACAAAGCGACTGTATAGGATGGAGGTTTTTCTCTGCTTTTCCACAAGGTATTTCCATATATTTCTTTTCATCATGTTAGAGTTGCCTAAAATTTCCGCATTATACGCAGTTTTTGAAATTTTATTCATCCCTTTCCGAAAAAAAGACTTGACATTTTTGCTGGTAAAGACATGTGTCCCAGCTTAATACTGACATTTTTTAATGATACCATATCGCAAATGTCAAGTCAAACATTTTTCCTCAATGTCCATTGGACTGCTTGTTTGCTTAAGATCTGGTAGCTTTAAAAATCCTGTAGCCTTTATCTTTTGACACTTCAACCACATCGCCGTAAATAGATTCCAGTTTCGTATATGCGGATGGAGCCCCTTGTTTCTTTTGAATAACGACCCACAGGGAACCGCCGTTGACGAGAAACTCATAGGCATCTGTAAAAATGCGATGGACGGTTTCTTTGCCAGCCCGAATGGGTGGGTTCGTAAGAATCACATCGTACTTGTCGCCTTGCACCTTATCGAATAGGTCGCTTTGAATAATGGTGACATTGTCGATGCCATTACTTTCGGCATTCTCTATAGCTAGCTCCACCGCTCGTTCATTAATATCTATCATGGTCACATGACCCTCTGGACAAAGGTAAGCCGCTGCTAGTCCGATAGGTCCATAACCGCACCCAACGTCAAGAACTCGAGCATCCTGCGCTAATTCCATTGTCTCAATCAGGTGCTTACTTCCGTAATCCACACCTTTTCTCGAGAACACACCGCTATCGGTTACAAATGTAAACTTATGACCCCTGAGCAATTCTTCCGTGCTATGGAGGTCATGCTGTGCAGTTGGGCGTTTCGTGTAATAGTGCTCCGACACGTTTCGCTGCTCCCTTCACAAAGATAAACGGCGCCGTCATAAGTGACGAGCGTGTTTGTCAAAGTTGATGCGAAGCAAGGATAAGTTTAGAATAACTTATACTTTCTCATCAACTGATAAAAACCTCTTGAAGATAAGCTTCAAGAGGTTGGCTTGACATTAAAATTACTTTACTTCGACAGTTGCGCCTGCTTCAGTAAGTTTAGCTTGAACAGCGTCAGCTTCTTCTTTAGCCACTTTTTCTTTGATTGCTTTCGGAGCGCTGTCAACCAGATCTTTCGCTTCTTTCAGGCCAAGACCTGTGATTTCGCGAACGACTTTAATCACGTTGATTTTGGATGCGCCTGCGCTAGTCAGGATAACATCAAATTCGGATTGCTCTTCTACTTCAGCAACTGCTGCGCCGCCGCCTGATGCTACCGGAGCTGCTGCAGTAACGCCGAACTCCTCTTCAATTGCTTTAACCAGATCGTTCAATTCCAGGATTGTCATGCCTTTAATAGCTTCTAAGATTTGTTCGTTACTCATGGGTAAACCTCCATTATTATCATAGGATTTTTTTGTTTTGAAATTTTAAGCTTGTTTTTCAGCCACTGCTTTAACAGCAAGTGCAAAGTTGCGAACTGGAGCTTGTAAAACGCTAAGCAGCATGGACAGAAGCCCTTCTTTGGAAGGCAGTTCCGCCAAAGCTTTGATTTGATCGTTACCGACAACGCGGCCTTCAACCACACCAGCTTTAACGCTCATTTTGTCATTCTTTTTAGCGAATTCCGTTAAGATCTTGGCAGGAGCCACAATATCACCAGTGCTGAATGCAATCGCAGTCGGGCCCACTAAGAATGGATCCAACTCAGTTAACTCTGCTTTTGCAGTAGCTCTTCTAGTCAATGAGTTCTTGAGGACTGCGAACTCTACACCAGCTTCACGCAATGATTTGCGCAGCTGAGTCACTTGAGACACATTCAATCCGCGGTAATCCGTAACGATTGTGCATTTGCTGTTTTTCAGCTTTTCTGTCACTTCGGATACAGCCAGTTCCTTCTCTGCAATAATTTTCGCGTTTGCCATAGATACACCTCACTTCTTATGCATTTGTTTCTTACACTTGTGCAAACAGTAGGCCGTGTTAGCATTTCTTATGAAATAAGAAATGCCTTCGTAGAATGTACGAAGGCATGATTCGCTGACTCTTTTCCTTGTTACCAAAGAAATGGATCGTTTTATCATAACACCTCGGTAGGAAATTAAGCTCAAGAAGAGCACCTACTGTCTACGGTTTGCGTATTCATTTTTGAACCTTAGACAGAATATCATGAATGACTGTAGAAGTCAATCGGACGATACCTTATCTGAAGGAAGTCAAGTTCACTCGAACGCTAGGTCCCATTGTCGAAGAGATAGCAACATTCTTCAGGTAAACACCTTTAGCTGCTGCAGGCTTCGCTCTGACAAGGGAATCAATCAAGGCACGGAAGTTTTCTTGAAGCTTCTCGGCATCGAACGACACTTTACCCAGTGGAGCATGAATTTGACCGGCTTTGTCAAGACGGTATTCGATTTTACCCGCTTTGATCTCCTGAACGGCTTTGGTCACGTCGAAGGTTACTGTTCCGGCTTTCGGGTTTGGCATTAAACCTTTACCCCCGAGAATACGTCCCAGTTTACCCACTTCGCTCATCATGTCCGGAGTAGCTACACAAACATCGAATTCGAACCAGCCTTGTTGAATTTTGTTGATCATATCCTGATCGCCTACAAAATCAGCACCTGCTGCTTCTGCTTCTTTGGCCTTGTCACCTTTAGCAAAAACGAGTACTCTTTTGGTTTTACCAGTACCGTGCGGCAGTACAACAACGCCACGAACAGCCTGGTCTTGTTTTCTTGGGTCAACACCCAGACGAACTGCAACATCTACAGTTTCATCAAATTTGGCCGGAGCTGTTTTTTTCACAAGCTCAATGGCTTCTGACGGATCATACAGGGCTTCAGCATCAACTAGCTTGGAAGCCTCTTGGAATTTCTTCCCGTGTTTCGGCATTTTCTTTTCCTCCTAAGTGGTATTAGCGGATAATCCTCCCACCGAGCAACTGAGAGTTTTCAGAGAAAACTTTCTTCATAAGCAATTGCTTAATGAGCTGCATTCCTTGCGGAATTAATCTTCGATGACGATTCCCATGCTGCGAGCAGTACCTTCAACCATGCGCATTGCAGCCTCTACGGATGCAGCGTTCAGGTCGGGCATCTTTTGCTCAGCGATTTCACGAACTTTAGCACGCTTTACAGTTGCAACTTTCTTCTTGTTAGGCTCTCCGGAACCTTTTTCGATACCGGCAACAACGCGAAGCAATACTGCGGCCGGAGGCGTTTTGGTGATGAATGTAAAGGAACGATCCTCGAATACGGAGATTTCAACCGGAATGATAAGTCCCGCTTGGTCTGCTGTACGAGCATTGAACTCTTTACAGAAAGCCATGATGTTCACACCTGCTTGACCCAAAGCCGGACCGATTGGCGGTGCTGGATTTGCTTTTGCAGCTGGAACTTGAAGCTTAACTACTTTAATTACCTTCTTTGCCATGTTTGACACCTCCTTGCCATAGTGTGGTTAAGCGGGCATTGAACCCTCCCACTAGCGAAGGTCTATCCCGATGAATAGACCTGGCAGTGACTCTTATATCTTCTCAACCTGAGTAAAATCAAGCTCAAGCGGAGTCTCTCTACCAAACATGTTCACATGAACCTTCAGCTTGCTCTTGTCGGCAATAATATCTTCCACAGTTCCAACGAAATTGGCAAAAGGCCCGACCTTCACGCGCACGGTTTCTCTGAGTTCGAAGTCGATCTTCGGCTTCGGCTCTTCCATACCCATGTGCTTCAGAATGGCTTCTACTTCATCAGGAAGGAGTGCAGTCGGCTTGGATCCTGAACCTGTTGAACCTACGAAACCGGTAACACCAGGCGTGTTGCGAACGACATACCAGGAATCATCGGTCTGCACCATTTCAACCAGAACATAACCGGGATAAACTTTACGCATGACGATTTTTTTCTTGCCGTCCTTGTTTACCAGTTCTTCTTCCATGGGCACGAGCACACGAAAGATCTTGTCCTGCATTTCCATGGATTCAACGCGCTTCTCCAGGTTGGCTTTCACTTTGTTCTCATACCCTGAATAGGTATGTACGACGTACCATCTTTTTTCCATTTCCATTTTTTAATTCACCTATAGTCCTGTTTATTTAAAAACAAGGCGCAGCAGTTCACTGATCCCAAGATCCAGCAAAAAGAAATAGACAGTAACAAAAGCTACCGTACCAATAACGACAAGCGTGTAGGTAATCATTTCTTTACGGCTCGGCCATTTTACCTTTTTGAGTTCAGCCCAACTGTCGGTGAAGAACGAAAACGAGGAACCAAAGCTCTGTCTCATTTTAGCTAAAAAAGCCACTAACTACACCTCCAAAGAACTACCTGGTTTCGCGATGAGCCGTATGTTCGTTGCAAAATCTGCAATATTTTTTCAACTCAAGACGGTCTGGATTGTTACGCTTATTTTTAGTGGATGCATAGTTTCTTTGTTTACAACTAGTGCACGCTAAGGTAATAATAACCCGCATGATGTACACCTCCTACAGACACTTTCTAAAGTTCAGCCCCTTTTTTGCGCATCAAAAATAAAGCGACATTTTAGGGCTACCCGATATACTTTATCACAAGTGAATATTGAGTGTCAAGGAAGAAGTAACGTCTACAGTATCGGCCACGCACGGCGCTATTAAACATGTAATATATAAAAAAAACACCCCTGCTAGAGCAGCCGGGTGCTGTCTTACAAATCTCTTACTTCCAAATAACGCTCGAGCTTTCGCTTCACTCGCTGTAACGCATTATCAATAGATTTCACGTGGCGATCCAGATCCACAGCAATTTCCTGATAAGATCTGCCGTCCAGATACAGCATCAGCACCCGCCGTTCCAAATCACTAAGAATTTCTCCCATCTTGTCTTCAAGACCGCTAAACTCTTCCTGATTGATGATGAGCTCTTCAGGATCCGTAACACGGGAACCGCAAATGACATCGAGCAAGGTGCGATCTGAATCTTCGTCATATATAGGCTTGTCCAAAGAAACATAGGAATTCAAAGGAATATGCTTCTGCCGAGTCGCAGTCTTGATCGCCGTAATAATCTGTCTCGTAATGCACAGTTCAGCAAATGCCTTGAATGAAGCCAGCTTGTCGCCACGAAAGTCACGAATAGACTTATATAAACCTATCATGCCTTCCTGCACGATGTCTTCCCTGTCAGCCCCTATTAAAAAATAGGACCGTGCCTTTGCACGAACAAAGTTCTTATACTTGTTGATCAGGTATTCCAATGCTTCACTACTGCCAACACGGACTGCTTCGACTATATCCTCGTCTGTCTTGAGGTCATAGTCTTGCGTTCTCAGTTCTTTGAGGTCGACACTCACCAACAATCCCTCCGGCCTGCAGCATTACCCAGATTCACTTAAAAGATAGGATAAGTATACATGATAGAATCGGAAACCGTCAACGGGGAACCGCGCCATTTCTAGCATTTGGGCGTTTTATTTGCCTCTTCTCCACTTTTCGAACAGATCTTTAACGTCCTTTTTGAGATTATTGTCGAAGGTATTGCGGTTGGAAGGTATTTCCTCGCGAAGCTTCACCTGCAGCTCTTTTTGGCTTTGCTGCAGCTTCACCAATAACTCCCCTGCAGGCAGGCGCAGCGCACCTTTCCCGAAAATGACATGCTGCTCGATCATATCAGAAGTAGCTACATAAATCTGTTTGCGCCTGCCCATCAACCGCGTAACCAATTTCTCGATCAGCTCGTCCGCCGTTTCTTTTTCTTTGGTGTACAGGACCCGTAATCGGCTTTGTAAATATTTTTTTCCCAGACCCGGAACTTTGTATGCATCGAACACCAGATATACCTTCATCCCGGAAAAGGATTGATATTCCGCCAGCATGTGGATCAGTTTATCTCGCGCAGCTTCAAGATCGGTATCCTTGAGCTTTTGCAGCTCCGGCCAGGCTCCAATAATGTTGTAGCCGTCGACAATCAAAAACTCTTCCATGCCCTAGCTCTGGCTTCGCTGTCTTACAACTTCATACATCAAGACACCTGCCGCTACGGAAGCATTCAGCGAATTAATATGCCCGGCCATGGGAAGCTTGACTAAAAAGTCACATTTTTCCTTGATTAATCGCCCAACGCCTTTCCCCTCATTGCCTATGATGAGCGCGATCGGAAGAGTGAAGCTCGCTTTATAAACATCCTGAGCTGCAGATACATCCGTTCCTGCTATCCATATCCCGGCTTCTTTCAAAGTGTCGATGGTTTGGGCTATGTTGGTTACTCGGGCAACAGGTACATATTCCACCGCTCCCGCCGAGATTTTGGACACAGTTGCCGTCAGGCCTACCGACCTGCGCTTGGGAATAATGACCCCATGTACACCCGTGCAATCTGCAGTTCGAAGTATCGAACCCAGATTATGGGGATCTTCTATTTCATCCAATATTAATAGGAAAGGCTCTTCATTTCGCTCTTTGGCTTTGGCGATGATGTCCTCAACCTCGACATATTCATAGGCCGCTACTTGGGCAACTACGCCTTGATGCTGGATACCTTCGGTCATTTGGTCGAGCTTGCGCTTGTCAGTAAACTGCACGATGACGCCATTATTTTTGGCTTCGGCAACGATGGGTCCGGCAAATTGCTTTTGTACGCTTTCCGCGATCCAAATTTTGTTGATCGTTCTCCCGGAGCGAAGCGCTTCAAGTACGGAGTGCTTGCCGCCGATATACTCCTCATCCATTGCGATTTCCCTCCTTGGAGTTTGGCATTGAGGTAACTGCAATATCCATCAGTTCCTTTAATCTTTCATAGGCCTGCGTATAGTACAAATAGCCGATCAAGCATTCAAAGGCTGTGCTGTACCGGTATTCGAGCACTTTCGCGTTTTTGGCGGTTGTGCCCGATTTGGCATTCCTGCCCCTCTTGACGATGCTCTTCTCTTCTTCCGTCAAAATGGGCATCAGTCCTTCCAGCAGCCTGGATTGAGCCTTGGCCGATACGTATTTGGTCGCTGTTTGATGCAAATGATTGGGGCGGTGATTCAGATGTGAGATGACGTACTGGCGAATATATACTTCAAACACCGCATCTCCGATATAAGCCAGCACCAGCGGATTTAACAGATGGGGAGGTTTGGCTGGCGGAAAATGGAACAAATTGGCGTCCATGAACGATTCACTCATTTGCGGCGCCATCTGATACCTTGGGGAGTGTCTTCCAGGTAAATGCCTTTATTGGTTAAAAGATCACGAATCTCATCCGCGCGAGTCCAATTCCGATCCTTGCGCGCATTAGTCCGCTCTACGATAAGCTGCTCAATATCCTCATCCAAAAGCTCACCGGCTTCTTGGCGTAGTATTCCCAAAACATAGTCAAAAGCATGAAATTGATCGATCAGCAGCTGCAAACCAGAACGGCTGACTCGTGCCTGCTGCAAATATAAATTAGCCTCTGCTACAAGATCAAAAACCGCCGTGATAGCATCCGGGGTATTAAAATCGTCATCCATCTTATCCTTAAATTGAGCGGAGATTTCTTGAACGCGGGCGGCGAGCTCATCCGGAGCAGCGCCTTCTTGGGCAATGCCGAAGCGATGCTTGAGATTATCATAAGAATTCTGAATACGCTCAAGCCCATTGCCGGCTTGCACCAAGCTTTCATCGCTGAAGTTCAGCGGATTACGGTAATGCGCAGAAAGCATGAAGAAGCGAAACGACTCCGGTCGAACGTTCTTAACCAAGTTGCGTATTAAAATCCCATTGCCAAGTGATTTCGACATTTTCTCATTGTCAATATTGAGGAAGGCATTATGCAGCCAGTAATTGGCCATGGTCTTTCCGGTCAGCGCTTCAGTTTGGGCAATTTCACATTCATGGTGCGGGAAAGTCAAATCCTGGCCTCCGCCATGGATATCGATCGTATCCCCCAGATACTTGCGCACCATAGCCGAGCACTCGATGTGCCAGCCCGGACGTCCGAGTCCCCATGGGCTTTCCCATGAAATCTCACCTGGCTTCGCACCCTTCCAGAGGACAAAATCCTGCGGATTTTCCTTACGCTCATCCACATTGATTCGTATGCCATATTGAAGCTCATTGAGGTTCTGATGGGACAGCTTGCCATAATCCTCAAATTTGCCTGTACGATAATAGACGTCTCCGCCATTCGCATAGGCAAAGCCTTCTTGCTCCAGCCCTTCAATGAACTTAATGATTTCATCTATGTTTTCGGTTACCCTTGGATTCAGGTTGGCCTCACGGACGCGAAGTGAAGCAATATCCTCCTTGAAAGCCTGGATAAACGTTTCCGCAACATCGAGTACTGTGATGCCCAGCTCTTCAGCTTTTCGGATCATTTTATCATCAACATCTGTATAATTGACTATATAGTTGACTTCATAGCCCTGCGTTTCCAAATAGCGGCGAACCACATCAAAGAAAATAACGGGTCTGCCATTTCCGATATGAATATAATTATAGACGGTCGGTCCGCACACATACATTCTTACTTTGCCCGGCTCAATGGAAACGAATTCCTCTTTTTGCCTGTTTAAGGTGTTATACACTCTGAGTGTCATGTTCTCTGCGTCCCCCGTTCTTCTGTTTTTCTTCTTGAAGCTCAGCTTTTAATTCATCAATTTGCCTCTGCAGGTGACGGCAGAGGTCCAACACCGGATCGGGGACATTGCCATGGTCCAATCGGTTGATCCGCACACCATCACGCTTGACAATTCTTCCCTTCGAGCCCACTACGGTTGAGTTGGCAGGTACTTCTTCAAGAACAACAGCATTGGCACCTATGCGGGAATTGTCTCCTACCCGGAAGGAACCGAGTATCTTGGCTCCTGATGAAATCACGACATTATTACCGATCGTTGGGTGCCTCTTTCCTTTTTCCTTGCCGGTACCGCCAAGCGTTACCCCTTGGTAAAGGATAACGTCATCGCCAATTTCACACGTCTCCCCGATAACCACTCCCATGCCATGGTCGATAAATAATCGATTGCCCAGTTTTGCCCCGGGATGAATCTCAATTCCCGTGATAAAGCGGCTTGTTTGCGATAAGATTCGGGCAATCGTGAAAAGCTCATGCTTATAAAACCAGTGGGCAATGCGATGCCACCAGATTGCATGAATTCCGGAATATGTAAATACAACTTCGAACAAGCTGCGCGCAGCGGGATCGTTTTCGAAAACGGCTCTTATATCAGACTTGATTGATTTCCACATGCACTCACCTTCTTTCGGACGCTGAACGCATCCTTATAATGTTAAAAAGCCCCTGCAGCCAAAAGGCTGCAGAGGCGTTTCAACGCGGTTCCACTCTGCTTGGTGACTATGAAGTCTCCCAACTCGAACCCCTTAACGCGGGCCATTCGGCTGAACCTACCCCGCTCTGCAAGCGGATCGGAACAGCAGCTCACAGGTGCATTTCCGGTTAAGGGGAATGGATAACTTTCACCCAAAGCTGGATAGCTTCGGTTATCCTCGCTGGGAATCCCGGCTTAATCGTACTCTCCTGATCAACGCTCTTCTCATTCGTTAAGTATAACGAATCTAAACCAGGTTTACAATAATTTCTCCAGTCGAGCTGCAATTTTTTCTTTGCCGAGCAAATAAAGCGATACATTCAAATCCGGTCCGTGCACTTGACCTGTCAAGGCAGCACGAATGGACATGAACAACTGCTTGCCTTTAAAGCCCGTTTCTTTTTGAACATTTTTCAGCAGCTCGGGCATGCCTTGGACGGTTAACTCGTCCGATTGATGAACCTGCTCCAAAAAAGCCCTCAGTACAATCGGCACATGCTCTTCGGACAGGATCGCCCGGGCTTCTTCGTCCACAATGAGTTCTTCCTTGAAGAACAGCGCCGATAATTCAACGATTTCTGCAGCAAAGCGCATTCTTTCCTGATTGATGCCAACTAAAGCAGTCACCCATTCCATCGTTGAGGCATCCGGATCAGCCGAAATGTACCCCGCCTTTTGCAGATGGGGCAGCGAAAGCTCCACGACACGTTCGAGCGCTGTTTTTTTCAGATACAGATTGTTCATCCAATTGAGCTTATCCATGTCAAAAACAGCTGGGCTCTTGGATACACGATCCAGGTCAAATTGTTCAATCAGCTCTTCCAGGGTAAAAATCTCTTCTTCACCTTGTGGAGACCAGCCGAGCAAAGCAATGAAATTAACGACGGCCTCGGGAAGATAACCGAGTTCATTGTATTGCTGAATAAACTGCAGGATGGATTCATCGCGTTTGCTCATCTTTTTACGGTCCTGATTAAGAATCAACGCCAAGTGCGCGAATTCCGGAACAGGCAGCCTGAGCGCCTCATACATTATGATTTGTCGGGGAGTATTGGATAAATGCTCCTCGCCGCGAAGGACGAGGTTAATTTTCATTAAATGATCATCGACAATAACAGCAAAATTATACGTCGGAATGCCATCGGGACGAACCATAATAAAGTCGCCAATCCCATTTGAATCGAATTCTACGTGTCCCCGCACCTTGTCTTCAAAAGCAATGATCCTGTCGGCCGGAACTAGAAAGCGAATGGACGGCTTACGACCCTCAGCTTCAAAAGCCGCTGCCTGCTCCTTGGTCAAATGACGGCACTTGCCTGAATAACCGGTCATTTCACCCTGGGCTTCCTGCTCGCTGCGTTCCTGCTCCAAATCCAGCTCAGAGCAAAAGCAGCGGTAGGCGCTGCCTTGATCCAGCATTTGGTCTACGTATTGCTGATACAGGTGCAACCGTTCCATTTGCCGATAAGGCCCATAGGGACCGCCGACATCTACGCTCTCATCCCAATCAAGCCCCAACCACTTCAAACCATCCAACTGATTGCCGATCCCCGATTCTTGGTGCCGGGTTTGATCTGTATCTTCAAAGCGGATGATAAAAGCTCCACCGCTTGCGCGCGCCAATAAATAATCGAACAGCGCTGTACGCGCGCCGCCGATATGAAGATGCCCTGTCGGGCTAGGTGCATAACGCACTCTTAATGAATTAGTCGTCATTGATAAGGACCTCTCTTTTTCAGGCAATCATAGCATATCTTGAAATAAACAAACAACCGCTTGCGCCGCTATGCCTTCTCCTCTTCCGGTGAATCCAAGCCACTCCGTTGTAGTCGCTTTGACATTGATTTGCTCGGGACCCACCTCAAGAGCTGCTGCAATAATCTCAACCATCGCGGGTATATAGGCAGCCATTTTCGGCTTTTGCGCGATGATCGTGGAATCGGCATTGCCCAAACGGTAGCCTCTTTCTTTGGCCAGCTGCCAAACCTGCTTCAACAAAACCAGGCTGTCTGCATCTTTGAACTCTGCGGAGGTGTCGGGAAAATGCTTGCCGATATCACCGAGTCCCATGGCACCCAAAATGGCATCTGTGATTGCATGAAGCAGCACATCCGCATCGGAATGGCCCAGCAATCCCTTTTCATAGGGGATGTCTACCCCTCCAATGATACATTTGCGCCCCTCAACAAGTTGATGTACGTCAAAGCCTTGCCCGACTCTGATCATCATGACCGCCCTCCTCTTATGTTCTGAAGGATCCATTCTGCCAATGGCAAATCCTCTGGAGTCGTGATTTTGATATTATAGTAATCCCCCTCGACTACATGCACGGGTTTACCCATCCGTTCCACCAGCATGGCATCGTCCGTACCGAGAAATCCCTCTTTCTCTGCTTGAACATGCGCTTCCTGAAGAAGAGAAACACGAAAAGCTTGCGGCGTTTGGATTGCCCACAAGCTTTTCCGATCCGGGGTTAATTGAATCTCTCCCTCTGCATCTACTATCTTAATTGTATCCTTCACAGGCACGGCAAGTACTGCTGCTTCCTGCTCCATTGCTTTGTGCCAGCAGGAAACCACCTGTTCCGGTGCTACAAAAGGTCTTACTCCATCATGAACCAGAACCCATTCGGTACCCGGGGAAAGCGCATCAAGACCTAGTTTAACCGAGTTCTGACGTTCCTTGCCGCCTATAAGTATCCGTATAACTTTAGCAAGCTTATAATCTCTCACGAATTGACGGCAGCGATCCAAATCCGATTCTCCCACCACGAGCACGATATGGTCGACCTCTTGTATGTTTTGAAATAATTGCAAAGTATGTACAAGTATCGACCTGCCGCCTAGCTGTAAATATTGCTTGCTCATGGCTGTACGCATGCGCGAGCCTTTACCTGCTGCAACGATCACAACACCCATTTTGCCCAACTTGTCTTGCTTAACCATCTTGTCCCCACCTGTTATCTGCTGACTAGCCACACTCCTTTTCCTATCATACTGGTTTTACTGCGCTTTTTCCAATAGTTTCGGTTTCGCGAAGATCATTCGGCCGGCTGACGTTTGCAGTACACTTGTGACCATGACCTCCAAATTAGACCCGATAAAATCACGCCCGCCCTCGACGACAATCATCGTACCGTCATCCAGATAGGCGACTCCTTGTCCATGCTCCTTGCCGTCTTTGATCACCTGTACGAGAATTTCCTCACCCGGAAGGACGACAGGCTTGACTGCATTCGCCAAATCATTAATATTCAAAACTGAGACGCCTTGAAGCTCGCAAACTTTATTTAAATTAAAATCATTCGTAATTACCTTCCCCTGCAGCACCTTGGCGAGCCGGACCAGCTTGCTGTCCACCTCGGAAATTTCCTCAAAGTCGCCTTCGTAGATCAGTACCTTAACCTCAAGCTCCTTTTGGATTTTATTCAAAATGTCCAGGCCCCGCCTGCCGCGGTTACGTTTCAACAAGTCGGAGGAATCGGCAATATGCTGCAGTTCTTCAAGCACGAATTCAGGGATCACCAGGGTACCTTCAATGAATCCCGTCTTGCAAATATCGGCTATCCGGCCGTCGATAATCACGCTGGTGTCCAAAATTTTGTGTTCCTCATAAGGACGATGAGTCTGTTTTTCATGGTTCTGCGCCCGGTTTCTGAAAACCTGGGCAAGCTCTTCTTTCTTCTCATAACCGATCCGAAAGCCCATGATACCGAGAACCGTAGAAACAATGATAGGAAGCCAGGAGCCGATCCAGATCACTTTTTCCAAGACGGGAAATAAAAGGACAGAAATCAGCAACCCTATGACCAAACCCGATGTCCCTGACAGCAAGTCAGATACCGGTAAACTAACGACCCTTTGTTCTCCTTTGAGCAGCAGCTTCATTCCAAGGCCCGCCGCCCATCCCGCAGCTAAGCACATGATAAAAGCAATTGCTCCCATCATCCATAATGCATAGCCATTCCATCCACTCCACTCAAAACCTAAAACTCCTCCGATGATCGCAAAAATGATTTGAAGCCATTTCCTCATCATAGAATCACCTCCCAATAAACAATGTTATGCCCTTTTACAATTATGTTCCAATTTATCGCGCGCTAATCATACAAATTGAAAAATTAGAAGCCTTCCTATATAATAAAAATAAAGTTGATAACACACCCGAGGTGGATGGAATGAACTCCCTGACTTTGAAGCAGTTTCAGGATCAAGTATCTGAATTATTACTCCGTCACCGTAGTTTGCTTGATGTTTTATCGAAGTTTCAACAATCCAATGCTGCGGTTAACCGTTCCGTTATCAAATCCATAACCGAGTGCGGCTGTATTGAAGTCAATGCCGCCAAGCAAGCCTATTATCCGGATATGACGATGGAAGAAGCGCGGGTAACACTTGGAACACACGTAGAGGGCCATTTGTGTGAAAACTGCATGGAAGCTGTAAGTTCGGAGCTTGGTACGAATCTGTTCTATATGTCCGCACTCGGCAACATTCTGGATGTCAATCTGGAAAAGGTTGTGGAGAACGAATCTAAAAAATGTTCAACTCTTGGCTTTTTCAACATGTCCTGAATGAGAAAAGTACCACAACGGCAAAAAAAGCATTTATTTCTTCTGAACCCTTCAGAGAAAATAAATGCTTTTTATTTTCGAACCTATTTTGTATCAGAAACTACAAGTGAGTTTCGGACTTGGCTGCCTTATCCGAGTTCTTGCGCATACGTCTGCGAAGGCGGACGAACAAACCATCAACGTTTTTTTTTAGGCCATAGAGCGCATAGAGCAGTAATGGCACGAAAATCATTTTCGAAATGGATTCCGGCCACTGGATGGCAATAAGTACGGCAATGGCCACAATAATAGGTGTGATCCAGATTGCAGCTTTCGGAATACCTGCTTTTTTGAAATTCGGATATTTAACTGTACTTACCATTAAGTACGATAAGAGAACCGTACTGATTAAAAGGACATAGGCATTGATTTCTGCGTGGAACAAAGCCAAGGTACAGAGGACACCGCCTGCAGCAGGAATCGGCAATCCGATGAAATAACCGGGAACTCCGGCGATTACGTTGAAACGAGCTAAACGGAGAGCTCCGCATATAGGAAAAATGGCGGTCACAATCCAAGCAAATGCCGGGCTAATGAGGGCAGGGTCATTAAAAGCTACCACGTACATAATGAAGGCAGGCGCCACACCGAATGAAATTACATCTGAGAGCGAGTCGAGTTCTTTGCCGAATTCGCTTTGCGCGTTCAATGCTCTTGCCACACGGCCGTCAAGACCGTCAAGCAGCATAGCGACAATGACTAGCACTGCAGCGCGTTCGGGCTGATTATTGAAAACGAGAATGATTGAAAGTATTCCTAAAAACAGATTCCCTATCGTAAAAAGACTGGGGAGTGATTTAGTTATCATAAGTTTTTTATCCACCTCTGGTTTACTATGCCCCAATCAGTACGGAGCGCATTCGAAGCAGTGATACTTTCTGATTGTATGCAATTTAGATATGCCTGTCAATGAACATTTGTTCTTGGATCCGCTTTAAGCCTTCTTTGATCGCTCTGGCTCTAACTTCACCGATCCCGTCCACCTCATCCAATTCCTCGATGGATGCCATCATGATATGAGACAGAAACCCGAATTGCTCGACCAAATTAGCGATAATAATCGAAGGCAATCTTGGAATTTTATTAAGGACCCTAAAGCCTCTTGGAGATACGGTCTCTTCGATGACAGCATTCGTATGGGTATACCCAAGCAACCGAACCATATGCTGCGGATCCAGAAGTTCATCGGATGAAAGCCGCTTGAGTCCAAGCAATGCCTCCTTGACTTTATCCTCCGTTAATTCACGCACGTAATCCCGCATCAGCTGCCGCGCTTCCAGTTCTGTATTGCCAACCAATTCTTCAAGCTGCATACTGATCAATCGGCCTTCATTACCGAGCTCTATAATATATTTATTAATCTCGGTTTTGATGCGAAGCACCATCTCGATGCGTGACATCACGTTCGTCACATCATGCAGCGTAACAAATTCCTCAAACTCGGAAGCGCCTAGATTCGTAAGTGATTGATCAAGCACAACCTTGTACCGTTCCAAAGTTTGAATAGCTTGATTGGCCTTGGTCAAAATGACGCCAATATCTTTCAGCGAATAACGCAGGGTGCCCTGATATAAAGTAATGACATTTCTACGTTGGGATATGGAAACAACCAATTTGGAAGTTTGTCTGGCGACCCGCTCTGCCGTACGATGGCGAATTCCGGTCTCTGTTGAAGGAATGGCGGAATCAGGAATGAGCTGGGTATTGGCAAAAAGAATTTTTTTGATATCCTCACTGAGGATAATCGCTCCATCCATTTTGGCCAGTTCATATAAATAATTGGGAGAAAAGTCGCAATTGATGGAAAATCCGCCATCAACGATTTCCATAACTTCGGGGCTGTATCCTACAACGATTAAACCGCCGGTTTTAGCCCGAAGCACATTTTCCAGACCATCGCGAAAGGCTGTGCCGGGAGCAACCATTTGCAGCAATTGGCTCATAACATCCTGTTTGTTATCTTCTTTAATCAGTTTATTATCGTCTTTGCTCATCTAGTGTTCCTCCTGAAACTTGCTGTTCAAGCTGCGCCTTTCCTTTGCATCCGGAGCATTAGCCGCCTAATGCAGCCTTCAAGGCTTCAGATACGGTGTTTACCCCAATAATCTCCATACCTGTAGGCGGGGTCCAGCCCTTTAAGCTTTTCTCCGGCATAATCACTCTGCGAAATCCTAACTTCTCAGCTTCCTTGACTCTTTGATCAATGCGCGATACTCCACGAACTTCTCCAGTCAGGCCGATTTCTCCAAATATCACATCATAGGGCTTGGTAGGTTGATCCCTGAAGCTGGAAGCGATGCTGATAGCAATTGCCAAATCCACAGCGGGTTCATCCAGTTTAACGCCGCCGGCCACATTGAGATAGGCGTCTTGATTTTGCAAAAACATGCCCATCCGCTTCTCCAGCACAGCAATTATCAAGGATAAGCGATTATGATCCACGCCAGTGGCCATCCTTCGCGGCGAAGGGAAATTCGTTGATGAAACCAGGGCCTGAATTTCCACAAGAATGGGACGAGTGCCTTCCATACTGGCGACCACCGTTGAGCCGGCAACGCCCAAAGGCCTCTCGGAAAGAAACAGCTCCGAGGGATTGCTGACTTCTACAAGCCCTGACTCTTGCATTTCAAAAATACCGATTTCATTGGTCGAGCCAAATCGATTCTTAACCGCCCTAAGCAGGCGATAGGAATGATGACGTTCCCCTTCGAAGTAAAGAACACAGTCCACCATGTGCTCCAGAAGTCTCGGACCCGCGATAGCCCCTTCTTTGGTTACATGCCCTACCAGAACGGTAGCAATTCCTTGACCTTTGGCTATCCTCATAAAATGCCCGGTACATTCACGAACCTGAGCCACTGTACCAGGCGCAGAGGTTACACCAGGGTGGTAGACGGTTTGAATGGAATCAATGACCATAAAATCGGGCTGTATCTCTTGAATCGCTTCTTCAATCATCTCAAGATTGGTTTCGCACAGTACATATAGCAAAGGAGAGAACGCATTCAATCGATCGGCACGCAGTTTTATTTGCTTGATCGACTCTTCCCCCGAAATATAAAGCACTTTTTGCTGCGACTCGGTTAGAGCATGCGAAGTCTGCAGCAGCAGTGTGGATTTCCCGATTCCGGGATCGCCCCCGACCAAAATCAGAGAGCCGGGAACAATCCCTCCGCCAAGCACCCGGTTAAGCTCTTTATTATTAGTTAGAACCCGTGGTTCGGGGCTACTTTCTATATGTATGATGGGAGTCGGTTTTTCTTTCGTCCTGGCGAAGGAAGAATTCATTCCTTGGGTCCGGACAACCGATTCCACTTCCTCAATCATGCTGTTCCAGGATTGGCAGCCTGGGCATTTGCCCATCCATTTCGCACTCTCATATCCGCATTCCTGACAGCTGAATTTCGTTTTTTGTTTACTCATCAACCTGCTTGCTCCTCTGCCATTTAAACATTGGGTTATTCAAAGTTTACCATTTTTGTTAGACCAACGATAGTCCTGCATACAAAAAAAGCATTTTACAGCCCCAGGTGGAAGCTGTAAAATGCTTCATTTCATCTTTAGGATTTTGAAGCTGCACTCTCGCTGTTATGCACGACCAACTCGCCATCTTTTTCATCAATAGTTAGGGAGTCGCCCTTGGAAATATTGCCTTTCAGCAATTCCTCGGATAAACGGTCCTCGATGTGCTTTTGAATCGCTCTGCGCAAAGGACGGGCTCCGTATGTCGGATCATAGCCCTCTTTGGCGAGGAAAGCCTTCGCTTTATCCGTAAGCGCGAAATCCACATCCTGCTGCTTCAGACGCTTGCGAAGGTCTTCAGCCATTAAGGTGACGATGCGGGAGATATGCTCTTCATCCAGGGAGTGGAAGACGATGGTTTCGTCAATCCGGTTAAGGAACTCAGGGCGGAAGCTTTTCTTCAGCTCGGTCATCACTTTATCCTTCATATTTCCGTAATCGCGTCCAGCATCCTGACTCGCTGTAAATCCAAGAGAAGTGTTTTTCTTGATCGCTTCTGCACCCACGTTGGATGTCATAATGATCAGAGTATTGCGGAAGTCGACTGTACGTCCTTTGGAGTCCGTCAAGCGGCCATCCTCAAGCACTTGAAGCAAGATATTGAACACTTCGGGATGCGCTTTTTCGATTTCATCGAGAAGCACAACCGAATATGGCTTACGGCGAACTTTCTCCGTTAATTGCCCGCCTTCTTCATAACCAACGTATCCGGGAGGCGCTCCAACCAATCTGGAGGTCGAGTGCTTCTCCATGTACTCGGACATATCAATACGGATAACTGCATTTTCATCGCCGAATAAGGACTCTGCCAAGGCGCGGGCCAACTCTGTTTTCCCTACCCCTGTTGGTCCCAAGAAAATAAAGGAGCCCATAGGACGTTTAGGATCTTTTAATCCAGCTCTGGCACGGCGAATGGCGCGGCTCACTGATTTCACAGCTTCTTCCTGGCCAATTACACGCTCATGCAAAATGTCCTCCATCTTGAGCAGGCGCTCTGTTTCTTCTTCAGCCAGCTTGGTGACCGGGATGCCAGTCCAGCTTGCCACAATCTGAGCAATATCCTCCGGAGTGACCTCCATGTCCAAGCGTCCCTGCTTTTCTTTCCACTCATTCTTGGTGGTATCCAGCTCTTCACGCAGCTTTTGCTCGGTATCGCGCAGGCCTGCAGCTTTTTCAAATTCCTGGCTCTGCACAGCTGCATCCTTTTCCTTGCGAATGTCTTCCAGTTTGTTTTCCAGCTGCTTTAAGCTTGGCGGTGCTGTATAAGAACGAAGCCTTACTTTCGAGCTGGCTTCATCGATAAGATCAATAGCTTTGTCCGGTAAGAAGCGATCCGGAATGTAGCGATCCGACAAATGAACCGCTTCTACGATGGCATCGTCCGTAATTTTCACGCGATGATGAGCTTCATACCGATCCCTCAACCCGTGAAGAATAAGAATGGCTTCATCCGGAGATGGCTGATCCACGGTGATCGGTTGAAAACGTCTTTCCAAAGCGGCATCCTTCTCGATGTACTTGCGATACTCGTCAAGCGTGGTTGCACCGATACACTGCAGCTCGCCTCTCGCCAGCGCCGGCTTCAGGATGTTGGAAGCGTCGATGGCACCTTCAGCACCACCTGCTCCAATCAACGTATGCAATTCGTCAATAAACAATACGATGTTGCCGGCTTGGCGAATTTCATCCATTATTTTTTTGAGTCTGTCTTCAAACTCCCCGCGGTACTTCGTACCGGCTACAACAGAACCCATATCGAGGGTCATTACTCTTTTATCCTTCAAGGTTTCAGGGATTTCGTTGTTGATGATCTTTTGTGCGAGGCCCTCGGCAATTGCCGTTTTACCTACACCCGGTTCCCCGATCAAAACTGGATTGTTCTTGGTTCTCCGGCTGAGCACCTGAATCACACGCTCAATTTCTTTGCTGCGGCCGATAACGGGATCCAAATGACCCTCTTTGGCGTATGCCGTTAAATCTCTTGCCAAACCATCCAATGTGGGAGTATTTACATTAGGATTGCTGCCATGATTTTGTGATACAGTTTCACTGCTTCCCAGGAGCTGCAGCACTTGTTGGCGAGCTTTGTTCAAGCTAACCCCCAGATTATTGAGCACTCTTGCCGCAACGCCCTCACCTTCACGAATGAGTCCAAGAAGAATATGCTCGGTTCCTACGTAAGTATGTCCCAGTTTCCTGGCTTCGTCCATGGAAAGCTCAATCACTTTTTTGGCTCTTGGCGTATAGGCAATATTCGTAGGCTGCTCTTGTCCTCTTCCAATAAGGGATTCAACCTCGTCTTGTATCTTTTCTAGGCCAAGCCCCAGAGCAACCAACGCTTTTGCGGCTATTCCCTCACCTTCACGAATGAGCCCTAACAAAATATGCTCGGTACCGATATTATTGTGGCCCAATCTTACGGCCTCCTCTTGAGCCAAAGAAAGCACCTTCTGCGCACGTTCTGTAAATCTTCCAAACATCATAGAAAACACCTCCAAAAATTTGTAATCCTATAAATCATTCCTGCAAGGAAAAAATCGAAATGCGGGTCATATTTTATCTTGATGAAAATTGTCCAAACTTTTCTCGAATCAACTGCGCCCTGCGGATGTCCCTCTCTTCTGGGGTTAAGCTCTCTCCCGCATTCTGCTGCAAAAATCCAGGCTGTGTCATGACAAGAAGCTCATTTAAAATATTCGATGATACATTTTGGATAATCCCGATATCTATCCCAAGCCGTACATCAGAGAGTCGCTGGGCCGCTTCCTTGGAATCCAAAATTTCCGCGAAGGAAAGGATTCCCAAAGAGCGATTCACTCTGTCTACAATGCGCATGCGCGATTCAGCCATCAGCTTCAGCCGCGCTGCTCGTTCATGTTCAATAATTTGACGAGCCACACTGTGCAGATTATCAATAATTTCTTCCTCTGACTGGCCTAACGTAATTTGATTGGAGATTTGGAACAAGTTCCCTAATGCTTCACTGCCTTCTCCATATAATCCTCTCACAGTCAAACCCACCTGCGTCACCGCAGATAAAATCCGGTTGATTTGCTGTGACAGCACGAGCGCTGGCAAATGCATCATGACCGAGGCTCTGATCCCGGTTCCGACATTCGTCGGGCAGCTTGTTAAGTATCCCCTTTTCTCATCATACCCGTAATCGAGCTGACTTTCAAAGATATCATCGATTTGGTTGGCCAAATCCCATACTTCCTTAACTTGAAAGCCCGGACACAAGCACTGGATGCGAAGATGATCCTCTTCATTGATCATAATGCTGATGGATTCATTGTCGCTTAAAATGACTGCTCCATTTCGCGATTCATTCGCTAAATTCGGACTGATCAGATGCTTTTCAACAAGCACCATTTTTTCCAGTTCACTGAGTTCCGAGAGCGGTATGAGGGAAAAACGGCTGATTGTTTCCAAATCTTCATTTTCCAGAACCTGAGATACCTGTTCCAAAATTTCTTTGGATTGCGGGTTGGTTGCCAGCATCGGATAGGGGTAATCCTTGATATTTCTGGCTATTCGAATTCGGCTGCTAATCACTATGTCCGATTCCGGGCCTTCGCCTCTCATCCACTCACTCAAAGCATCTCCGGTAAAACGGTGTAACGCCATGGAGCCAACACCTCCTTAGATCCCAGCTATCTTCTTTTCGATTTCACGGATTTGATCCCTGATTTTGGCGGCCTGCTCAAACTCTTCGTGTTCGATGCGGGTCATCATTTCTTTCTTTAGATTATCGATTTCTCGCTTATCTTGGATCAGCCCGCCGGTTCGTTTGGGCACCTTGCCGACATGCACGGTATTGCCATGCACTCTTTTGAACAGCGGGTCAAGCCTTTCGGTAAAGCTTTGGTAGCAAGAACCGCAGCCAAATCGGCCGATTTTGCTGAATTGAGCATAGGTGAGTCCGCATTCTTCACAGCGAATGGATTGTGCTTTATTGGAAAGTGAACCGGTCGAAGAGGGCTCAAAGTCAAGCAAGCCGGATAAAAGATTATGAATCGAAAACCCGTTGGAGGTTCCCGGGATGAGTTCCCCTTTTTCCCTGGCACAGACTTCACATATATGGAATTCATTCTTTTCGCCGTTGACGATCTTGGTAAAATGCAGAGTAGCCGGCCGCTTACCGCATTCCTGACAAATCATGGGTATCTCCTCCCCTTATTTGCTAAGCAATGAAATCAGCATAGCTTTCAGAATCTTGGCCCTTATTTCATCCCGAAGGGGAAGCTTGAAAATCAGCACATCTCTGGATATGGCCGCCTTCATCAAATTGGCTTCGCGCGCAGAAATGTAATGGGCCTCCTGAAGTTGATAAATAAGTCCTTCCGATGTCACCTGATCAATGTGTGTATGGATCGTTTGAAAAATTAGATCAAGTATAGAGCCATGGGACCTTAGTTCAATTTTTTGGATGCGAATATAGCCGCCGCCGCCGCGTTTACTCTCCACAATGTAGCCTTTTTCCAGCGTGAACCTGGTGCTGATGACATAATTGATTTGAGAAGGAACACATTGGAACTGATCGGCAAGTTCATTGCGCTGAATCTCTATCGCTCCTTCGGAGCTTTGCTGCAAAACCTGCTTTAAATACTGTTCAATAATTTCTGACACATTGCGCATCAATTCCTCCTCCTAAAATGTCCAGAAGTAAATTGACTTTGACTTTCTTTGACCTTAATTCGATTATAATCATTTTTATTCCATTTGACAAGTATTGTCCATGAATTGAAGATTGCTGAGTAATCTGCCATGTCTTATTTAGTGTTAACTGTCCTTACTGTTTTATTCTGCATGGCGTGCAAATGAGACTTCTCGAGAAAATCTCGATAAGGCTATTTTTGATGGAGGGCTAATGTCCATCGTTCTACATCCTGTTCGAGAGTACTCAAAAATTTATAGTGTATGAAGTGCATTGTTATGAGTCGAAATGGCAGGACATCCTCGCCATAAACCAGCCCATAGAAAAAGAACCCATCTGATTTTTCATCAAATGAGTTCTTTTTGTTGTGGGCTTGGCAACGTTCTACTCTTCCAGAACCCTGCGGTTCAAGTACCATCGACGCTGGAGGGCTTAACGGTCGTGTTCGAGATGGGAACGCGTGGTTCCCCTCCGCCATCGTCACCAAACGGGATGTTTCTGCCAAGAAACATCAATAACTTGTTCAGGCAGGCTTGCTCCCTGAAAACTAGCAGCGAAACGAACATTGGCGTGTGTGTTGACTTAGATTTTTGCTTCCGAAGCCAGCTTTCCTCCGGAAAGCTCTTAGGTTAAGCCCTCGACCGATTAGTATTCGTCAGCTGCATGGGTTGCCCCACTTCCACCTCGAACCTATCTACCTCGTCGTCTACAAGGGGTCTTACTGAATTGGGAAATCTCATCTTGAGGGGGGCTTCGCGCTTAGATGCTTTCAGCGCTTATCCCCTCCGTACATAGCTACCCAGCTATGCCTCTGGCGAGACAACTGGTACACCAGCGGTACGTCCATCCCGGTCCTCTCGTACTAAGGACAGCTCCTCTCAAATTTCCTGCGCCCGCGACAGATAGGGACCGAACTGTCTCACGACGTTCTGAACCCAGCTCGCGTACCGCTTTAATGGGCGAACAGCCCAACCCTTGGGACCTACTTCAGCCCCAGGATGCGATGAGCCGACATCGAGGTGCCAAACCTCCCCGTCGATGTGGACTCTTGGGGGAGATAAGCCTGTTATCCCCAGGGTAGCTTTTATCCGTTGAGCGATGGCCCTTCCATTCGGTACCACCGGATCACTAAGTCCGACTTTCGTCCCTGCTCGACCTGTTTGTCTCGCAGTCAAGCTCCCTTATGCCTTTGCACTCTGCGAATGATTTCCAACCATTCTGAGGGAACCTTTAAACGCCTCCGTTACATTTTAGGAGGCGACCGCCCCAGTCAAACTGCCCACCTGACACTGTCCCCATACCGGATCACGGTACCAGGTTAGAACCTAGGTACGATCAGGGTGGTATCCCAACGGCGCCTCCACCTAAGCTGGCGCTCAGGCTTCTACGGCTCCCACCTATCCTGTACAGATCGTACCCAAGTCCAATATCAAGCTGCAGTAAAGCTCCATGGGGTCTTTCCGTCTTGTCGCGGGTAACCTGCATCTTCACAGGTATTAAAATTTCACCGGATCTCTCGTTGAGACAGCGCCCAAGTCGTTACGCCATTCGTGCGGGTCAGAATTTACCTGACAAGGAATTTCGCTACCTTAGGACCGTTATAGTTACGGCCGCCGTTTACTGGGGCTTCAATTCATAGCTTCACCTTGCGGCTGACCACTCCTCTTAACCTTCCAGCACCGGGCAGGCGTCAGCCCGTATACTTCGCCTTGCGGCTTCGCACAGACCTGTGTTTTTGCTAAACAGTCGCTTGGGCCTTTTCACTGCGGCCCCCTCGGGCTATTCACCCTACCGAGGCACCCCTTCTCCCGAAGTTACGGGGTCATTTTGCCGAGTTCCTTAACGAGAGTTCTTCCGCGCGCCTTAGAATTCTCTTCTCGCCCACCTGTGTCGGTTTGCGGTACGGGCACCTTCGCCTGGCTAGAAGCTTTTCTTGGCAGCTTGAGTACATGACCTTCGGTACTGTAATTTTCCCTCCCCATCACAGCCTAGCCTTATCGATGTGCGGATTTGCCTGCACACCAGCCTCACTGCTTGGACGAGCTCTTCCATCCGCTCGCGTCTTTCCCCTTCTGCGTCACTCCATCACTCATAACGGCTACGGTGGTACAGGAATTTCCACCTGTTGTCCATCGACTACGCCTTTCGGCCTCGCCTTAGGTCCCGACTTACCCTGAGCGGACGAGCCTTCCTCAGGAAACCTTAGGCTTTCGGCGGATCAGATTCTCACTGATCTTTTCGTTACTTATACCGGCATTCTCACTTGTATGCGCTCCACCTGTCCTCACGGTCAGAATTCTACGTACATACAACGCTCCCCTACCCAAGAACATTAATGTTCGAGCCATAGCTTCGGTGGCGTGTTTAGCCCCGTTACATTTTCGGCGCAGAGTCACTCGACCAGTGAGCTATTACGCACTCTTTCAATGGTGGCTGCTTCTAAGCCAACATCCTGGTTGTCTGGGCAACTCCACATCCTTTCCCACTTAACACGTACTTGGGGACCTTAGCTGATGGTCTGGGCTGTTTCCCTCTTGACAATGGATCTTAGCACTCACTGTCTGACTCCCGGATCTAAGTTTGTGGCATTCAGAGTTTGACTGGACTTGGTAACCCTTGGCGGGCCCCGCACCCAATCAGTGCTTTACCTCCACAACTCGTTTATCCGAGGCTAGCCCTAAAGCTATTTCGGGGAGAACCAGCTATCTCCGAGTTCGATTGGAATTTCTCCGCTACCCCCACCTCATCCCCGAATTTTTCAACATTCGTGGGTTCGGGCCTCCAGTGAGTGTTACCTCACCTTCACCCTGGACAGGGGTAGATCACACGGTTTCGGGTCTACGCCTGCATACTATATGCGCCCTATTCAGACTCGCTTTCGCTGCGGCTCCGTCTTTTCAACTTAACCTCGCATGCAAACGTAACTCGCCGGTTCATTCTACAAAAGGCACGCCATCACACATAGAAAGTGCTCTGACTTTTTGTAAGCACACGGTTTCAGGTTCTTTTTCACTCCGCTTCCGCGGTGCTTTTCACCTTTCCCTCACGGTACTGCTTCACTATCGGTCACTAGGGAGTATTTAGCCTTGGCAGATGGTCCTGCCGGATTCCGACGGGGTTTCACGTGTCCCGCCGTACTCAGGATCCGTCTAGGGGTTTCGCTTGGTTTGGGCTACAGGGCTTTTACCTTCTTTGCCGGGCCTTTCCAGACCTCTTCACCTACCAAGCTAACCCCATGTTGACGTCCTACAACCCCAGGGAGCAAGCTCCCTGGTTTGGGCTTCTCCGCGTTCGCTCGCCGCTACTGACGGAATCACTTTTGTTTTCTTTTCCTCCAGGTACTTAGATGTTTCAGTTCCCTGGGTATGCCTCCAACTATCCTATGAATTCAGATAGTGGTGACTGTGCATTACCACAGCCGGGTTCCCCCATTCGGACATCCCCGGATCAAAGCCTGCTTACGGCTCCCCGAGGCATTACGTCGTTCGCCACGTCCTTCTTCGGCTCCTAGTGCCTAGGCATCCTCCGTGTGCTCTTTCTAGCTTAACCAATGTAACCTTGCGGCTACGGTTTATTCTAGAAACATTCATTTGTTGTGACACAAATGATGCTTAAAGGATTTATGTGCAACCGTTAGGTTGTCACGCTCTAAGTTTCACGCTTTTGTTCGTTTCGCTATCTAGTTTTCAAGGAACAATCGTTGTAA